>CAIOYD010000050.1 GCA_903862415.1 uncultured Oxalobacteraceae bacterium | reverse complement strand
TCCGCTGCGCTCCACCCATAAAACCCCGACTGCCTACGCCGGAAAAAGCTGGATAGATAATGCGAAAAACACAAACAAACAGACTTCAATGAGATCGGTTCAAATTAAAAAGTTACACGACAAGTAGTCTGACAGATGGGGTCGTATGGTACTTATAATGTACTGTGGCAGATTGAGCAGGCCAGAAAATTACAGTTACCGTATCTTTATCTTGGTTACTGGATCAAGGAAAGCCGTAAAATGGCGTATAAATCGCATTTTCAGCCATTTGAAACCTTGATGAACTCTATCTGGTGTTAACAACGGTTTTATTTTGCGCTGGCCTGGTTTTACATCGTCCTGTCATGTTCAGTCAGTAATCTCAATTGTCGTTTAACTTTTCCGGATTTTTCCGCATCCTTCTTCATGTCGACCAAACTTTTATATGCCTGTGCCCGCCCATTCATTTTCTCTCTTGACCCTGAAAATGCTCATCACCTGACGTTGCCGTTATTAAAACGCGCCGTCTCCATGGGACTGGGTAAGTTGATTTGCCGTCCTGCTGCCGATCCGCGTCAGGTGATGGGGATTACCTTTCCCAATCCGGTCGGATTAGCGGCCGGGCTCGATAAAGACGGTGCGTATATTGACGCCCTCGCGGCGCTGGGGTTTGGTTCGATTGAAGTTGGTACAGTCACGCCCCGGGCACAGAGCGGCAACCCCAAACCGCGCATGTTTCGTCTGCCGCAGGCACATGCCATTATTAACCGTATGGGCTTTAATAACGGCGGCGTGGATGCATTTGTCGCCAATGTGCAAAGCTCGCAGTTTTATCAGAACAGGGCCGGTGTGCTGGGATTAAATATCGGTAAAAATGCCGATACGCCGATAGAGCGCGCGGCGGAGGATTATCTGCACTGTCTGGAAAAAGTTTATCCCTATGCCAGTTATGTGACGGTTAATATTTCATCGCCCAACACTAAAAATCTGCGCCAGTTGCAAGGGGCAGACGAGCTCGATGAATTGTTATCCAAGTTGAAAATTGCTCAGCAACGGTTGGCAGATCAGCATAAACGTTACGTGCCGCTGGCCTTGAAAATTGCCCCGGATATGGATGTTGAGCAAATCAAAATGATCGCCGATAAATTAATGCAACATCACATCGATGCGGTCATTGCCACCAATACGACCTTAAGTCGTGATGCCGTGGCGGGACTCGATCATGCAGCCGAAGCGGGTGGATTATCCGGGGTTCCGGTGTTTGAATTGTCGAATGCCGTGATTCGTGGCTTGAAGGCTGAATTGGGGGATGCGCTTCCGATTATTGGTGTCGGGGGTATTTTATCGGGTCAGGATGCCAAAACCAAAATCGACGCAGGTGCACAACTGGTGCAGTTGTATTCAGGCCTGATCTATCAGGGCCCGGCATTAATTCGTGAATGCGCCGAAGCACTCAGGATCAGGACAGTTTAGAGGATTTTTTTCTGGCGTGGGCTGTGGGGCTGAATTCATCGATCATGTCGCGGAATTCAGTCACATCTTCAAAACTTTTGTAGACCGACGCAAAGCGGATGTAGGCAATTTTATCGAGACGTTTGAGCTCGTGCATGACTAACTCACCCACCTGGACGGATAAAATTTCCCGCTCACCACTGGCCAGCAGGCGTTCTTCAATACGTTCAATGGCACTGTCGATGGCGGCCGCAGACACTGGGCGTTTACGCAAGGCCAGCATCAGACTGGCCCGCAGTTTGGATGGTTCGTAATCGCAGCGACTGCCATTTTTTTTGACGATGTAGGGCATCGCCAGTTCAATCCGTTCAAAGGTGGTAAAGCGTTTGTCACAATTACTGCAACGCCGACGCCGACGGATCGCATCACCTTCTTCAGAGATGCGGGTATCTAATACGTGGGTATCGTCGTTATGACAAAAAGGACATTTCATAGTCTTGCCCGATTAAGGACGTGTTGCACAATGAGTGCAACACGTTATCTCACAGAGTCTGGCAGCTAAGCTTACGCAGCGTAGACTGGATGTGCATCCGTGAGTGTTTTTACTTCGGCTTTAACGCGCTCTATCGTTGCGGCATCATTGGGATTGTCCAGCACGTCGGCGATCAGATTGCCAACCTTGGTAGCGTCAGCTTCATTAAATCCACGCGTCGTCATGGCCGGGCTGCCCAGACGAATACCGGAGGTTACGAACGGTTTTTCCGGGTCATTCGGAATCGAGTTTTTATTGCAGGTGATGTGCGCCGATCCCAGCAGGTCTTCAGCTGCTTTGCCGGTGATGTGTTTGGAGCGTAAATCGACGAGCATGACATGCGATTCGGTGCGACCGGAAATAATGCGCAGACCGCGGGCGATCAGGGCTTTGGCCAGTGCATCGGCGTTTTTAACCACCTGTTGCTGATACGCCTTGAATTCCGGTGACAGTGCTTCCTTGAAGGCAACGGCTTTGCCGGCAATTACGTGCATCAGCGGGCCACCCTGCAAGCCAGGGAAAATGGCGGAATTGATGATTTTTTCGTGTTCGGCTTTCATCAGGATAATTCCACCACGTGGGCCACGCAGCGATTTATGGGTGGTTGAGGTGACGAAATCAGCAAACGGAACCGGGTTAGGGTAGACGCCAGCGGCGATCAGACCGGCATAATGGGCCATGTCGACCATGAAATAAGCACCGACTTCTTTGGCGATCTTGGCGAAACGTTCAAAATCAATGCGCAGTGAATAGGCGGATGCACCGGCAATAATGAGTTTTGGTTTGCTCTCGCGCGCGAGTTTTTCCATGGCGTCGTAATCGATTTCTTCTTTATCATTCAAACCGTAAGAGACAACATTAAACCATTTGCCAGACATATTGAGCGGCATGCCGTGCGTCAGGTGACCGCCTTCGGCGAGCGACATGCCCATGATGGTGTCGCCTGGTTTTAAGACCGCGAAGAACACGCCCTGATTGGCCTGTGAGCCGGAATTCGGTTGTACGTTGGCGGCTTCGGCACCAAACAACTGCTTCAGTCGATCGATGGCGAGTTGTTCCACTACATCGACATGCTCACAACCACCGTAGTAACGTTTGCCAGGATAACCTTCGGCATATTTGTTGGTCAGTTGTGAACCCTGCGCCTGCATGACGGCGGGTGAGGTATAGTTTTCTGAAGCGATTAATTCAATGTGTTCTTGCTGACGTTGATTTTCACGCGCAATCACGGCAAAAATTTCCGGATCGATTTGGTCTAAAGTGTGATTTTTGGTAAACATTATTTATCCTGACGATGAAGGAGTGGTCCGATATCGTTAATGCTGCTTCGATTTAAGGGAAGACAGGCAGCCATCAACATTTTTACCATATGGCTTACCCAGGCGTACGGCTAGAGACAGTCTATGTCCCGACTAATTCTCACGCTCCCCGATGGAACTCCATCTTTCATCCGGCTTTTGAGGACGGAATGATTTCGCCAGTCGCGTGAGACGAAATGGTTGCCAAATTTTACGCGATGCACCCTGTTTGAGCAAGTTTACTGCAGACGCGAATACCTGAAGGGCCGGAAAATTGTATACTAGCGAATCAGACTGCCGGCAGCGCAGACACGCTTATGATGTAATTGGCAATAATTGGGTTTAAACAGCCATAAATAACAGGAAAATGAACATGATAGTCTTAATTACCGGTGCAAGTTCGGGTTTTGGTGAAGCTATGGCACGTGCTTTTGTGCTCGGTGGTCACCGCGTGATTGCGCTCGCTCGCCGGGCTGACAAACTCGCAGCGTTGGCCGCTGAGTTGGGTGGGGCACTATTGCCGCTGACGCTGGATGTGACTCAGGTGGAAACCATACCGACCTTTCTGGCCGCCTTGCCGCCAGAATGGCAAACCATTGATGTGCTGATCAATAATGCCGGACTGGCGTTGGGTGTATTGCCGGCGCAGCAGGCCTCACTGGATGACTGGGATACCATGATCGCCACCAATAACCGCGGGCTGGTGCATATGACGCGGGCGGTGTTGCCCGGCATGGTGGAACGTCGCAGTGGCTTGGTGATTAATATGGGCTCGGTGGCTGGTGCGTATGTGTATCCTGGTGGCAATGTTTATGGTGCCAGTAAGGCTTTTGTGGAGCATTTCACGCTCAATTTACGTGCCGATCTGGCTGGAACCGGTGTGCGTGCAACCAATATTGCACCCGGATTGTGTGGTGGCACTGAATTTTCTCAGGTCCGTTACCGTGGTGATGAAACTCTGGCGGCCAAGGTGTATCAGGGTACCGAACCGCTGACGGCAGAAGATATTGCCGCCACCGCTTACTGGATCGCCACTTTGCCGAAACACATCAATATCAACAGCATAGAAATGATGCCGGTATGTCAGAGTTTTGCCGGATTGGCGATACACCGGAGTTAATCCGCTATTTTGAAGCACGGAAATACGCTAAAATACAGAATGTTGTTAATATGGAAAAAAATCAAGTGATTCAAGATTCCAACTTCCTCTGGCCGCTGCGTATTTATTACGAAGATACTGACGCTGGCGGTATTGTGTATTACGCCAATTATCTCAAATTTTTTGAGCGCGCCCGTACCGAATGGTTGCGCCATGCCGGTATTAATCAGCAACTTATGGCAGAACAACAGCAGGCCATGTTTGTGGTCAAATCCACTTCCATGGATTATCACCTGCCAGCCAGACTCGACGATGAATTGCTCATTACCGTGTCGGTGCACAAGCTCGGACGGGCTTCCATTATTTTTGATCAGCAGGGTTGGCGCGGCAAACAGATGCTGGTTTCCGGGCGTATCAAAGTCGGTTGTGTCGATACCCAACTGATCCGACCCTGCGCAATTCCACAGCTGGTTTTGCAGGCCGTGCAGCTTCATTATTCACCACCATTAAAGCTATTATAAAATGATGACCGTTACTCAAGATCTTTCGTTTATTACCTTAATTACTAACGCTTCTATCATTGTGCAGATCGTGATGGCGATGTTGTTGTGCGTGTCGCTCATGAGCTGGAATTACATTTTCCGCAAACGCTTTGCCATCAAAAAAGCCAGAACCCAGACGGAAGAATTTGAACGTGAATTCTGGTCCGGTGGCAATCTCAATGATTTATACAAATCACTCGATTTGCGGCGCGAAAAAAGCGGTGCGCTGGAACGCATTTTTGGCGCCGGCATGAGTGAATTCCATAAAAACCGCGCCAGCGCACAAAATTCCGACAGTGCTGCCATGCTCGATGGCGCACGTCGCGCCATGCGTGCGGCCTATCAGCGCGAAATGGATGCACTCGATTCGCACCTGTCCTTTCTGGCCTCGGTCGGTTCGGTTTCTCCCTATGTCGGTTTGTTTGGCACTGTCTGGGGCATCATGAATGCCTTCCGTGGGCTTGCCAATGTTCAGCAGGCTACCCTGGCCGCGGTCGCTCCGGGTATTGCCGAAGCATTGGTAGCGACGGCGATTGGTTTGTTTGCCGCCATACCTGCACTGGTAGCCTATAACTCGTGCACGCACGACATAGACCGGCTGGCGATCCGGTTTGAAAGCTTTGTTGAAGAATTTTCCAATATTTTGCAACGTCAAGGACGCTGATTGTCATGGCTGTGAGCATGCGTAGCGGACGCACCCGCAAGTTAAAATCTGAAATCAATGTCGTACCTTACATCGATGTGATGCTGGTGCTGGTGGTGATTTTGATGGTCGCAGCACCCATGACCAATCCGAGCGTGGTCAATCTGCCCAATGCCGGTGCAACCAAGCAGGCTCCGACGGATTATCTGGAAATCACCATCAAAGCCGATGGTGTAGCCAGTGTGGGCAAGCACAGCAAAGGTAAGGCAGAGCCCAGTAGCGGCAAAGTGGATTTGTTCGAGCGTCTGCAACATCTGCATGCGGCCGAGCCTGACCTTCCTCTGCTGATCGCCGCTGACAAGGAAATCAAATACGATGAAGTTATTCAGATGATTGCCGGTGCCAAAAAACTGGGTATCTCTAGAGTTGGTCTGGCCACGAAATGAAATCGCTGGCCGCTGCGGTGGTTTTGTGTCTGGCCGGTTTTAATCTGGTGCAGGCTCAGGATGCCGCGGCGGAATTAGCTGTGCTGACCCGGTTTGAATTACCCCAGACTTCTCCTGCCAATCCGGCTATCCATGATTTGCTCGATAAATATGTCGCCGAGTTAAGCCGGATGGTTGAGAAAAATACTGCTTCTGAATTGCAGTTGCGGTGCTTTTCCGCCAGAAAAAACATTCTTGAACTGCTGGCGACTGAAGGTTATTTTACTCCTCAAATCAACTTTATTTCGCAATCCGATGGTGATGGAATGAAGGTGCAAATTCAGATCGATTTAGGTGCGCAGAGCAAAGTGCGCAGCGTTGCGCTGGATTTTTCCGATACTGCCGTGAGCGCGACTTTGCAAGAGTCGATCCGTTCCCAGTGGTCGCTGCCGGCAGGGGCACCATTTCGGGATGCAGACTGGACCAGCGCCAAAAAAAAAGCCCTGGATAATTTGGTAGAACACAGTTATGCAACAGTAAAAATCAGTCAGAGCGAAGCGGGCATTACTCCCCCGTTTGCCGATTTGACGGTGGTGTTTGACAGCGGGCCGGTGTTTTATATTGGTGACCTGCAGGTGCAAGGTTTGCAGCGCTATCAACCCTGGTTGCTGGAACGTTATCATCCTCCTCAGAAGGGCGCGGTTTATCAGCGCGAACAGTTGTTGAAATTTCAGCGTGAACTACAAAATTCACCCTATTTTTCGCAGGTGACGGTCAGTGTTGAGCCTGATCCTGCTCAGGCACAGGCCGTACCGGTGACGGTGCTGATCAATGAGCGCAAGGAATACGATTTTGGACTGGGTGCCGGTTACAGCAGCAATACCGGCGCGCGCGGTGAAGTGTCGTTTCGGGACCGTGATTTTATCAATGATGCTTATGATTTGCGCTCGGTTATTCGGATTGAACAGTTGCGCCAGATTGGTTACGCCGACGTGTATTTGCCACCGCGTCTTACCGGGTATCAGGATTCGTTTGGCGTGTTGCTGGATCGTACCGATATCGCCGGCTTAATCACCAGCACCAGTTCGCTGGGAATTAAACGTGTGATCCCCAAAGAAAAAAATGAAACCCGTTTGGGCGTCTCTTTTGTGATGGAAAAAAGCAGTGTCAGGGATGGCGAAACCGTGCTGGCCAAAGCGCTGGTGAGTTCGATAGGCTGGAGCTGGCGTTCGGTAGATAGTCAGTTTGAGCCAAGAAAGGGCGCCATAACCCAGTTCGATATCGGTGGTGCTGCCCGGGCCCTGTTATCGGACCAGAATTTTTTGCGCCTGTACGGGAAATACCAGCGCTGGATTCCGGCCGGCACACGTGATGTTTTCATTTTGCGTGCGGAAGCGGGTTATGTGATGGCGCCAGACAGTAACGGCATTCCAGAAGATTATTTATTCCGTGCCGGTGGCACCAACAGTGTTCGCGGTTATGCCTATCAAAGTTTAGGTATCCGACAAAATAATGGCGTCGTCGGTGGACGCATGCTGGCCACTTCAACGGCAGAGTATGTTCATTGGCTTAATGCTGACTGGGGTGTGGCTGGCTTTATCGATGTCGGTGATGCTGCCAATACGTTGGCGACTTTGCATGCCAATCAGGGCACTGGTATGGGTGCGCGCTATAAAACTCCGGCAGGTCCGATAGCCCTTGATCTGGCTTACGGCCGACAGTCGCAGCAATTGCGACTGGATTTTTCTATCGGGATTGCGTTTTAAGTATGAGCAGCATCCTCAAAAGACTACTTCTGTCCGTGCTGTTGTCCGGTGCCGCTGTGCTGCTGACGATAATTTTTTTACTGACCACCAGCGCCGGTGCAAACACCCTGGCAAGACTGTTAAACCAGTTTTCTGGCATACAGATTCTTGAGGTCAGCGGCAGTTTGAACCGCCACTGGCATATCGGTCATTTGGAAGTGCACACAGCAACAGTGGATTTGCTGCTTGATCAGGTTGATGTTCAATGGCAGCCAGCGGCTTTGTGGTACGGGCAGTTGCACATAGATCAGCTGCGCATCAATCAGCTTGAGCTGGCTATGAAAACGGCCAGCGTTGCCTCCAGTATGCCAAAAAATCTGCCTATGCCGCCGGGATTGAGGTTGATTCAAATCGATGAGTTGCTGCTCTCGTATGCGCAGCTGGCGACGCTGAATGCTCAGCATCAGCCTGTGCAGGCGCAACTATTTTCCTCAGTACGTGCTCAGGCACGGTTGGATCTGCAGCAGCTGCAGGCGCAGATTTCCGCCATGACTCCCTGGGGGGCAGCAGCCATTCAGGGAAAGATGGATAGTCTGGCACCCTTTGCTCTGACAGCCACGCTTGACTGGACCGGACTGGCATTGCAGCAGGGAGATATTCATGTCCCTGCCAGTCATTTGCAGGGTGACTTGTCCGGTGATTTGCGTCAGATGAAGGTGGCTGCTGAGTTTTCTGCATTACCTGTACCTGATGTCGCTCAAGGAAAAAAAGACCCCTCATTTGCCCGTGGGACGATGCAGGCTACACTTACCCCATTTGCCGTTTTGCCGCTGGAATCGTTGCATATCAATGTGCACGGAATTAATCCGGCCAATTTTTATCCGGGTGCTCCTGCCGCCAATTTGAGCGTACAGGGTGATTTCAGGCTGGCTGCTATCGACAGGCTGACGGCGTTGCAGGGTACGGTGGTGGCAAGCAATCACATGCCGGGAGTCTGGAATGCCGGTGGTTTGCCCTTCAAGCAATTCAAATCGCAACTCACCCTGACACCGCAGTCGGTACACTGGCAGTCTGCTCAGATGGATGTGGGCGTGGCTGGCCGAATTGCTGGCGATGGAGAAATCACATTTTCGTCACCAGGTAAGGTGATGCCGCGGCTGACGGCCAATCTGAACGTGCATCAGCTGGATTTGTTGCAACTCGACAGTCGCCTGAAAAAAACCCGTCTGAATGGCACGTTAACTGCCTGTTCCGATGCCGCCGGTGTGCTGGGTCAATTACATCTGAGTCAGGCGCAAACCAGTGTGCAGGCAAGGCTGCTGCTGACTGAACAAATGCAAATTCGTTTGCAGCAATTCACCCTGACATCGCACTCTGCACGGCTCGACGCCAGCGGCGATGTTGATTTGCAGGGGAAGCAATCGTTTGCTTTTCAGACCCAGCTACATGATTTTAATCCGGCGCAATGGCTGACTATGCCTTCAGGAAAAATTCAGCTGCAAATGGCACTGTCCGGACAGGCCAGTCAGGGATGGCGACTGGCAGCGCAGCTCAAACAACTCTCCGGTGAAATGGCGGGTCAAAAGTTGCAGGGTATGGCTGCGCTGGAGATTCGGGAGGATAAGGTGGTCAGGGTAAAGCAACTGCAACTTGATTGGGGTAAAAATCATCTGGCCGCCAATGGCAGCTGGCAGTGGGGTGCCAACCGGCACATTCCTGAGTCATTGCAACTGGCGCTGGAAATCCCGGATCTGGCGGCACTGACGAAGCCGTTTCAGTCTATCATGCCGCGGCCCTTAAGTGGTTCCCTGAGTGTAAGTGCTGTTCTGTCGGGCAATGCGGCGCAGCCACGAGGGGAGTTGCACTTCAAGGCCAGAAAGTTTGTCTGGCCCGATGTCGTCGCGCTCAATTTTGCCCAGTCTACCCTGTCGCTGGAAGAAGGTGCCGCCGGCCAATTTGCCGGTGAGCTCAATCTTGAGGGCTTAGTTTTAGGCCGGCAAGCTGAAGGTCTGGCCATACCTCGCATCCGGGCGACACTTTCCGGACAGCGGCACTCACATCAAGTGCAAATCAATGCGGATTGGTCTGCTCAGCAAAAAATGAGTTTACTGGCTCAGGGATCGTTGAATGAGACTCAGGCCGGGTTGCGCTGGCAGGGACAATTGCGACAGTGTGACTTGGTCGGGCCGCTGGAGTTAAAGCTCAGTCAGCCAGCGTCACTGCAGCTCGCCATCAATACGGTCATGTTAGGTGCAGCCAACTGGCATGGCAATTCAGGGCAGCTGCAGTTGCAGCAATTCAGCTGGTCTGCCGGCAATCTGACCACCCGTGGAAAATGGTTGGGATTGTCGCTGGAAAATGTGCTGTCACTGTGGCGCAGTGATTTGCCGTTGACCGGTCAGTTGCTTGTGGATGCAGACTGGCAGTTGGAGTTGGGTCAATATCGGCAGGGGCAGTTTGGTATCCGGCGGACAGGGGGCGATGTCATCTGGCGTGAATTTGCCTATGGACGTCCATTGCCGCTGGGGTTGCAGGCGCTCTCCGTCGAAGGTCATTTGGGAGAAGTGAGCCCGTCAGGCCAGTCGCAGCCGCTGACACTTACTCTGCAGGCAGTGGGAGCACAGTTAGGTAGTGTGAAGGCGCAGGTGCAGACCGGTCTGAGTGCCTCTGTGAGTGGCTGGGCACTATTGCCGACGGCACCGCTGAACGGCAACATGCAGCTGCAATTGCAGGATATTCAGTGGCTCGGACGGCTGCTTGGTCAGACTCTCAGCGGGCAGATAGCCGCCACAGCACAGTTCAGCGGCGAGGTAGCCAGGCCAGAATTGCAGGCGCAAATTCACGGCCAGAATTTGACCCTGTCCTTTAATGATCTTGGCGTGATGCTGCCGAACGGAATTCTCGAAGCAACGCTGGATAAACAGTCATTGAATCTGACTCAGCTGACTTTTTCCAGCGCCATTAAAGCGCCACCCAGACATGCCGGCTTAAGCGATATGAGTGGGTTGACCAATGTTGGTGTGTTACAGGCGCATGGTTCAGTGGACTGGATGCGCGGACAGGGATCGATTGCTATTCATGCCGATCATTTTCCGTTTATGCAATCTCCGGCCGCATGGTTGCTTGCTTCTGGCGATGCGCAATTTTTACAGACGCCGCAATCATGGAGTGTGACGGGGAAAATGCAGGCCGATGGTGCGTATTTTTCTGTTCCTAAGCAGGCTGCGCCTAAGTTGTCAGACGATGTGGTTTTAAAAACAGCGGCTGGTAAGGTCGCTAAAACACAGCAAATACCCTCGACACTCGACTTCAATTTCAACACCGGTAACCATTTTTACTTTGTTGGGCGCGGCATCGATGCCCGCCTCGAAGGTGACATTCAGTTACGCAGTAAAAATGGTGCCAACTTGCAGGGTTCAGGCTCGATTCAGACGGTAGGTGGTCATTATGCCGGATACGGTCAGGATCTGGCCATTGAGCGCGGCATCATTAATTTTCAGGGTGATCTGGAAAATCCGGGATTAAATGTGCGTGCCGTGCGCCGTGGTTTGCCGGTGGAGGCCGGTGTGGAAATTATCGGTACGGTGGCACGACCTGAAGTGCGCCTGATTTCGGAGCCCAATGTTCCCGATCCGGATAAACTTTCCTGGATGGTGTTGGGGCGCAGTTCGGAACAAACCAGTGGTGCCGAATCAGGCATGCTGCTCAGTGCTGCCGGCGCGATTTTTGGCGGCGATAACGGCCGCAATATCCCGCGTGATCTGGCTAATAAGCTGGGTCTGGATGAGATTTCTCTGGGTTCTGGCAATGCCGCGCCGGATTCTCAGCTGCCATTGCAAACCGTTGCTGGCAACATTGCCTATACGGCCAACAGTGATCAGGTGTTCAGTCTTGGGAAGCATTTAACCCCGGATCTGGTATTTTCGATTGAACGTAGTTTGACCGAAGCCAGTAATGGCGTAAAACTCACCTGGCATTTAACCCGGCGCTTCAGTATTATCGGCCGCACTGGCAGTGATACCGCAATTGATGGACAATATACGTTTTCATTTGATTCAAATAGCAACCAGACAGTGACTCCGCATGACTGAACGCACCAATTTTAAAGGAACTCCATTGACAGGATCTGGACAGATGGCAATTGCCGGCACGCATTATTTGATTCCAAAAGAACCTGGAAGAAACTCGGCCATCCTGCTGGCCGGAATGATGCATGCCTTACTGTTTTTATTTCTTTGGGTGGGAATCCGCTGGCAAAGTCAGGAGCCGGTCGGGGTGGATGCGGAAATCTGGGACATGAGTACGCGCGAAGCAGCCCCTTTGCCTGAAGCCGAAATTCCACCGCCGGTGCCGGAAGTGCTGCCTGAGCCGCAAGTCAAGCCAGAGCAGGAAGCCGAGCTCAAAGAGCAGCAAGAAGCTGATATTGCGATTGAGCGTGCCAAAACACTGGCGACTGAACGTAAGCTTAAACTCAAACAGCAGCGCGAAGAACTGGCGAAGCTTGAAAAACAGCAGCAAGAACAGTTGCAGGATAAAGAGAATAAGAAACGGGATCAGCTCAAAGCAGCGCTACAAAAAAAGGCAGAGGCACAGGCGCAAAGACAGCATGACGATACAGTAAAACGCCTCACCAGTCAGGTTGTCGGCACGGGCGGTCAGGGTGATGCGGTAAAATCTACCGGCAATAATCGGCTCGATCCCAGTTATGCTGGTAAAATTGCGGCCAAAATCAAGTCAAACATGACTTATATCGGCTCTGACAATGGTCCTACTAATCCGACGGTGGAGTATCGCATCGATTTGTTTCCAGATGGATCTATTCGCGGCGTGTTGCATAAGACCAAGTCTTCCGGAGTGAGTTCATTTGATGAAGCCGTTGAACGTGCCATTCTTAAATCGGCGCCTTATCCGGCGGATAAGTCTGGCGAAGTGCCCACGACCATACCTTTGACGTATCGTTTGAAAGATTAACGTAATGATTATTGCAATATCGCAACATTTCAAGAAGTATGCTGGCAATCTTATTTTAGTAACTTGTTTTTTCGCTGGTGCCGCACAGGCACAGCTGCACGTGGAAATCTCTGGTGTGGGCGCGAGCCAAATTCCAGTCGCCATTGCCAGCTTTGGCACAGAATCCATTGCGCCTCAGTCAGTGAGCCAGATTATCAAAGATGATCTGGCCCGCAGTGGTTATTTTAAAGTGATCGCTACTTCCGGCCCGCTGGCAGAAACCGACAGTGTGAATCTTCCTGACTGGAAATCGCAGGGAGCGGACGCTTTGCTGGTGGGCAGTGTTCACATGGAAAATGACGGTCGTTTTGAGGTGCGCTACAAACTCTATGACACCACCAAATCCAGCACCCTGTCAGCCTTTGCCGTGGCGGCCAGTCCGCAATATTTCCGCGTAGCCGGGCATAAAATTGCGGATGATGTGTATGAAAAACTCACCGGTGTACGCGGCATATTTTCTACCCGCATTGCTTACGTCACTAAAAACGGCACTAACTATCAACTGGAAATTGCCGATGCCGATGGTGCCGGGGTACAGGTGGCTTTTCGTTCCCGAGAACCAATTATTTCGCCA
Organism: uncultured Oxalobacteraceae bacterium; assembly: GCA_903862415.1. Taxonomy (GTDB): domain Bacteria; phylum Pseudomonadota; class Gammaproteobacteria; order Burkholderiales; family Burkholderiaceae_D; genus Solimicrobium. The sequence goes on along the minus strand of CAIOYD010000050.1, from coordinate 210,830 downwards.
TCCTGGTCGCCGGATGGGACTAAAGTTGCCTATGTTTCTTTTGAATCAAGAAAACCGGTGGTGTACGTACAAAATTTAATTACCGGCGCACGTGCTCTGATCGCCAATTTTAAGGGCAATAATTCAGCACCTTCCTGGTCGCCCGACGGCAGCAAGCTGGCGTTAGCCTTGTCTAAAGATGAGTTCACCCAGGTGTATACAGTCAACGCCGACGGTAGTGGTGTTGTGCGCATGACGACGACCAGCGGGATCGATACCGAGCCGCAGTTTAGTTCCGACGGGCAATATATTTATTTCACCAGTGACCGCAGTGGCGGCCCGCAGATTTACCGCATGAAATCAGCGGGAGGCGATGCCCAGCGGGTTACATTTACAGGAAGTTACAATATCAGCCCGAGAATCTCTCCAGACGGACAAACTTTGGCGTATATTTCTCGCCGCGATGGCAAGTTTCAACTTTATGTACTAGATTTAGGTAATAATCAAGAGTTGCGCCTGACTGACACTGAAAATGATGATTCCCCCAGTTTTGCACCCAATAGTAAATATATAATGTACGCTACCGAAATGGGTGGGCGCGGCTCTTTGGGGGTGGTTTCAGTGGATGGCCGCAGCAAACAACGATTAACAACTCAGGCTGGAGATGTACGCAATCCAACTTGGGGCCCATTTATGAAATAAGTTTGATAAAATGCAAGAAGAAGTGATAAGAAGTTAAGAAGTCGGTTTGAGTGCTTGCATAATGCAAGTTGGTTAATTTTATTTAATAGGGAAACATATGAAAAGTATTTCAACTAAATTAGGTTTGTTGTTGGCTTCGGCTGCTTTGATGAGCGCCTGCAGCACTCCACCAAAAGTGGAAGAAAAACCTCCAGTCGCTGAAGCTCCAGTTGCAGCTCCTGCCAAGCCAGTAGAAGTTCGTGCCGTTCAGCCTGTTGTTGCTGAAATCGATCCTTTGAACGATCCAAAAGGCGTTTTGGCTAATCGCAGCGTCTATTTTGATTTTGATAAATATGATGTTAAATCTGAATTCAATACCTTATTGGCTGCACACGCTAACTATCTGACAGCACACACAGCACATAAAGTTTTGGTTCAAGGTAATGCCGATGAACGCGGTGGCCGTGAATACAATCTGGCTCTGGGTCAAAAACGTGCCGTTGCTGTTACCAAGTCACTGTCTGCTTTAGGTGTTGCTGGTACACAGATGGAAGCCGTTTCTTTGGGTAAAGAAAAACCAAAGGCAACTGGTCATGACGAAGCAGCATGGGCACAAAATCGCCGCGCTGATATCGTTTATTAATCGGTACTGATCAATGATGCGTTTTTTTCTCATTCTGTTAGCTTCGTTCACTCTGACTACGGCAGCTTATGCCGGATTGTTTGATGATGAGGAAGCGCGCAAGGCAATTTCTGACATCAGCGCCAAATTGAATGCGTTGACGAGCAAGGTGGATAGCCAGCTTGTTCTCAAGGCTGATAAGACGGCACTGCTGGAGCAGTTGAATCAGTTCGATTCTGTGCGCCAGGAAATTGCCACTGTACGCGGTCAGGTTGAGGTTTTGGCGAATAGCGTAGATGAGAACTCCCGTCGACAAAAAGAGTTTTATGTTGATCTCGATAATCGTCTGCGCAAGCTTGAACCGCAAAAGGTGGTCGTGGATGGGAAAGAAACGCAAATTGATCAAAATGAACAAAAAAGCTATGACACGGCGATAGTCGTGTTTCAGTCAGGGGATTATTCAGGGGCTGCTAACGCCCTGAATTCCTTTGTGCAGATGTACCCGCGTTCGATTTATCTCGCTAACGCACAGTATTCTCTGGGCATTGCCTACTATGCGCAAAAAGACTATAAAAGCGCCATCGTTACCTTTGGTTCGTTGATTAAAGCCTATCCGGAAAGCCCCAAGGCTCCCGATGCGATGCTCAATATCGCGAGCTGTTATTCAGAACAAAAAGATAAGCCGCAAGCTAAAAAAACTTTGTTGGCCCTGCGCGCCCAGTACCCGGATTCAGTGGCTGCAAAAACGGCAGCTGATCGTTTGGCTGCACTGAAATAAAGCATTGCCGTTGTTGTTGGTCGCCGTGTATAAAAACCAATTTTGTTGACTGTGTTTACGAATCCAAACACAAATCCAGTTTTTGTTTGACACTCCAGCCAACGCTAACATATAATAGCCGTCTTTCGGGTCGTTAGCTCAGCTGGTAGAGCAGCGGACTTTTAATCCGTTGGTCGCAGGTTCGAATCCCGCACGGCCTACCACGAATACCTAAAGGCTTAGGTTTTGATAATCTAAGCCTTTTGTTTTGGCAGTTTAGTAGTTGCTTCAAGTTTTGGGTCGTTAGCTCAGCTGGTAGAGCAGCGGACTTTTAATCCGTTGGTCGCAGGTTCGAATCCCGCACGGCCTACCAAAATAAAAAAAGGACTTAGGTGCAAACCTGAGTCCTTTTTTGCATTGGCACAGATAATCTGTGTAAACTGTTGACTGCCGCATCACTGAACTCAACTTTCTGAATGAGCGTTAATGGCCACTTCCAAAAAAACTGAGACTGAATCAGCTCATGAAATCCGTCCTGGGCAATCGCTTGAATTGCTTAAAGAGCTGCATATTCTCACGCGTGATGGCAAGTTGAATCAGGACAGTCGTCGCAAACTAAAGCAGGTCTACCACCTGTATCAGTTTATTGAACCCTTGATGCAGGCAGTGCAGGAAAAGCATCCGAATGTCACGCTGGTAGATCACGGTGCCGGTAAATCCTATCTGGGTTTTATTTTGTACGATTTGTACTTTAAAGCCCAGCAAACGGAATCGCGCATTTATGGAATCGAAACCCGTGACGAGCTGGTCACCAAATCGCAGCAGTTGGCGACCCGACTCGGTTTTGGCGGCATGGAGTTTTTGAATTTATCGGTGGCGCAGTCGATTACTTCGCAAGCACTGCCGGAACAGATTGATATCGTCACTGCACTGCATGCCTGCAATACCGCCACCGATGATGCGATTGCCTTTGCCCTGAAAAAGAAAGCCAGCTATATTGTACTGGTCCCCTGCTGTCAGGCTGAAGTGGCTGCCGAGTTAAAGAAAACCAAAACGATGGCAGTCAAATCCAACCCGTTGGCCGAGTTGTGGCGCCATCCTTTGCATACGCGTGAATTTGGCAGCCAGCTCACTAACGTGCTGCGCTGTCTGCAACTCGAAGCGCACGGTTATCAGGTTACGGTCACTGAGCTCGTTGGCTGGGAACACTCAATGAAAAATGAATTAATTATCGCCACCTATAAAAATTTACCACGTCAGCATGCACAGGATAGATTGACTCAGGTGCTGGAATCCACCGGATTGGCGCCCATGGCTGAACGCTTTTTTATTGACTGACTGCTGTCACCGGGCAGTCATGCGTGTGGGTTATCATGCAGGGTTAAATGCAGGTTTTGAGGGAAGTGCTATGTACGCAGCGTTAGATTTGGGCTCGAACAGTTTTCGTATGCACATCGGTCGCTTTGATGGTGATGTGATGCGCATTGTCAAAAGTGCTCGTGAACCTATCCGTTTGGGCGCAGGCTTGGACGACGACAGTAACCTCACCCCTGCTGCTATTCAGAGTGCCATCATGGCGCTGAGTCGCTTTAAATCGATTCTAAGCCAGTATTCGCTCGATTCAGTACGTGTAGTGGCGACTAATACCATGCGTATCGCCAAAAACGTGGCGGATTTTTTACCTGAACTGGAAACCGCGATTGGCTTTCCTCTGGAAATTATTTCCGGCGAGGAGGAGGGACGGTTGATTTATATGGGGGTTGCCAAAGTGTTGGCCAACCCAACCGAGCGTCGTCTGGTCATCGATATTGGTGGCGGCTCGACGGAAGTCATTCTGGGTACAGGGTCGGAAATTTTGCAGGTAGCTTCCTTCAGTGTAGGTACCGTCAAACAAAGCCTGACATTTTTCCCTGGTGGGAAAATGACGCGTGAAAATTTCGCTGCCGCCATTTTGTCAGCGCGCTCGTATTTTGAAGATGCCGCACCACCCTATCAATCCAGAAACTGGACCAAGGTGTATGGCTCCTCCGGCAGCGCCCGTTCCGTGGCCGAAGTGTTGCTGCGCAATAAAATTGGCGATGGTTCACTGAGTCTGGTCAATCTGAATAAACTCATGGAGTTTTGCATTCAGGCAGGTCAGGTAAACGAACTTGAATTATCTGGCGTCAAGCCGGAACGCACTGCTATGGTGGTTGGCGGGTTGGCGATTTTGATCGGAGTGATGCAGGAGCTGCAAATCCCGTTGGTGCAAACGATCGAAGCAGGATTGCGCATGGGAGTCATCTGGGATTTGCATTTGCGCGCTACCCAGCATGACCGGCGTGAACAGGCAGTCCAAAATGTCTCGTCAGTTTTTCGGGTGGATTTGCAGCGTGCTCGTTCTGTGGCCAATATGGCGCAGTTACTGTATCTGCAGTTAAAACCCAATACAGAAAGCTATTTGCAGCAATTATGTTGGGCGGCCCGGCTGCATGAGATTGGTCTGGCGGTGTCGCAAACCGGTTATCACAAACATGGAGCTTATCTGATTGAATATGCAGACATGCAGGGCTTTACCACGCGCGAACAACGCAATATGAGCAAGCTGATCCTGAGCCAAAAGGGTAATTTGCGCAAAGTGCAGGATACCTTTCAGGATATGGATTTTATCAAAGCGATTCTGGCATTGCGGCTGTCGGTTTTATTTATGCATACCCGGCTGGAATTGTCCCTCGCCGATGTGCGTGTGCGCATGAAAAATAAAATTGAGCTGGAAATCCGCCAGGAGTGGCTGACCCAGCACCCGACCCTGAGTTTTTGGCTGGAAAAAGAACGGGCAGCCTGGTCTGAATTGAATATTGACTTTATGCTGCGCATGACCAGCTGATTTCTGCGGATGACGGCCGGTCAGCGGTGTTTTCTGGCAGTTCATCCCGTTGATTAGTCTCTTCGTCGCATTGTGGTGGCAGGTGGTTTTTGAACTGGTTAAAGTGCATGCATCAACAACCACTTCAAGAGGTAACTGAAATGAAAACATCCGCCGCCAGCACAGCAACCCTGTCAGCAAAATTGATTACCACCGCCGCTCTGATCATGGCTGCTGCTGCGGTTCAGGTAGCATTTCACCAAGGCAATATTAAAGCCAGCAATACATTTTTAAGTCCGGAGATGGCGGTTGCCCGGGTTGAAATTATCGGCAAACGCATGAGTCCTCAAGAAAAACTGGCTTACGATTTGGCACCACAGGAAATCGCCCGGGTTGAAATTATTGGCAAGCGTCCCGGTAGTGACAATATGGTGGCTCAGACTGAAAAAAACACCCAGCTTCACAGAAAGGCATAACTCCATGGTTATTGTCTCACAGAGCGGATAGCGTCCTGACTGACGTTGTCCGTTAGCTTCGTCAAGTTGCAAACTTGTAACGCTGTAACGTACCCCTTCCTCCGCTGGCACTGCCCGGCACGCAATTTCTCACAGAATTTCAGTCTATATCTTCCGAGTTTATGTTACTGTTGCCGAGATTCATTTAAGGACTTCTTCGCTGCGACTGTCATTTTGGAATTTCCATGTTTAATCCTGCTGAATATATTAAAAATCATATCCGTACCGTGCCGAACTGGCCACAGGATGGAGTGATGTTTCGCGACATTACGCCGCTGCTGCAAAATCCCAAAACTTTCCGCGTGCTGATCGACTTGTTCGTGCATCGTTATATGGACGCAGAACTCGACGTGATCGCTGGAATGGATGCGCGCGGTTTTATTATCGGTGCGGTGGTGGCGTATGAATTGAATCTGGGTTTTGTGCCTATCCGCAAAAAAGGCAAACTGCCCTTTACCACCATGTCGGAAGAATATACGCTCGAATATGGCTGTGCCACGGTGGAAATGCACACCGATGCCTGCAAGCAGGGTGATCGGGTGGTGTTGATTGATGATTTAATCGCTACCGGAGGCACTATGCTGGCCGGGAAAAAACTACTCGAGCGCAGTGGTGCAACCATTGTGGAAGGTGCGGCGATTATCGATTTGATCGAGCTCGGCGGTTCCACTCTGCTCAATCAGAGTGGTTTGCCGTTATTTACCGTATGTAATTTCGCCGGACATTGACAGCTTACATTGGCGACCAGTTGAGCGGATTGCCTTTGTTATCGCGAATCGACATCATTTGTTTGAAAATTTTGGCCTGAACGGAATCAGGCAAATGCACAAAATCCAGACTGTTAACATAATGGTCGCCCTGCATAAAGCCCCAGGAAAAGAACTTTAATGCCGCAATGGTTTTTTCAGGTGCGCTCGAAATTTTTGGCATGATCACAAACGTTCCCATGGTAATTGGCCAGCTGTTTTGGCCCGCCTTGTCAGTAAGCATATCGTTGAAATCGGATTGGGATTTCCAGCGGCTGTGATTTAAGGCAGCTTCAAAATTGGCTGGTTTTGGGTTGACAAAGTTGCCATCGGCATTTTTCAGTTGTACATAAGTCAGTTTGTCCTGGATAACATAGTTGTAATCCACATAGGAAATTGAATTACTGGTCTGTTTGACCGCGGCAACGATGCCGCTGCTGCCTTTGACTTGCTGTACTTCCACCGGCCATTTAATTAAAAAGTTGACCCCAAAGGCTGCTTTCCATTCCGGATTAATCCGGCTTAAATAATCGGTAAAGTTGTAAGTGGTGCCTGATCCATCGAGTCGTGCAATCACTTGGATGGCGGCTTTGGGGAGTGTGGCATTCGGGTTTAAGGCAATGATGGCAGCATCGTTCCAGCGGGTGATTTGATGGGAGAAAATTCCCGCCAAAATCTCACCGCTGAGTTTCAGTTCGCCGGATTTGATGCCGGGCAGGTTAATGATGGGTACCACGCCAGAAATCGCACTCGGAAACTGGATTAACTGATTCGCCTGTAAATCTTCTGCAGACATGGCCACATCACTGGCACCGAAATCGACGGTTTTTTCTTTTATCTTTTTAATACCACCCGAGGAACCAACAGGCTGATAAGCGAGTGCCGTCGAGGTTTTTTCCTGATAGGCAGTGGCCCAGGTTTCATATAATGGTTTGGCCGCAGAAGACCCTGCGCCGCTGATTGGGTCAGCGAATGCAATTGCTTGTAGACTGGCAAGCAACAAACCTAAAGAAATGTGTTTAAAACGGGACATAATTAGCGATAACCTCAGGGGAGTTTGGGTATTTAAATCAAAGCCATATCGTCAGATGATAGGATCATGCAGCGGAAATGTGACATGATGATGATTTCAGGCAAGATTTTATAGTCTTATTGTAGAAGATTTAATTTTTTTTACAATGAAATGACTGTTCTGGTGATTTTTAACCAAGGCAATCGTTTTCGCTTGTTAGCATTCCGCTTCTTATTTTTATGTTTCATGAGGTAAAAGCAAGTTCGCGCTTAAATCAGGACAAGTTAAATGAAACAATTATTTCTCTCTTTATCACGGCGTCAGAAACAGCTTATCGCAGTCGGGACGGACCTGATTTTTTTGCCGCTGATTATGCTGTTGGCCATCTGGTTACGCTTTGATGTTATTAACCAGTCTACCTGGTCACAGTTTGGCCCACTGGTAGTGACGGCCCCCTTGATTGCGATACCGATTTTTATTCGTCTCGGTTTATATCGTGCCGTTATGCGCTTTGTGGACCAAAAAATAGTGACCGTGGTTATTTATGGCGTATCCATGACGGTATTTACCTTATTGGCACTGTCTATCTATTTTCACCCCGGCATTTTGTCGCGCGCCATGTTTGGTATTTTCTGGATTTGTGCGGTGATGTACATGCTGGCCAGCCGTTTTATGGCACGTGCCATTCTGGTGGGCATCGGCAATAATCGCCATGCAATCCGGGTGGCTATTTATGGGGCCGGTCATACCGGTGCGCAGGTAGCTGCGGCGTTCAGTAGTAGTTACGAATATGTGCCGCTGTTTCTGATCGATGATAAAGCTGAACTGCAAGGCGCCATTATTGCTGGCATGCCGGTATATCCCTCTACCGGACTGGCTGTCTTGGTCCCCAAATACGGCATCCAGGAAATTCATCTGGTGATGCCATCGATCAGCAAAAAAGCGCAAAAACTGATTTTGAATCAGCTCGAACCCCTGCATGTCCGGGTGCGGGTAACACCTCCGTTACGTGATCTGCTTAATGGTGAGCTCTCTGTCAAAGATTTGCGGGAAATTGAAATTGAAGATTTGCTTGGACGTGATGCCGTAGAGCCGGTGGCAACTTTGATTGGCGCCTGTATTACAGGTAAAACCGTGATGGTGACCGGCGCTGGCGGTTCGATTGGTTCGGAGTTGTGTCGTCAGATTTTACTCCGGAAACCGCAGCGGCTGATTTTGTTCGACATGTCCGAGTATGCCCTGTATTCGATAGAAAAAGAACTTGCCGGCATGAAAGAACAGGTATCCCCAGGCAGCGAAATTCTGCCATTTCTCGGCTCGGTGCTGGATGCGCAAAAGTGCCAGAAAATTCTCACGACCTTTGCGGTACAAACGGTTTATCATGCTGCCGCCTATAAGCATGTGCCACTGGTTGAGCAAAACCCGATCGAAGGTGTCTGTAATAATGTATTTGGCACCTTAAGTATTGCCGAGTGCGCCATCAAAGCAGGGGTGGCCAATTTTGTGTTGATTTCCACTGATAAAGCCGTGCGACCGACCAATGTCATGGGTTCGACCAAACGGCTGGCCGAACTCATCCTTCAGGCTATGTCTGATCAACAGACTAAAACCCGATTTTGCATGGTGCGCTTTGGTAATGTACTCGGCTCTTCGGGTTCGGTTGTACCCCTGTTTCGCGAGCAAATCAAGGCTGGCGGCCCAATTACATTGACCCATCCGGAAATCACCCGTTATTTCATGACCATTCCTGAAGCGGCGCAGCTGGTTCTGCAGGCTGGTTCCATGGGTAGTGGCGGTGATGTCTTTGTACTCGACATGGGAGAACCGATTAAAATATTGACGCTGGCGCAGCGCATGGTGCATCTGAGTGGGCTGTCATTGCAATCCGAGAGCAATGACAGCAAGGCGATCGAAATTCAGCACGTTGGCTTGCGTCCCGGTGAAAAATTGTTTGAAGAATTGCTCATCGGCGACAATGTTGGCGGCACCGAGCATCCGCTTATTATGCGTGCCGAAGAAAGTAAAATTGACTGGCCTGTTCTGCAAGTGATCTTGCGCCGACTGGAACTGGCCTGTCAGAGTTTTGACTATGTTGAAGTCAGAAAATTGCTGATCGAAGCCGTCAAAGAATATCAGCCGCAATGTGGAATTGAAGACATGATCTGGAATGAAGAACGTCTGCGCAGTGAACTCGATTTGCTGCCAGTGCCACAGCATTTGCATTAAGTTGCTGTGGCGTGTATTCCTGAAGTGTTTCAGCGGTGAATAATCAACCGACGGTTGATTTCGAGCTGTATCCGGTACAGTGCCTTGACAACTTTGGTGCCGCGCATGCCTGGTAAAAAAACCAGGCGACTGAAAGCCTGTGTTAACTGCTGCTGTTCTTCCTCGGTGGTTGAGCCTTTATCTTCGAAAACCAGATCATCCACGTGGCCTGTTTCATTGATGTAGAGCTTCATGATGACAATTTTGTGGATGGGAATGTTCAGGCTGGCGGTGTCGTCTTGCAGCACTACGACAGGCTGACTTAATTCCTGCGGCAGATAATAGCGTTCGCCATCGACATCGGATTGATTGATTTCGCTGACAAATACTGGTTCCGGATTTAATTCGGCAAAACTTAAATCGGATAAATGGGTTTCCTGACTGTCTTTCGTGATCAACTGCAAGGTCACTGGTACATTCATGACTTCACTAGTGTTGTAGTGATGCCATGGGTGGATGGCGAACCAGCAAAGCAGGCCGTGCAGTAGCAGCGTAGCGAGTATGGCAGGCGTTGAAAACCGCATGATATTTTCTGGCAATGTTAATCTATGAGCCAAGGGTGGCAACTACCGGCGCATGATCAGAGGGCTGCTCCCATTTTCGTGGTGTGCGGTCAATCACACAGCTGCGACAGCGCTTGGAGAGTGCCGGTGAGAGTAAAATATGATCAATACGCATGCCTTTGTTGAGGCGAAAGCCAAGGGCGCGATAATCCCACCAGCTGAAACTTTTCTCCGCCTGCTCAAACTGTCGATAGGAATCGACCAATGGCAAGGCCAGCATGGATTGAAATGCCTGACGTTCTGGAATCGACACCAGGTTTTGACCTGCCCAGGCCGCCGGATCGTGCACATCACGATCTTCTGGCGCGATATTAAAGTCACCCAGTAATGCCAGTTCGGAATAGTGCTGCGCCTGCTCGCTCAGCCATTGTTGCAGACCTGTGAGCCAGTTTAATTTGTATTGATATTTATCCGATTCCGGTGACTGGCCGTTCGGGATGTAAGCGCAAATAATGCGCATGCCTTGAATCGTTACCGTTAGCAAACGTTGTTGTTCATCTTCGAAGCAGGGATTGTTTTTGACTACCTCGCTCATTGGATAGCGCGACAGAATCGCCACGCCGTTATAGGTTTTCTGACCATTAAACGCCACATGGTAGCCGGCAGCCTCAATTTCAGCGGTTGGAAATTTGTCATCGGTCAGTTTGGTTTCCTGCAGACACAGCACATCTACCGGATTGTCCTGCAACCATTTCAGCACCTGTGGCAATCTGACTTTGAGTGAATTGACATTCCAGCAGGCTAGTTTCATGTTTTTGAGGTCGCATTAGTGATAGTGTGGCCGCAGTGGCGCGGATGGAGGCTGTCTTGCTTGTCAATATTCTCTGAGATTGATAACGTTGCATTATACGCAGACCACAAAATAAAAAAAGACACCGTGTGAAATGCCTCATTTTGGCACAACGATAGTCCTGTTGTTTCATCAATCCTACGGATGTTGCCATTGAGCTGCTGGCTAAAGCCATGCTTGAAGCCAGGTAACCCAGGGTTGAGGATGCTAAATATTTCAACAAGGCCAGAGTTAAATCAATCCTGCCGTGAATCGCGCCGATGGCCGTTCCGTTAATTGCATCCAGTGCTTTAAAGCTGGCACCAGCCCAGTATCTTATTTTTCCATGAATAGTCGGTGTGTATTGATCGTTACCGTCCTGAATTTTATCGCCAACCCAGCGTGAATTCGATGCTGCTGGAGAGAGATAATGTTGAGGTACTATGCAGGCTGCTCATACAATCATTAAGCTCCTAATCGTTGTCGCAAGTCAGGGGCGATCTCGAACATATCGTTGAGAATATGTTTAAATTCCAGGTAGTCAATGGCGTTGATCATGGCTGAAAAACTCAGCACCAGGTAATCAGAGCGTTCATCTAGCGCGATCTGGCAGCCACCTGTCAACAGTCCGAATAAATTGAGTTGCAGAGCTGCACGGGCGAGTGTTAGCTGGGCATCAGAATTTTCAGGTAAATTAACTAATGGCAGATAAATAAAGACACACGGCACTTCGGCATTAGCTGGAACTTCAATTACGCATCCGCTGTTGTCTGCGATGGGGATAATGCAATGACCATCTTCTTCCAATAATAAGCCGCACCCCAACTCTTGTCCAAGTTGTTCTAGCCATTGAGAAACTATTTTTTGGTGTGATTTCATGATGTGTTTAATTATTTTGAGCCGAAATTTTTATTTTTCAGTTAAGTCAAGTTGTGCAGGCTTGAACCGATTGTAAGAGAGATTAATGTTGATGCTATTGGGGGTTTCCACAGTCTGGAAGTAAAAATAGTGTGCTGCGACTAACAGCAAGTCTATGGCTGCGATCACATCGCAAATCAGCTTGCGTCATTTTTGCACCTGGCTCGTTACGTTGACTGACTTGTCGTCTCATGGAATTAAAGTCGGTTACATTAACGCCATTACTAATGCCGGCAAAAAGGGAGCAGGCATAAAAAAGACGCCATTTACATGGCGTCTTTTTAAGCATTTTTGCGGAAAATAATTGCCGTAACCTATTCCAGTTTCCAGACAAATTCAATTTTTGCCCACAACTGATCGGTTTTGCCATCCTTGGTGCCTGGTTTGAATTTACACTGGCTGAAGGAGTTTAAGGCCGCTTTGTCCAGACTTTTACTACCGCTGGATTTATCCACTTTGGATTCAACCACTTTGCCATCGGCGGCAATTAAGAACAGTAAGGCTACCGTACCCTGTTCTTCGTTCATCAGCGCGGCTTTGGGGTATTTCGGTGGGTCACAGTTTTTGCTGTCCAGTACCGGTGCTACTTCTGCAGCCATACTACTGGCACTCATACTCAACAGTAAAGCGGCCAAAAAAGGAATCAATGTGATTTTCATACCTGGTCCTATAACGAAAGAGCTTACTGCAAAAAAAGTTGCGCCACAGTGTACGTTGCTGCGGGATTAAAATTCTTCCCAGTCATTGTTATCCACCGGAGCACTTTTCTTGGCAGCCGTTTTGACTGTAGGCAGTGATTTGACGGTTTTGGCAGGTTGGGCTTTGACTTGCAGTGGTTTGCCTGCCGGCCGTGGGGAGGATTTGGCGGCCGGAGCTCTGGCGGGCGATGAATTACTGCCAGAGCCGGCACTCAGTTTGAAAATGCTGACCACTTTGGCCAGTTCAGAAGCCTGATCCTGCAAACTTTGTGCCGCAGCAGCAGCTTCTTCCACCAGTGCGGCATTTTGTTGAGTCATGCCGTCCATATCGATGATGGAATGATTGATACCCTCGATATCGGAACTTTGATCCTGGCTGGCATGGCTGATTTCGGCGATGATGTCGGTGACCTGTTTCACACTCGAGACGATTTGATTAATCGTCACCCCAGCCTGTCCAACAAGTTTGCTGCCGGCGTCGACTTTTTCCACTGAGGTAGTAATGAGGCCCTTGATTTCTTTGGCGGCGACGGCGCTGCGCTGTGCCAGATTACGCACTTCGGAAGCTACCACGGCGAAGCCGCGTCCCTGCTCACCGGCACGAGCCGCTTCAACGGCGGCATTCAACGCCAGAATATTGGTTTGAAACGCAATGCCATCGATGACGCTGATAATATCCTCAATTTTTTTGGCTGATTCGTTGATTGAACTCATGGTGTCGACTACTTGTGCTACCACGGTGCCACCATGGCGCGCCACTTCGGAAGCTGACAGTGCCAGTTGATTGGCTTCACGGGCATTGTCGGCATTCAGTTTCACCGTTTTGGTGAGTTCCTTCATCGCGGACGAGGTTTTTTCCAGTGAGCTGGCCTGTTGTTCGGTGCGTGAAGATAAATCCAGATTGCCCATGGCAATTTCACTCGAAGCCGTCGCAATGGTGTCGGTACGCTGGCGTACCTGACCGACGATGTTGACCAGGCTGTCACGCATGGTTTTCATTTCCGCAATCAGGCTGGTTTGGTCACCCGGCTTAGTTTCAATGTGTACACCCAGATCGCCAGACGCTATCTGGTTCGCTATCTGGCTGGCATAGTCTGGTTCGCCGCCAAGTTGTTTCAGCAAGCTGCGTGAAATGATCGAAGCTGCAGCAGCTCCGGTTATCAGGGCCAGACCGCCGAGCAGCAACATCCACATACGGGCAGTTCCAAAGGCATCCCGGGCTTCTTTGGCGGTCTCAGCATTTAATTTATCTTCCAGCACCACCATTTCATCAAGCACATCCAGCCATTTTTTTTGTACCGGGCGTAGTTTTTTGATCAGGGTAATCGTAGCCGCTTCCGGATTATTGGCTAATCCCAGTGACTGGGCTTTTTCGGGTAACTGGGCTGCTGCGAGTTCCTGTTCTTTTAATTTACTCAGCAAACTTTTTTCTTCGGCCGTAGTTCCACTGTCGGCAACAAAAATTTTGGCTAGTTTGCTTTCTGCTTCGGCATATTTTTGCGACTGTTCTTTGATTTTGGCCAGATCCTGACCCATGTCATCCAATTCGGTAAGCAGCGTCAGGTTGCGCAACGACACCATCCGGTCATATACGATGGCACGCATATCGATAATCAGGCGCGACTCGACATTGCTGACCTCGACAACGTTTTCCAGCCGGTCCTGTATTTTGGACATGCGGGTAATGCCCAAAAGCGTAACCGCAATTAAAAACGTCAGCACCAGAGCAAATCCCAGCCCCAAACGTTTTCCGACTTGTATTTTTGATAGGTTCATATTTTAGGTAGATAGAATGTGAAATTTTTTGCTGTTACTTGGCAAAAAACAGGCACAAAGTTGCAAAAATATCGCTGTCGCCAGTCCGTTGCTGCATCATGCTGATAAAAACAGAGTATTTTTCACAATAGTTTAAAATCTCTGCCCATGACCATTAGCTTTCATCTTAGATCGTCAAAATAATATTTCAATCAAGAATTATAAAAACGTACTCAACAGCAAATGAGAATGGTGCTGAAACAGGAAGGGAAAATGGAAAGAGGTGTTTGTTGAATAACAAACACCTCTGAACATCACCTGAGCAGGTGACAGAATGATGCGATGAATCAGGCCGCAGCGCGATTAATCAGGAACGTGGTCAACAGTGCTACCGGACGACCGGTTGCGCCTTTGGCAGCGCCCGATTTCCATGCTGTTCCGGCAATATCCAGATGTGCCCAGGTATATTGCTTGGTGAAACGTTCCAGAAAGCAGGCGGCGGTAATGCTGCCGGCTGCTGAGCCACCGATATTGGCCATATCTGCAAAATTGGATTTCAGCTGGTCGTTATAGGCTTCACCAATAGGCATACGCCAGGCGGTGTCACCGGTGTCTATGCCTGCCGTCAGAATTTCGTTGGCTAAATCATCATGTTTGGCATCGTGACGTGTGAACAGGCCGGAAGTGTGATGACCCAGTGACGTTATGCAGGCGCCGGTCAGAGTGGCAACGTCGATGACGGCGGCTGGGTTGAAGCGTTCGGCGTAAGTCAGTGCGTCACACAGAATCAGGCGACCTTCTGCATCGGTATTCAAGACTTCAATGGTTTGTCCGGACATCGAGGTGACGATGTCCCCTGGCTTGGTGGCACGGCCATTGGGCATGTTTTCACACGAAGGCACCACGGCGATGACGTTGAGTTTTAATTTTAACTCGGCAATGGCGCGCATGGTACCCAGTACCGAAGCAGCGCCACCCATGTCATATTTCATTTCATCCATGCCGGCACCGGCTTTCAAGGAAATTCCGCCGGAATCAAAGGTAATCCCTTTGCCGACCAGAACCACCGGAGCGTCCTTGGCTTTGCCACCCATGTGTTTAAGGATAATGAATTTCGGTGGCTCATCACTGCCGTTGGTGACGGATAAAAAGCTGCCCATTTTTAAGGCCTGGCATTGTTTGCGTTCCAGAATTTCGGCACTGAGCTTAAATTCAGTGGCGATTTTTTTGGCGGTCGTGGCCAAATAGGTCGGGGTGCAGAAATTACCCGGTAAATCGGCCAGTTTTTTGGTCAGATCAATTCCGTTGGCGATGGCAACGCTTTGGGCCAGACTGTGTTTGGCGCTGGTTGCATCCGTCACGATAATGGTTATTTTGCCAACGCCAGTGGTTTTGGTTTCCGGTTTGCTTTTTAGTTCATCGCAACGGTATGCACTGGCACGCAGTGACAACACCAGACTGCGGATAGCTGCATTTTGATTGTCAGCATGCACGCCAAGAGTGATAATGGCGTCTGCAGCAGACAGGTGGGATAGACAGTTTGCTGTTGACAGTGCTACTTTGGCGAAAACGGGGTTGCTGATCGTTTGTTTGGCTTTAGCCGCAGGTGCGACGCCCAGACCGACGAGCACTATCCGTTCAGCGGCCACGCCAGCGCTGTTGCGCAATACCAGAGTGCTGCCAACTTTGCCAGTGATGTCGCCCGATTTAACGGCTGCCGTAATGGCGCCACTGGCGTTAAGTGCTTCTGCTTCAGGTGTTAATTTTTTGTTTTCATAGATACCGACCACGATGCAGGCAGTTTTGCTGCCTGTGAAGTTACTTTTTGCGTCCAGGGGTTTTGTGCTAAAGTCCACGTGTTTCTCCTCTTTAATTTTCGATAATCTGCAATTATAGCCCCTCCCATGATTTTTAAGCGCGCTCTTCAACGTGAGTTGGCCAGTACAGCCAGTGCTGTATTTACGGTCCTGTTCACGATTGCCATCACAGTCAGACCTATCAAGATACTTGGCATGGCAGCTAACGGCAAGGTGAATTCTGACGATGTCTTCACCCTGATCGGGTTTGCGGCACTCAATTTGCTGCCGATTATCATCGTGTTGACCGGCTTTATCTCGGTACTGATGGTTATTACCCGCAGTTATCAGGATTCGGAAATGGTGGTCTGGTTTGCTTCCGGCGTGAGTCTGGCTGACTGGGTTATGCCGATCACGCGCTTTGCGGCACCGCTATTTTTACTTACGGCCGCGATGTCGTTTTTTGTGACACCCTGGGCCAATCAACACAGCGTTGAGTACACCGACCGGTTTGATCAACGCTCTGATATTGCCCGGGTTTCTCCCGGCAAGTTCCAGGAATCGGCCTCACGCGAACGGGTATTCTTTGTCGAAGGGGTGGCCGGCGATCTGTCCAAAGTGCAGAATATCTTCGTCAACACGGTGCAAAATAACCGTCACAGCGTGGTGATCGCCAAAGAAGGAGAGATGGTGGTCGACAAGTTTGGGGATAAATTTCTCATCATGCATCAGGGACGACGCTATGATGGCGCTCCGAATCAAACCGATTTTCAAATGATGCAGTTCGACCGTTACGGTGTATTGGTTGATGGTGATACCAAATCATTGATCCCGGATCGTAAAGCCGAATCTCTGAGCATGACAGAATTGTGGGCTGATCAGAGTCCGGTCAACATGGGCGAACTGCTATGGCGGATTTCGCTGCCTTTGATGGGATTGCTGCTGATGTTGCTCGCTGTGCCGCTGGGGTACGTTAATCCGCGCTCCGGACGGTCAGCCAACTTTCTGCTGGCCTTATTTCTGTGTGTTTTCTATTACAACATGGTGCTGGTATCGCAGGCGTGGGTCAAGCAAGCCAAAGTTTCCCTGTGGATGTCATGGTGGCCGGTTCATCTGGTGTGTATTATTCTGATTGCGCTGTTGTTTTCCTGGCGTTTAAATGTCAACAGTCGTTATCACCCCTTACAGATATGGGCGCAGCTGATCCGTAAAAAAATCACGCCCTCCAAAGGATGTGTTTCATGATGAACACGCTGGAGAAATATTTTGCCCGCGAAATTGCCCGTTCGGTGCTGTTTGTGTTGTTGGCTTTTGTGGCCTTGCTGGCTTTTTTTGACATCGTCAATGAAGTCAAAAGTGTCGGCCGTGGTGGTTACACCCTGATTAACGCACTGTATTATGTCTTTCTGGGTATTCCCGGCAATGTCTATGAGTATATGCCGCTAGCAGCCCTCATCGGCACCATCTTTGTGATGGCACAGTTTGCCTCACGTTCTGAATTTACCATTATGCGGGTATCTGGATTTTCAACCTTGCAAGCAATCCGCATGCTGTTGAAAATCGGTCTGGCGTTTGTATTTATTACCTTTTTGTTTGGTGAGATTTTTGCCCCATACACGTTTAAGGTGGCAGAAAAATATAAAATCAGTGTGATGCCGAGTGCACATAAACAGGATTTTCAATCCGGCTTATGGACTAAAGATTTGATTCGTTCAGAAGGATTGCAGGGCGCGGTGACCGGTTCACGCTTTTTGAATGTGAATCTGGTTGAGCCCAGCGGTAAACTCACCGGACTGACGTTTTATGATCTGGATAATGATTTTCGACTGGTCAAACAGGTTAAGGCAGAGTCGGCGTTGTATCAGGGTAATTCGGTCTGGCGCTTAAATCATGTGGAAGAAAGTTATTTTCCTCTGTCGATGAATGATGCTGAACTGAGTGCGGTCGCGGTCAAAGAATTGGACACGCTGGATCTGGTGTCGGAAATCACTCCGACGATTTTGTTGGCATCATCAGCCGATAATGATACCGACCGTATGTCGGCGTACGATCTGGCGCTGTATTCAAAACATTTGGTCGACAATAAACAAAGCGCTGAAAAATTTGAAATTGCGTTCTGGAAAAAAGTTATTTATCCCTTTGCGGTGTTGGTTATGATGGCGCTGGCATTGCCGTTTGCCTACCTGCATTTTCGCTCCGGCAGCGTGAGCCTGAAAATATTCACCGGCATCATGATCGGCGTGGCGTTTTATTTGCTTAACAATGTCTTTGCCCATATTGGTCTGCTGCATACCTGGCCGCCTTTTGTGACCGCAGTTTTGCCGAGCCTGTTATTTCTGGCCGCTGCCATGGTGACGTTGTTGTGGGTGGAGCATTCCTGATGCCGGTATCCATTTTATCTAAGCAGGCGCTGGTCTTGTTTGCGCACGGCGCCCGCGACCCACGCTGGGCGGAGCCATTGGCGCGAGTGCAGCAAATGCTGGAATTGCGTGTGGCGGCCACGGTGAGTATTCATCAGGCGTTTCTGGAATTGATGAGTCCCTCGCTGCCGCAACTGTTGGAACAACTGATCGCGCAGCACGTAGAGCGGGTGACGATAGTGCCGGTATTTTTAGGGCAGGGCGGGCATGTGCGACGTGATCTGCCAGAACTGATCGCCAAGCTCGAAGCCGACTATCCGCAAATCCATTTCAGCCTGGCAGTGGCGATTGGTGAAAGTGAGCAGGTGTTGCAGGCGATAGCTGATGTCTGTCTGGCACAGCTGTAGATACTGTCTTACCTGTCAAGCAAGTAGGGTGTCACGCGCAGCGTAATACACCAAGCGGTGGAACACGAACCATGGTGTATTACGCACTATTGGGCTAATACGCCCTACCAATTTTCCTTTGAAATGACGTAATTTTATTGTGACTCATGATAAGAAGTCACACGCTCGACTTCACTTTTCGAACCTAAAAATACCGCCACACGCTGATGCAGTTTTTCCGGTTGAATATCGAGTATGCGCTGTTTGCCATTGGTGGCCGCACCACCGGCCTGTTCCACCAGCATGGCCATCGGGTTGGCTTCATACATCAGACGCAGTTTGCCGGCCTTGTCCGGTTCACGGGCATCGGCCGGATACATAAAGATTCCACCACGATTGAGAATGCGGTGTACATCGGTCACCATGGCGGCGATCCAGCGGGTATTGAAGTTTTTGCCGCGTGGGCCTTCAGTGCCTGCCAGCAATTCATTGATGTAACGGCTGACCGGAGGATACCAGTGACGCGCATTCGAGGCGTTTATGGCGTATTCCTGAGTCTCTGCGGGAATTTGCATATGGCGCTGTGTCAGTACCCAGGAGCCCATTTCGCGATCCAGAGTGAAACAGTTGACGCCCTGACCGGTAGTTAAAATCAGCATCGTTTGTGGTCCATAGATCGCATATCCGGCCGCAACCTGTTTGCTGCCAGGCTGCAGGAAATCCTGTTCCGTTGGCGTTCCCATGCCTTCGGGAGCTTTCAGGACCGAAAAAATTGTGCCGATGGTGACGTTGATATCGATGTTCGATGAGCCATCCAGTGGATCAAACAACAGCATATATTCGCCTTTTGGATAACGATTTGGAATCAGATGGATGGATTCCATTTCTTCCGACGCCATCGCCGCCAGATGACCGCCCCATTCATTGGCTTCGAGCAGGATTTCATTGGATAGAATATCGAGTTTCTTTTGCACTTCACCCTGAATGTTTTCGGTCTCGGCACTGCCTAGTACTTCACCGAGCGCGCCTTTGCCTACGGCATGGCTGATGGTTTTACAGGCGCGAGCCACGACTTCAATCAACAAGCGCAATTCCGCCGGAATGTTGTTGTTGAGGCGTTGTTCTTCAACCAGGTACTGCGTCAAGCTGATGCGTTTCATAGTGACTTTCAATGGAATAGGACCGAATAATTAAGCGGCGCAGGCGCCTAATGCCTTGTTGACGATTTCCAGTACATCTTTGGACATGTGTTTGGTGGCGGCCACTTTTTGCAGTGCGGCTTTCATGAACACCTGCAAGGCTGGGGTATATTTATTCCAGCGATCCAGGCTGCGTGCCAGTCGCGCAGCGACCTGCGGGTTGATGGCGTTGAGGTCGATCACCAGATCGGCCCACAAAGCATAACCGCTGCCATCGGGAGCATGAAACTGCGCCGGATTGGCATTGCAGAAGGCAAATACCAGACTGCGTGCGCGGTTGGGGTTGCTCAGTGTAAAGGCAGGATGTTTGAGCAGGGACTGCATTTTGGCGACATCGGTACTGCTTGCGCTGCCTTGTAACATAAACCATTTGTCGATCACCAGAGCATCCTGTTTGAATTCACGGTAAAACGCTTTGAGCGCACTGGCCACGGTTTTATGAGCGGCTTTAGTCGCGGCTTTGGCGACATCGTCAGCAGGCGTGAGGATACGGGCATTGACCATCGCAGACAGGGCGCTGCTCATGTCGGTCATGTTTTTGGCTGCTCTGAACTGGCTGTGTGCCAGATCAAAGGTGCTCGATTTTGGCCACTCCTGCAGATACGACAGCGCAAGATTTTTTAATGCTCGTCGGCCAGTAGATTCAGCATCCGGACTGTATTTTCCTGGCGTTAAATTGCTTTCATACGCGTTGAGTAAATCCGCTTTTAAATGGCGGGTAATTTCACTGCGCATAAACTGGCGTGCTGTCTGTATGGTTTGAGGATCGATCACTTTCATGTGTTCGGCGATATTGGTCGACGAAGGCAGTGTCAGCACCAGTTCACGGAAAGCGGCATCCAGCGTGGTGTCATTGAGCGTTTTACGCAGGGCTTCAATGTACAGGCTGTCGAGTTCCAGTGGTTTCCCGGTCTGAATGGCCGAGGTGAATTTTAACAAGCGGCGCAAAGCCAGACGCTGACCGGCTTCCCAGCGGTTGAAGGCATCACTGTCGTGCGCGAGCAGATGTGCGAGCTGGGCGTCGCTGTAATCCATGTCGAGCTCTACCGGAGCAGAAAAATTGCGCAGAATGGATGGTGTGGGTGCTTCTTTTACACCAGTAAAATGAAACACCTGTCTGGCTTTGGTCAGTTCCAGAACCAGGGTGCTGGCGTCGGTCGGATTGGCCTGTTCCAGACAATGCAGTGGCATATCCTGTCCGGCGGCATTGAGTAGACCAATAGCGACGGGAATATGGAATGGCAGCTTTTTGGCCTGTCCGGAGGTGGCCGCACAGGATTGTGACAGTGTCAGTGTCAACGTTTGTAGTTTGGCATCGTAGTCGCTGACGACTTTCACATGTGGCGTACCGGCCTGACTATACCAACGCTCAAACTGGGTTAAATCCCGTCCGTTGGCATCGGCCATGGCGGCGCGGAAATCATCGCAGGTGACGGCTTGACCGTCGTGACGCTGAAAGTACAGATCCATGCCTTTTCTGAAGCCGGCATGGCCGAGCAGGGTGTAAAACATGCGGACTACTTCAGCACCTTTTTCATACACGGTCACGCTGTAAAAATTATTGATTTCCACATACGATTCCGGACGTACCGGATGTGACATCGGGCCGGCATCTTCCGGAAATTGCGCCTGACGCAGGACACGCACATCGTTAATCCGGTTGACTGCCCGTCCGCTGTTGGTGCCTATCATGTCGGCAGAAAATTCCTGATCACGGAATACCGTCAGGCCTTCTTTGAGCGAGAGCTGAAACCAGTCGCGACAGGTAACGCGGTTGCCGGTCCAGTTATGGAAATATTCGTGACCAACCACCGATTCAATCCCAGCATAATCGGCGTCAGTGGCGACCTTGGAATTGGCCAGCACGTATTTGGTATTGAAAATATTTAATCCCTTGTTTTCCATCGCGCCCATATTGAAATCCGACACCGCCACGATCATGAAACGATCGAGATCGAGCTCCAGACCAAAGCGTTGTTCATCCCAGATGATGCTGTTTTGCAGTGAATCCATGGCGTGCTGGGTTTTGTCCAGATTGCCTTTTTCTACCCAGACTTGTAACAAAGCTTTACGGCCAGATTGCAGTTTAATTTTTTCTTGTTGGCAAACCAGCTTCCCTGCAACTAATGCAAACAGGTAAGAAGGTTTTTTAAATGGATCTTCCCATTTGGCGTAATGACGGCCGTGAGGCAAATTGCCTTCTTCGATTAAATTTCCGTTTGACAGCAATACCGGATATTTCTTTTTATCAGCACGCAACATGACCGTGTATTTGGCCATCACATCCGGCCTGTCCTGGAAGTAAGTTATTTTGCGGAAACCTTCGGCTTCGCACTGGGTAAAGAAATTATGATTCGACACGTACAGGCCGGAGAGTGAGGTATTCTTGGCCGGATGAATCAGTGTCTCAATGTCGAGCGTGAATGCATCGGGTGGGCTGATCAGACGCAGGATGTGTTTATCGATCTGGTAAGCGGTACGTGCCAGTTTTTTTCCGTCGATACGTATCTGCACCAGTTTGAGACCTTCACCAACTAAGATCAGGTCTTTTTCCAGACTGTCCGCATTGCGTGTGTAACTTGTGCGGGTACTGACGATGGTGGTTTTGGGGTCCAGGTCAAAGGCCATCTGAACGGTATGCACCCAAAAACTGGGAGCGCTGTAATCTTTACGGTAGATCGTCAGGTTGTTGTCTGTGTGCATGGTTTTGGATAATTATTTTTGCAAACCAACATTCTACCAACGTAGTGAAGCGAACTGCTAAAAAACCCACAAAGATGTTTAAAAATAAATTATTTTTTTACAAAACGAAACATTGAAGCGTGAATAATGTAGCATCATGATTAACACATGTAAAAATTGGGAGAATATCTTGAAAAAAACTCTGTTTATCCTCGCGCTCACTGCCGTCACCCTGCTAAGTGGTTGTGCCGCTCCCGGCGTGGTGAGTAATGTGACCGTATTTGAAAACCTGTCAACGGCGGAGGCGACAAAAACCTATATGGTGGAAGCAACGCCGGAACAATCCAATAATCTGGAATTCGGTAGTTATGTGGGGCTGTTAAATCAGCAATTGCAGCGCCATGGCTATGTCTCGGTGACTAAAGATCCCGCGCTCAAAGTGTCGCTCAATTATGGCACCACAGCGACGGTGGCGAGCTCGTTACAGCCAGTGCCGTTTTCCGGTCTCTATGGTACAAGGCACGGACATTATTTTGGTTCTGGCTGGCAGACAGCGGTTGATACCGTGTTTATGCATCAGATGGAAGTTTCCATTAGCCGGATAGCGGATAATAAAAATCTTTACACGGTACGTACACGACTGATGAGCGACAATCCGGAATTGTCGCTGAGCATGTCTTATCTGATGGAAAGTGCATTCCAAAATTATCCCGGCAGAAATGGCACTACCCAAACGGTGACAGTACCTTTGCAGCAGTAAGGGGCTTATTCGTCGCGTTCTTCGATGGCGGCCTGCAAGGCTCGTTCTACGACGGGTTCATCGCTGATGAGTTGCGCTTTTCCGGAACGGAAAATCTCGATGAGTTCTTCCGATGAAATCGAAAACGCATCATGTCCCTGGCGGTTGGTGAAGATAAACCGGCTGCGGCGCGGGCTGATCCAAGCCAGTTTGAAACGTACCACAGAACCATTGTTGCGGGTAAAGTCATACCAGCTGCCACGTTCAATCTGATCGATGAAAAACACAAACTGATCCGGCATAGTTTGGTCATCCTTGGTTTTTTTCATGCTGCGTTCGCTGGCCTTTTGCGCCACATTCACCGCCATTTCAACCTGACGGCGGGCGGATACTTCGAGTGGTGCGCGCGCGATGCTGGCGTGGCGCTCTGCCAGCTTGGAAAAGAAAATGACCCGACTCGGGTCTTCCCATTTGATCGCATTCAGCCAGGTGTTGAGTGAACTCAACAGCGCAGGCAGTTTGTTGACCAGTTCATGCCGTTCTTCGACACTGTTTTTTGGTTTCAGACTCCAGATCAAATCATCCATGGTCTTAAGCGTACGCTCAAGCGCCTGCGGCTTTTGTTCTTTGACGGTATGAGCCAGCACCAGAATGTTGACCCACTGCTGTTCCAGAAAGGATTCAATAAATCCGGCAATTTCGCCGGTGTCGGTGCGGGCGGCCACATCATTATTGGCCAGTTCGCGCGCCTGACGGATTTTTTCCTGCTGGATGGCCTGAGCAATCGGTTCTTCCAGTGCCTGGTCGGAGAGTTTTTCTTCTTCTTCAATAAACTGGCTCAGATCGGCAGCCACATCGCTAAACAGACCGAGCTGCTGGTCGAATTCGAGTTGCACCCTTTCCACCGTTTTGGCGATCATTTTGTATAAAGGATCTTCGACGCCTTTATCCGGATTCCAGGTAACGCTCGATTTGGCCAGTGTATCAATGAGTACCCTGGCAGGATGACTTTGATTGAAAAAGAATTCCCGGTCGATCAGGGCTGCTTTGAGTGTCGGAATCTGTAACTGGCCGATGAGATTTTTTAAATCGGCCGGAATGTGTGGATCGGAAAAAACAAAGTCAAAAATTTTTGCCAGCAAACCAATGGTGTTTGAGTCGATCTGGCTGATGGTGTTTTCTGGTGCCTGCTCCATAATGCCGCGCAGGGTGGTGGCGTTATGGGCTTCGCTGCCCAGGGTGATGCCGCGTGACTGGATGCCGGTCAGGTATTCAAAAAAAGCCCGGTCTATGGTGACAGTGGATTGCCCCGGGACGCCAGTCTGGCCACCGTCGGGTGCAACCATGCCGGTACTTGCAGCATGATGGGCTTCATGTTCTTCCGTACTTTGATTGGCGTACAGAATGCCCTTGATTTTGCTGGCAAAAAACGGATCGGCGTTTTTTTTCGACGTGGTCGATGAGCCTGAAAATGACGCATGCGGGTTTTTGTTGAGCTTGAATAAATCAGATGCCTTGGGAAGTATGCCGCGGTCAATCAGGGCATTATTTAATTCGCGCAAAATCGGACTGAGCTGCAAAAACATTTCCGGACGCAGAATGCGCAGCACCAGATGATGAGAGTCTGAAATTGGTTCAAAATCACACCAGGCTTTGTAGATGGCTTTTAAAAATACTTCCGGACGAAACGGATTGTAGCGGACGTTGATCTGGTCAATTTTGAGCAAATGACTGATGCGTAAATTCAGCTTGACCAGTTCGTCCGCATTGTCGAGTTCGATGGCCTGAGTCAGGGTTTCGAGTAAAACCTTGTTTTCCATTTCATCAAACGTCACTAATGCCAGTGAGGCATCGTCTTCGAGCTGGCGTTGCTGATGACCTTTTTCCAGTATGCGAACTTCGCGGGCAAACAATTCACTCAGTTTGCTCGAAGCCAGACGATAAAAGGCGGAATTGTTTTTCTTTAAGTGGTTGTAGGCATGAAAACTGATATTGGCTTCTTCCGGACGTACGGATTGATCCGAGAGCTTGAACAAAGCTTCGCCCAGGCGCAGTGTAAATCCTTCCAGTTGCGTGGCGGTCAGACTGGTCGCAATCGGAATCAGACTTTGTAAAATCAGAATCCGGCTCGAATGCGACATTCCTTGTTTGGGTGGTTGGTGTTCAGTGATCATGTCATTATGCAGCGGTTTCGCAGTAGCTCAATCAACTCTGAAATGGTCAGGACCAGTACGCTTCAGATGCCCAGGTAATGACACTTATTAAAAACACGGCAAACAGCAATACCAGCAACAGACGGCCAAATTTGGGTGAGTCATCCTGAACCGCTTTTGAAGAATCTGCATCATGCATAACTGTTTTCTTTCTACTTGTGAGGTTGAATCAACCAAGGTTCATGCTCAGGCTGGAATCAAAATGCTGCTGCCGGTAGTTTTTCGTCGCTCCAGATCCTGATGTGCCTTGACCACATCGGAGAGCGCATAACGCTGATTAATGGTGACCGTTAATTTTTTTGCTTCGATCATGGCAAACAGCTCTGCGGCCATGATATCCAACTCCGAACGCACTGCTGTGTAATGCCCCAGAGAAGGGCGGGTAATAAATAAAGAGCCCCGGCTCGAGAGTTCGGTTAAATTAAAATCCGGCACAGCTCCGGAAGCATTGCCAAAACTGACCATGGTTCCCAGCGGTGAGAGACAATCGAGCGAGCCAAAAAACGTATCCTTGCCGATGGAGTCATACACGACCGGCACACCCTTGCCATCGGTGAGCTGTTCTACCTTACCAACAAAATCTTCTTCAACATAATTAATTACATGGGTGCAGCCATTGGCCAGTGCCAGCGCGCCCTTGTTGTCGTTACTAACCGTGCCGATCATTTTTACACCCAGTGCCCTGGCCCACTGGCAGGCTAACAGGCCTACGCCACCAGCGGCGGCATGAAACAAAATCATTTGCCCCGGGCGGATCTTGTAGGTGCGGCGAAACAGGTACTGCACCGTCAAACCCTGCAGCATCACGGCAGCTGCGGTTTCGTAATCAATAAAGTCGGGCAGCTTGACCAAAATACTGGCTGGGACCAAGCGACGTTTGGCATAAGCCCCTATCGGACCGCCGGCATAAGCAACACGATCTCCGACTTTAATGTTTCTGACATCGGCACCAACCGCTTCCACGATCCCTGCACCTTCCATACCCAGTCCCGCTGGCAGCATTTGCGGGTACAGGCCAGTGCGGAAGTAGACATCAATAAAATTCAGACCGATGGCTTTCTGCTCTATCAGCACCTCGCCTGCGCCTGGTGTTCCGACGGGAAAGTTAACTAACTGCATAACGTCGGCCGCGCCGTTCTTAGTGATTCGTATAGCCTGATTCATTGCGGAGCTTCCTTAATAAAATAGCGACAGCAATCGGATTCTTAAGTGTAGTACCTAAAAAGCCAATTACGCGCAAGATTTTATGCTAATAGTGAATTTCCTATAGGCAACTATACAATAATTACCCAATTTAAATTAGTTACTGAATGCAACAAAAGCAAATATCCACTACAAAAAAGCGAATTTGCTGTGTTTATTTATCAGCAGATCTAGTCAAGTTGCTATTGTAGCCGATTGTGTTGCTTATTATTAAGTGGATACAACTTGATTCTTGTTCATCATTGCGATGCCGCAATTGATATTTTATAATCGCATGCGCTTTGCACAGAAGATTCCAACAATTAACGATAGAGACATGATGAAAAAAGCAATTCAACTAATAATGCTGGCCCTGTTGTCATTCACTATGGCCGCCTGCGGTGGTGGTGGAAGCAGTTCTGCTGCGAGCACTTCTTCCTGTAATGGTGGATCGAGTGCCAGTTCCGGCTCTGCCGCGATAACCCAACTTTCGTGGGTCACTACCGTGGCCGGCAGTGGCCCTGTAGCCGCTGCAGGCGAAACCCTGACCGTGAATTACACCGGCTGGTTATACAATCAAGGCAGTACGCCGAATAATGAAGGTGCCCAATTCGGAACTTCGGTGGGCGGTACACCATTTTCGTTTGTGCTGGGAGCTGGTCAGGTTATTGCTGGTTGGGATCAGGGTTTGGTAGGCGCTCAGGCTGGCGAAACCCGGATTTTGACGATTCCCAGCGCTTTGGCTTATGGCTCCTGCGCACAGGTTGGCAGTGGTATTCCACCGAATTCGGCGCTGGTATTTTCAGTTTCCATCATCAGCCTGTAATTGTCGGGCAGGTCTTTAGCGCTTACTGACCTGCCGATAAGTTAATCGTGAAAATTTCAGGTTTAAAGTATGGGATGGTCGCCGGTCTATGTTAAAATTCAGCGACATTATTTGTGCAACTTTCTTTATATATAAACAACGAACCAAGGACTAGTCATGAAAAAATTGCTGACCATTATTGCCGCTTGCTGTATCGCGATGACATTCGGCATTGGTAGCGCATCTGCCCAGGAACCTACGGCTGCTCATGCTGGCAAACATGCCAAGCACAGCAAGCATAGCAAGCATGCTGCGACACATAAGCACGGTACAAAAAAATCAGCGCACAAAAAATCGGTTAAAAAACATCACGCCTGATTTATCCCGCTGATAAAGTAAAAAAACGGCCGCAGGCCGTTTTTTTATGCCCGCTGTCATCTGGTAGTCAGTCAGGTCGTTTTGGCCACCACTTTAATGCGGATGTCGCCCAGCGCCACCATTTGTCCGGCGCGGATTTTGCAGGTTTTACGCAATTCCTGCTGACCGTTGACTTTGACATTGCCCTGCGCCACCAGCATTTTTCCGGCACCACCACTGTCACAGATACCCATTACTTTGAGCAAATTGTTGAGTTCAATAAATTCATCGGTGAGTTCAAAGCGTAGTTGCTGCATGGTGGATTCCTGAAGAGGTGATTGTATGGGGAAATTATACAGCACGAATTTTCGTATCTGATCAAACGAATTAATTCTTGTTTAACAGCAATCGCTGTCTTTAATTGCAGCTGTTTTCTACGCAGTTTGCTGTTTTGAATAAACGCACGATAATCTTCCGTTTTGATCACCGAGGTAGTCTGGAGCTTGTTCTTCATGCTAATGGTATTTCTTCGTATTGATGCCGAACGCCACTATTGCAATGACTTATCCCAGAATGGCTTCGTTTTTGTTATTGGTACCGGTCATGTTGAGGTTAATCGCGCCGCGGAACAGGGTGCCACTGATTTCCGTCCCAACTAACACCGCATCGGTCATGATGGCATTGCTTAAGTTGGCCTCGGTTAAATTGACTCCACTCAGATTGGCGTTGTGCAGGTTGGCATGACACAACTCTGTTATTGTCATATCGGCCCCGGTCAGGCAGGCATCCTGCAGGTTGGCGCGATGGAGTATGGCGCCGCACAAATTGGCATCGACCAAATCTGTTCCTGATAAATCAGCATCGTTGAGTTCCGCATTAATGAGCCTTGCTCTGAACAGAGTTGCGTGCGACAAATTGGCGCCATTTAATTGCGCCCCTATTAAATTCACCCGTGTCAGCACAGTATGCTGACAATTGGTTTGATTCAGCATCGCTTTGGATAAATGAGAAAAGGACAGATCGAGCCGGCTTAAATCGAGCTGACTAAAATCCATACCGCGCAGATTCAAACCCTGCAGTTTTCCATCCTGATTAAGTCGCTGTATAGACTGCGTCATTTGACCGGTTGCGATGCTGGAAAATTGACCGCTTTGACTGGCTTTGACTAACCGCAAAAAAAGACTGGCTTTGTCGTCGGCATTTACTGTGCTGATGAGATGGTGGATGCCGGTGATGATGGCTTGATTATATTCGTTGTCAGCCTGGATTAACAAAGGCAGTGCAGCTCTGGCGGCGGAGCTGAGTTGATTTAAATGCTGTAGGGCAATCGATAGTTCCGCCTGACCATATTGATGGGCAAAGACGGCAAAAAAATCCGGGTTGGCTGGCTGGGATTCGGCGCTTAATTGAAATAATTTGTCCGAGGATAATCGTTGCAGACTGGACGGGCATTGATTGTGTTTCGAAATTGGAATCATGGAATCAACCTCACTGTAATTTAGCCAGCGTCTGTGACTAATTTACGGGAAATTGGTTCAATTTATTGCGATGGTTAGATCGTTTACTTTTGCTGTTGAGTGTTGATTTTAGCTATCAGCGCATCCAGCGAAGCCCGACCCGGACCGAAGACTAACAAGGCAATGAGTAACACTCCCCAGTAAAAATGGTCATTGATGGCGGCGGGGCATTCAAATTCAAACAGTTGCGGATAAGAGATCACGGCCATGGCGTTGACGGCAAACAGGCCGAGTGCGGCCGGGCGGGTGAAGATGCCCAACAGCAGCAGACAGGGGAAAAATAATTCACCACCAGCACCCATCCACGCTGCCAGATCGGGCGGTAGCAAGGGCACATGGTATTCGGAATGAAACAACTCCAGCGTGCCGGGCCAGTTTTGCAGTTTGATCAGGCCGGCATGGAAAAACTGCCAGCCGACATACAGGCGCAAAAACAGGCTCAGCAAAGTTCCACCCCACAAGCTGATGAGTTCGTCAAAACGGGTGCTGAGTCGGTGCAGTTTAAGTAGATGCGTCATGATGGATATTTTCCTGATGGAGTTCAATGTGGCTGAAGAGCTGTTTGCCAAACCAGTCGGCCAGTGCCGGTTGAAAGGCAAAGGTGGGTTCGGTTTCCATGGCGGCTTCCAGAGCAGTGCCCAGAGTGGCACCGTCTGACAGCGACTGTAAGGCGATCATGGCACCCGGGCTAATGCAGTCGACTTGCACCCGCCAACCATCGGTCCAGTCTGGGCGCCAGATCAGGCATCCCGAGGGCTGTTGCCAATCGGCTGGCAGTTCACCAGCGACAGGTTGATGGGCTTGCCAGATCGGGCCGGTGGCAAAAGCGGAATTGAGCAAGGCGCAGCAGGGTTGCAGACGGAAATGCAGATCGCCCAGATGTTCGGGTGCAAAGCTGGCCAGTTGCTTCAGACTCGCCGCTGGTTGGTGCGGCAGATAATAGGCGCGATGGACACACCATTCCAGACGCGCAACATCGGTCAGATAAGGGTAGGGGCGGCAGCTTTCCAGTGTGCTGATGAAGTCCGGCAGTTCAGCACCGAAATCGGCCAGATTGCCACTGTGCGAGCTATGCGACTGTCCATACATGCGGGCGAGATCGTTAAAAAAATCGGTTCCCAGTAATTGCTGCAGCACCGGATAGGCGTTGGCGCAGGTTTGCTGCCACAGCGCGATCTGATTGCCACGGTAAGTGGCGAAACAGGCGCGGGTATTTTCTGCCTGGCCTTTAAACAGCGGCAACAAGGGCGCAACACACTCAACATCGAGCAGGGCTGCGGCGAAAGCCTGTTGCATGCTGGCTAAGGTCGTTGTCGTCATGATAGCGCTTCGGTGCGAGCTCTGGCCTGAGCAGCTTCGGCCAGCAGGGTATCGAGCGCGGGGATGTCGGTATCCCATTCGATCAGGGTAGGGATGTGGGCACCAAAGATGCGGCGGGTTTGTTCATACAGTGCCCAGACATCGGCCGTCACGTGGGAACCATGGTTGTCGATTAATCCGCTGTCGGTCACCAAGTGACCGGCCAGATGGATTTCGCCGATGCTGCCTTCGGGCAGTTGTTGCAGGGTGGCGAGAGCGGCGAGGGCCGATTCCTGATGATTGACCTGATTCACATACAGGTTGTTGACGTCGAGCAGAATACCGCAGCCGGTGCGTTGCACGACCAGGGCCAAAAACTGGCTTTCGGTCATTTCGTCGCAAGCGAAGCGTACATAGCTGGAGACGTTTTCCAGCAAAATTCGTTGTTGCAGGGTGGTTTGCAGGTGATCGACACGTTCACAAATCATCTCCAGTGCGCTGTGAATCAGCGGCATGGGAAGTAAATCATTAAGGTGACGACCAGCGACGGCGGCCCAGCAAAGATGTTCTGAAATCAGCCCCGGCTGTATCCGGTTGGCCAACTGTTTGATTTGGGCGACATGATCGGGCGAATAACCCTGTGCTGAACCTATGCCCAGACCGACGCCGTGCAGGCTGATGGGATAGTCAGCCCGCAGGTTGTCGAGAACATCCAAATCCACTCCAACGCCAAAATAATTTTCTGAATGCACTTCCAGCCAGTCAATGGCAGGGCGTTGCTGCAAAAAATCCCGGTAATGCTGGGTGCGTAACCCGACGCCATAACCTTGCAGCTGGGCTGGGGCGCGGGTCGGCATGTTGTCGTTGGAGTGATTCACGTACAGCGGTGAAGTTATTTACTCATTGGTTTGGCTTCGTCCAGTTTGCCGCCCATAGAGGCGCAGGTACCTGCAGGAACATTTTTCCAGTCAGCCGGGCTCATGTCTTTTTTGGATTGACCTGCGCAGGAATGGCCGCCAGTTTTGCTGGCGCAATCATTTTGACCTGCTTTGGCAACGCCATAGCATTTTTCCATTTTAGCGCCGCTTGTATCTGCTGCAGCTGCGATACCAGAACTCATTAAACCTGCTAAAGCTAAAGCGATCATTGCGTTGTTTTTAGTCATGTGATTCTCCAAAATTAAGTTAACCTACATTAAGTTACTACCTGTGTCCTTAATTCAAGCCAGTACTGCATATCAGTTTGTATCAAGGTGCTGAGTGATAGTCGCTGATATGGTCAGTATCCTTACACAGAAATGAAATTTATTTTTAAAAATATTTTTCCGATCTTGTAGTGCAAAAAAACAATGCTTAATTGGCATTCAAAAAGTCAGGCCGGACAGCGTGCTGAAATGGTATTCTGTGCTTTTATTGTTGATTGTGCATAATTATGGCGATTCGTGAAATTTTGAAAATGGGTGATCCGCGCCTTTTGCGGGTGGCACAACCGGTTCCGGCTTCCATGTTTGGCTCCGACGAGCTTAAGCTGTTAATCGCCGATATGTTCGATACCATGCACGCCAGTGATGGCGTCGGACTGGCGGCGCCGCAAATTGGCGTCGACCTGCAACTGGTGTTGTTTGGCTTTGAAGACAGTGAACGTTATCCGGATGAGGCTTCGGTGCCGCAAACCATTTTGCTCAATCCCGTTATCACGCCACTCGACGGCACACAGGAGGATGGCTGGGAAGGCTGTCTGTCGGTGCCTGGTCTGCGCGGTGTGGTGCCGCGCTGGTCCCGTATCCGTTATGAGGGTCTGGACCCGGACGGTGTGGCCATTGTGCGTGAAGTTGATGATTTTCATGCACGCGTGGTGCAGCATGAATGCGATCACCTCACCGGCACCCTGTATCCGATGCGCATCCGGGATTTTTCTCAGTTTGGCTATGCTGAAGTGCTGTTTCCCGATCAACCGGCGGAATAAACCATGACACGCTACCGACACTATAAAGGCGGCCTGTATGAACTGGTGTGCAGTGCGACGCTGGAATCAAGCCCGGACATCCAGATGATCGTCTATCGGGCGGCGAACGGAACCATCTGGACCCGGCCGGAAAGTGTCTTTTTTGAACAGGTCGAAGTCGAAGGCCGTCTGGTGCCACGGTTTGCACTGATCAGCTGACGGGCTAACTGTGCACCAGACAACGCTGTGCATCAAACTCCTTTCCTTCAAAGCAACATTGTGAGATAGTTTCGGCTTCGCTGATTTATTCAGTTTTCCTGCGTGCAGCCATGTCCAATTCTCTTATTTCCAAGGTAGTCAAGCCGTATATTCCGGCAGAGGCACAACTCCCCGAATTCAGTTTGCGCGCCGTCTTAATGGGTGTGGTGCTGGGCATGGTGTTTGGTGCCTCATCCCTGTATCTGGTGCTCAAGGTAGGTTTGACGGTCAGTGCCTCGATTCCGGTGGCAGTGATTGCGATTACGCTGTTCCGGCTGACCAAAAAACTTGGCGGCCAGGATTCCACCATTCTGGAAAACAGCATTACCCAGACGGCTGGCTCGGCCGGTGAATCGATTGCCTTTGGTCTGGGTGTGACCATGCCGGCGATTTTGATTCTGGGCTTTGATCTGGAAATCTCACGCGTGATGCTTGTCGGTGTTCTGGGCGGTTTGCTGGGGATTCTGATGATGATTCCGATGCGCCGGACTATGATTGTCGAACAGCATAAAGAATTGAAATATCCCGAAGGCACGGCCTGTGCCGAAGTGCTCAAAGCGGCAGCGACCGAAACTTCACGCGCCGCCGCCGGTCTGGGCAGCACCAACGATGCGGCAGCCAATGAAGCCGAACTCAAGGCGGACAACAAACGCGCCTTCATTATCTTTGGCGGTTTTGGTATCGGGCTGCTGTATAAATGTCTGAACGTGGCTTTCAAGGGCTGGAAAGATACCCCGCAAGTCGTGTTTGGTGCGCCCTTAAAAGCAGGTTCGATCGGTGCCGAAATCTCGCCCGAACTGTTGGGCGTCGGTTATATCATCGGACCAAAAATTGCCTCCATCATGGCCGCGGGTGGGGTGATGTCGTATCTGTTGATTATCCCGATGATCAAATTCTTTGGCGACGCCCTGACCGTACCGGTGGCGCCGGGTTTGAAACTCATCAGCGACATGGGCCCGGATGAAATTCGCAGTGCCTACGTGTTATATATCGGTGCCGGTGCAGTGGCTACTGGCGGTCTGGTCAGTCTGGCGCGCGCTATGCCGACGATCTGGCGCAGTCTGACGGCCGGTCTGTCTGGCTTGAAACTGCCGGGTAAAGTTCAACTGGCCGATCATGGCCCGGTGGCCAGAACCGATCAGGACATTCCGATGAAATGGGTCTTGATCGGTGGGTTGGTGATTATTACTGCCATTACGCTGGCCGCACCCCTGCACATGAATTTGCTGGGTGCTTTGCTTATTATTGTGTTTGGTTTTTTGTTTTCCACAGTGTCTTCGCGCCTGACGGGTGAAATTGGTTCGTCGTCGAATCCAATTTCCGGTATTACCGTGGCCACGCTTTTGTTTACCTGTCTGATTTTCCTGTTGATGGGCTGGACTGGTAATGCCTATTACGTCACCGCACTCTCGGTGGGTGCGATTGTCTGTATCGCTTCCAGTAATGCCGGCACCACGTCGCAGGATTTGAAAACGGGTTTTTTGGTTGGTTCCACGCCGCGTCTGCAACAATATGCGATTCTGGTAGGTGCCTTATCTTCAGCGCTGATTTTAGGACCGATTTTACTCAAGCTCAATGATGCCGCCACGGTGTATGTACCTGCGGCCGAAGTGGTGGCTCCGGGGATCATCGTCGATGTCAGTAAATTGACCGATACCGCCAGACTGCAGGGCCCGCAGGCCGCGACTGACAGTAATACCTACAAAGTGTGGCGCAAGAGTGATGAGGTCGGTGGCCCGTCCGGTAAATATCTGGTCGATGATGGCGGCAAATTGGTGTATCTGGTTGATCCGGGCATCAATGGTACTCATACCAAACGCCCGGATGGCACCGAAGTGAAAAAATTTGATGCCCCCAAGGCGGTGCTGATGTCCTACATTATCAAAGGCATTCTTGACCGTCAGTTGCCGTGGTCACTGGTGATCTTCGGGGTGATGATTGCGGTGATTCTGGAAATGTCCGGAATTCCTTCGCTGGCGTTTGCTGTCGGGGTGTATCTGCCGCTGTCTTCCTCCATGCCACTGTTTGTCGGCGGCATGGTGCGCTGGCTGGTGGACCGGCGCAGCAATAAGATGGTTAAAAACCAGCATCTGACCGAAGATGAGCAGCAGGCCGCTGGCGACCGCAGTCCGGGTGTGTTGCTGGCTTCAGGTTATATTGCCGGCGGTGCGCTGGCCGGTATTCTGATTGCCATTACCGCCGGTGTGATGACTACCTTCGATCAGCATCTGACCGACTGGGCTACGCTCAATAATCCGTTTTTTGAAGGTCTTAATTCCGACTGCCTGTCGCTGTTGCCGTATGCCGTGATTGTGTTGTTGCTGTATTGGGTGGGGCGGGAAAAGAGTGAGGCTTGATAAGAAAACTTAACGGAGGCAGGCAATGATAAGTAAAAATTTCACCAAAATTCTGTACATTACCGGCGCAATCACCATGCTGCCGTTGCTGCAGTTTTTTTTGCCTGCTACCGTACTGGGACAGTCGGGTTTGCAGGTTGGTGATGCTGCCGGGATGGCGTTTGCGCAGCATTGGGGCTTGGTGGTGTTCTGTATCGGGGCGTTACTGGTGTATGCCGCCAGGC
This sequence comes from uncultured Oxalobacteraceae bacterium, assembly GCA_903862415.1. Lineage (GTDB taxonomy): Bacteria > Pseudomonadota > Gammaproteobacteria > Burkholderiales > Burkholderiaceae_D > Solimicrobium. The sequence continues at coordinate 175,387 of CAIOYD010000050.1, read as the reverse complement.
ATAAGGAAGTGCGTCGGCCGATCGTGCTGGCCGCCGGTGTGGAAAAACTGGGAATTGTGGTATTGGTGCTGCTGCATTACAGCGATCCGCTGTTGCAGGGCTTGCATACTGCGCTGTTTGTGGATGGGTTCACGGTGCTGCTGTATGCCGTGTATTTGCTTCAGGGTGACGGTGGATAGCAGCAGGCAACATTACCATTGGTCGCTTTCCGACACGTGGTGTATTACGCTACGCTAATACACCCTACTCGGTGAATCAACGAAGACGACAATTTAACCGGCCAGATAAACTACTACGGCGGCAAACAGGCAGTAGCCGCCAAAGAAGTGCCAGCGATCCTGTTCCAGCCAGCGCGATAACCAGCGTAATGCCAGCAAGCCGGCCAGAAAACTGAGAGCCATGCCCACCAGACCCGGCACCAGCATGTGCATGAGGAAGTCACTGTTGACGCTACTCAAATGCGCTTTGTAGGCGCGCAGGCCTTCTTTGGCCACCACGGCAGGAGTCAGCACCACGGCCAGCGCAAAACTGAATTCTTCGGCTTTGCGTCGTGCCACGCCAGCCACCAGTCCGGCCGAGATGGTCGCGCCGGAGCGGGAAAAGCCGCGAAACGGCAAACACAATCCCTGTACCGCACCAATGATGGCGGCCTTGAGCATACTCATCTGGCCATGCGGTTGTTCTTTGATGCGTGAGGAGGCGATGATGAGTATGCCGGCTGAAGCCAGTGCGCAGGCCATCAGGGTGGCGTTGCCAAATAAGTGTTCGACTTCAAATTCATTTGGATTGGCAATAAACACATGCTTGATGATTTGCAGCAAGGTTAAGCCGACCACGCCGGTGAGTATTGTTGCCACCACCAGATAGCGCACATTGAGACTGAAACCGGCGGCAGAGGCAAAATAAGTTTTTTTCCACGACTGCCAGAAATACACAATCGCGGCAAACATGGTGCCGGTATGTAACATCACCAGCAAGAGTGTCATTTCGGGTGAGGTGGGGTCGAGCCCCATGAATTTTTCCGCCATGATCACATGGGCCGAGCTCGATACCGGCAGTAATTCGGCCGCACCCTGGATCAGGGCGAGAATGAAAATCTGGATTAAATTCATGGTTGACTCGTTAAAAATATAAAATTACGGCGCGACGCTCGCGCTTGCTGTAGTTACCGGAACTTCGGCAGTTATAGCTTCAGCACCGTGCATCCAGTCGACCAGTTTACCTGAAAAAATCCATAACAGCCCGGCGAAGAGTGCAAGTACGCCAAACAGTCCGATAAACACGGTCAATTCGCCCGCCTGTTCAGCATAGGCACCGATCAAACCGGCGAGCTTGTTGGCGGCCGCATTGATCAGGAACCATACGCCCATCATCAGGCTCGAAACCCGCAGCGGAGCAAGTTTGGTGACCATCGACAGACCCACCGGCGAGATGCACAGTTCGCCCATGGTGTGAAACAGATACGCCAGAATCAGCCAGATCATGTTGGCTTTGCCATGCGCCTGTTGATCAAACACCGCGGCGACCATAAATAAAAATCCCACACCAGTGAGCAACAGACCGATGACCATTTTAATTGGTGTCGGCATGCTTTTACCGCGTTTTGACAGTGCCGCCCACATCATGGCAAACAGGGGAGCGAGCATGATGATGAACATGGAATTGGTGGCCTGAAACCAGCCGGCCGGAATTTCAAAGCCAGCCAGCATCCGGTCAGTCTTTTCGGATGCATATAAATTCATCAGACCGCCAGCCTGTTCGAACGCGGCCCAGAACAGCATGACGAAGACAAACAACATGAAGATAACTTTCAGACGGTCGCGCTCATCGCTGGTAAAGGCGACTTTGGCGCCACCGGATTGTTCTCTGGCCCGGCGTGCCGCCGGTTCGCGACCAATGTTGCCTATGTAGCGTTGGGACAGAAATACCTGCACCAGGGTACCGATGAGCATGCCGCAGCCAGCGGCGGCATAACCGTAACTCCAGCCATAATTGGCGCTTTCGCCCATGGAGGAGCAAACCAGCGGTGCCAGAAAGGCACCCAGATTGATACCCATGTAAAAAATAGAGAAGGCGCTGTCGCGGCGCGCATCACCCGGGGCATACAGTTCACCCACCATGGTGGAGATATTGGCCTTGAATAAGCCGCTGCCGATAATGAGGAAAAACAAGCCCAGATAAAACAAATGCAAATCTTTGCCTACGGCAGCGGCCAGGGTAAATTGACCCGCAGCCATGATCAGGGCACCGAAAATCACCGCACGCCGCTGACCAATGAAATTGTCGGCCAGCCAGCCACCAACGAGCACGAACAGGTAACTCAGGCCGGTGTAGGTGCCGTACAGTTCGAGCGCATCTTTGCTGGACCAGCCGAAGCCCGGATTGGCCGATTGTGTAGCGGCAACCATGGACAGCACCAGCAGGGCGCGCATCCCGTAATAACTGAAGCGTTCCCACATTTCTGTGGCGAACAGTAAAAATAACCCTTTGGGATGACCGAGAAATTCGCCATCGACTTTGTTTGTTGTCATATTTATCTCCGTTTTACCAGGTAATGGATTCTTTTGGAACCGATCTCCGCGGTGCTGTTTAATTGTGCCGGTACTGTATCATGCCGACAGCAGCTGTCAAAATGAAAATTGCATCTCTGTCAGTATCTTAGCTGCTGCAAAGAGTTGCATGCCAGTTGCTTAGTGAAGTTAAAGGCACTGATAAACAACAGTGATGTGGCAAAGCATGGAATACTGCTACTAATCGAATCATCTGAATGTAGCGTCAACATGAAACCTATTTTTAATCATCGCTCCCCTCTGTCTCCAGTGGCGCGCAGAATTGCGCGTGCGCTGGTTGTGGCAATTCTGATTATGGCTGCAGTGGCCGGGATCGTTGCGTTGGCCGTGCCGCCCTGGCTCAAATCCACTTTGGAGCAACAAATAGCGCAACAAACCGGCAGGCAGTTGACGCTCGACCGGGTCGCGATCAATCCGTTAACGCTCAGAGTGAACCTGTCCGGGCTGCGTTTGCTTGAAGCAGATAAGTCAACCCTGGCTTTTTCTGCCGACAGTCTTTCGATCCGCGTCTCGATTGCTTCGCTGTTCAGGTTGGCACCGGTGATGGGTGAAATTGTCTTGACGCATCCGCACTTGCATTTGGTGCGCCGCCTGCAGGATGGCAAAGAAATCACCAATTTCAGCGATATTCAGGCGCGCCTCAATGAGCATCCTGGTCAGGGTGATCCATTGCAGTATTCCGTATCCAACATTCAACTGCTTAACGGCAGCATTGAACTCGATGACCTGATCGCGCTAAAACACATTCACTTTACCGACGTTAAGCTTGGTGTGCCGTTTGTTTCTAATTTTAATACCGCGGTCGATGTGTTTGTGGAGCCGACGCTGTCGGCACGGGTGGATGGCAGTCTGATCGAATTAATCGGTCGCAGTACTCCGTTTGCAGAAACGCACGATACCACGCTGGCGATTGATGTTGAACGTTTCAATCTGACTGAGTTGGTGGCGTATGCGCCGAATTTACTGCCTTTTAAAATCAAGTCGGCGCTGTTGACCAGTCACCTGACGCTTAATTTTGTTGAGCAAAAAAATCAGCCGAAAATCACCCTGGCAGGCACTGCCCGGCTGGCAGATTTGTCGCTGACTGACAAATCTGGTGCGCCGCTTTTTTCAGCCAAAAAAATCGATGTAAACCTGGCGGACCTTGATCTGACCAGTCAACAGTTCAAGTTGAATGCACTCGAACTCGACGAGCCACAGGTATGGGTTGATTTGAATCAGCAGGGTGTGCTGAACTGGTTGGCACTGAAAAATTCCGACCAGACGGTCGAGGTGAAAACGCCTGTGGTGAAATCCAGTCCGCCGTTGTTTGAATTGGCACAGCTGAAAATAAAAGATGGCACGCTGCATTGGTCTGACGCGGCCTATGCGCAGCCAGCCTTTGCCATGCAGCTCACGCATATCGACACCGAAGTGCAGCATATTTCGACCAACCCTAAGGCAGCAGTGGCCAAATTCACGTTGAGCGCAGGCGGCAGGGAGCGCCTGAAGTTTGATGGTACCCTTCATCTGGCGCAGGGTGCCGTTTCCGGGCAACTGACACTGTCCGAATTGCTGCTGCAAAATTATCAGCCCTATCTGAATGGAGTGCTTTCGGCCAGTCTGTCCGGCACCCTGGGATTGAAGACGCAAGTGCAGTGGCAACAGGGGCAGCTCAGACTGAATGAGTTTTCTGCGGCCATCGATGCGCTGCAATTACAGGCGTCGGGTTCTGGTAAAAGTGACTTCAGGGCCAGTCATATAGGCGTGGAACAGTTGTCGCTCGATATGAAAACCAGGCAGGTGCAGATTGCCGAGGTCAAACTTGAGCAGTTGCAGACCGCCGTGTTGCGCGATGCCCATGGTGAACTTAATCTGCTTCACTGGTTGAAACCCGTTGCTGCACCCGCCAAAACAGCGGCCGCATCGACAGCGCCACCGTGGAAAGTTCAACTGGAGCAGCTGTCACTGAGCGGGAGCAACTTCAGTTTGGATGATCAGTCAGTTTCACCCCGCTTGACTTTGAAGGCGTCGAATGTTTCCGCAATGATGCAGCATTTATCGAGTGCCATGCTGGAGCCGGTGCCATTTCATTTGCAGACTACGCTCAATCAATCTGGCCAGCTCATGCTCGATGGCAGTTTGACGGCTAAAAATCTGCAGATGCAGATAGGACTGCAAAATCTGGCGCTGGCGGCGTTAGCACCTTATTTTGCTGACTATTTAAATATCACTATTGCCAAGGGTACGCTGTCGACTCAGGGTAAATTGAGCTGGAATGCACCAGCGGTGCTGAAGTATCGGGGTGCGCTGCAACTGGCCAATTTTTATTCGACTGATAAACAGGCCGGGGATGATTTTCTGAAGTGGTCATTGCTCGACGTTAGCGGCATCGATATCGCACTGGGCAATCAGGCGCCCGTGGTGACATTGGATAAAGTGAATTTATCCGATTTTTATGCGCGCGCGATTTTGTCGCAACAGGGTCAGTTGAATCTGAAAAATATTCTGGTCAGGCAACCTGCCAGTCCGAGTGATGCCAGTCAAAAATCCGCACCGCCGGTGATCACGATTGGTCAGATTAAACTGGGTAAGGGTGTGATTAATTACACCGATAATTTCATCAAGCCGCATTATTCCATGCTCATGACAGGTATGCAGGGAAGCATCGGTCTGCTGCAATCGATGCAGGCGATTGCAGCCCCTGTACAGCTCAATGGCAAACTCGATGATGAAGCACCGGTGGCTATTTCCGGTAGTTTCAATCCGCTCTACAGTCCACTGCTGCTCGATATTAAAATGACTGCCACCGGAGTCGATCTGCCACGCCTGACGTCGTATTCGGCCAAGTATGTCGGCTATGGTATAGAAAAGGGTAAGTTGTCCCTCGATGTCGATTACCACATTCGCAATAATGAACTCCATGCCAACAATGTGTTGACGCTGGATCAGCTGACTTTTGGCGAAAAGGTCGACAGTCCGGAAGCGACTTCCCTGCCGGTGCCATTCGTGGTGTCGCTGCTGACGGATGATGAAGGAAGAATCAATCTGGAGTTACCCATCTCAGGCACCATCAACGACCCGCAATTTTCTATCGGCGGATTGTTGGGTAAAGTGGTTCTGGATCTGGTGGAAAAAGTAATCACTTCGCCCTTCGCCCTGTTCACGCATAGGATATCTGGCGGGGATCAATTGTCGTTTATCGAATTCAACTCCGGTTCAGCACAACTGACTGAAGCCAGCAAAGCAAAGCTGGATGATCTGAGTCGCCTGCTGATCAAGCGTCCGGCGGTGCAACTCAATATCACCGGACGCGCTGACATGGTGGCTGACAATGCCGGCTTACGTGTGCAGCTGCTGGAGCAGCAAATCCGGAAATACCATGATGTGTATCTGGAGCCGGGCAGCGACCCGACGATTTTACCGGAAGAACGTGTCAAAGCGATAGCGGCGCTGTATGGCCAGGCCACGTTTGCCAAAGCGCGCAATTTGCTGGGTATCGCCAAATCATTACCTGCCGGACAGATGGAAAGTCTGTTGATCGCCAACACCGGCATCAGCGAAGATGATTTGCTGGCGCTGGCATTGCGGCGCGAAGTGGTGGTGCATACTTATCTGCTCAATACGGTCGCACCGGAGCGCATGTATTCACTTGCTCCCCGGCTTGATAACAGCGACATCAGGGATGGCAGTGCACCAACCAGAGTGGATTTTGATCTGAAAATGTAGGGTGTATTAGCCCATTGGGCGTAATACACCATGTGGAAATAACTTTTACGTCGGCGCGGGCATGGAAACGGCGGGTTCGGTAGGTATGAGTTTCTGGCCATCCCAGTTCACAAAATGATAACCGCGTTTAATCAGTTCATCCATCAGCATGGGTAGGGCGAGCACGGTTTTTGGGTGGATATCGTGCATCAGAATAATGCCGCGTCCGGCGTGTTCGAGTTCCTGCAAAATCCGGTGCACGATCGATTCCGGAATTGGATCGGACCAGTCGAGCGAATCTACATTCCACAACACTGAGCGCAAGCCGCGTTCACCGATTTCTCCCAGGATCATCGAATTGCGTGCGCCATAAGGTGCGCGGAACATGTGGGTGCGCTGATCGTCAGCGGGAATAATCAAATCCAGCAATGCCTGGGTTTTATCGATTTCCTGCTGTACTTGTGCCTGATCGAGTTTGGGTAAAAATGGATGCGTGAAGCTGTGGTTGCCGATAGCATGGCCAGCGCTCAGGATGGCGTGCTCGAGTTCCTGATTGCGGGTTAATTCGGCATGTCCATTTTCCACGCTGCCCAGATTTTGCCCCAGCTGAAAGAAAATCGCCTTGGCTTGATAGCGCGCCAGAATGGCCAGAATTTCGGATGTAAATACCGGGTGCGGTCCATCATCAAATGTCAGCAGCACCGTGCCAGGTTCGAGTTGCATACCTTGCCATTCATTTTTGCGCGTCAGTGCAATGATGTCGCCGGGTTGTTCTGGTGGTGTGACGGCAATGGGTTCAGGTAAGGTGCTGGTGAATTGTTCCAGCAATGCCTGAGGTGGGTAAGCCAGGGTAATTTTGGCTTCATAGGCAGCCCAGGCTGGTCGCAACGGTTTGTTTTGACTGAGGGTGCTTTGTTTTAGTACGGTGTTTAATTCCTGACCATATCTGTTATGCGCGCGCGCCAGATTGGCCAGCAGGAGGTGCAACTGTTGGTGCTGTTGGGAATTGAATTGCGCTTTTTTGGCGATTTGCATCAGTATGCTACGCACAGCAAACAGATCGGCATCCACCCAGATCGGGTCGCCCACGGTGGTGAGGAATGTATCCATTTCTGCGCTGGTATGTTGGGGTGCCAGCAGGCGTTCGAGTATTGTTCCAGCCAGTTGATGGTTTTGCAGAAACAGATATTCACCGGCGCGCGCTGCCGCCTGCTGTTGGTCTTTTGTGGCTTTGCTGCTGTAAATTTGCAGCGATAAAATCCGTTGATAATTTTCTATCAATGTCTGGGTGGCTGTTGCCATTGGCAGCGGAGTTGCGTCGGTCGGGCTTTGTGCCAGCAGAGGGGCACTGGCAAACAACAAAAGCAGGCTGAAAAATACGCGGGCAAGCAGGAGTCGGGGAGTTGTCATTGAATTTCCGTAAAACATAACATAGTGTAAACCTAGGGTACTATGATAGCGGCAAATCGGGCGGATATAAACCGCCATGTCGTTTCGATGTTGATTTATCAATCCTCTTGATGACCATGACCGAAGTGACCTTTTCCCTGCCACGTTATTTCACTCGCATACGCTACACTTCTGAGCCCCGTCCGACCATGGCCAGCGTGGCAGAAATGATGCGCTGCCAGCTGTTTCATATTCCGTTTGAAAACTTGGATGTCCAGGCCGGTAAAGTCATCTCGCTACAACCGGCCGATATCGTCGCCAAACTGGTTAACCGCCAGCGTGGCGGTTACTGTTACGAAGTCAATGGACTGTTTGCGATGGCACTCGACGCTCTCGGGATTCCGTATTTTTTTGTTGCGGCCCGTCCGCTGACTCATGGTCACAGAAAACCGCGTACCCATATGGCCATCGTAGTGACTTTGCAGGGTGAGAAATGGTTGTGCGATCTGGGTTTTGGCGGCCATGGAATCCGGGCGCCTATGCGACTCAACTTGCTGGAGACGGAAGTCAATCAGGATGGTGAGTTGTTCATGCTAAGTATGCAAAGTGAGCATGAATTGCTGCTCAAAACCCACACCAGCCACGGCTGGGAAGGTTTGTATGCGTTTGAGCTGACGCCGCAGCATTGGGAAGATTTTATTCCGGCCAATTTTTATAACTGCACCCACCATGAATCGATTTTTGTGCGCAAATTGCTGGTGGTGTTGTGCCATGCCTCGGGCCGAAAAATCCTGTTTGGCCATACTCTCAAAATTATCACCCATGGTCAGGAACAAAAACACCATCTGAAGGAGGAGCAGCTTCAGAGGGTGTTATGGGAAGAGTTTGGGGTAGAGGGAAATGAAGTTGGCTGAACAAGTTCAGTTCTGCTGCTGATATGTCCGCTGAGTTTTCTGCGTAACAGTTGTGCCTCGGTGGTGGTTTGGATAACTTCTGCATCCGGGGTCTCGCCAGACTGCCTGTCTGGTGCCCGGTCGGCATGATCAGGCAGTAAATCCAGTGGAGCAGTGCAGACATCAACGCCATATTCTGCATATAGTTGCGGATGTTGGCGCATGTCGGTTCTGATCCGGTTGATTAACTGGGTGAAATTGCTTATCGGCTGCGGGAAATACATATCTTCGCCCTGGCAGGAGGCTTTGATGCGATATTCTCCGTCCAGAAGATCTCTTGTTATTGTGACTACGCCGTAGGAGGAAGTGAAAAGTATTCCATCTTCAGGAATCTCGTTTGGATCAAGCCGGGCTATCTGGTTTTCAAATCGGGCTACGATTCTTCGCGCGGGGATGGCGCGGTAGTTGTCATAGACTTCAAAAGCGTGATTCGACAGTCCGTAGGTGAATGCGCCAAGGAAAAATTTGACTACATTCACAGGAGCCGATGTCGGCCGGACTCCAGTGGCCTGAAGTATATTGTCTGTGGAAGCAAATCCACTTTGCAAGGAATTCAGCGGGTTCACGATAGGATAAGGTTAATATAGTTAATTATGCACAACGGTGCTCAGGCTTGGGATCCAGATGCTGTTTGAAGTGTGAATTATTTGGGATAGTGTTGCTATTGTGGATTATCCGGAGTGGTGTCGGGATAATCCACGGGCAGAGGTGATGTGCAGCTAGTTTTTCAGTAGGATAGCCTTATCTGGCCAGTGCCGTTTTCTGTATCGTCTCAAGCGTCGCACCCGGGGTGATCAGGTTGACGTCGTAGCGCAATTCAATCAGAGCGGGCAGGTGTTGTTCGCGGCTGAAGGCCAGGGCGCGGGTTAAGGCCGGGGCAAATTCTTCGGTGCGGGTCACCACTTCGCCGGAACCACCATAAGCACGTGCGAGCGCGGCAAAGTCGGGATTGTGCAGTTCGGTGCCAACCTGACGGGTAGGGAATTCGCGTTCCTGATGCATGCGGATGGTGCCGAACATGCTGTTGTTGAACAGTAAAATTACCACGCCTGCGCGGTATTGCGCCGCAGTCGCGAGTTCCTGACCGTTCATCAGAAATTCACCGTCACCGGCAAAGGTGATGACGGTGCGTTCCGGACAGGTGATTTTGGCGGCAATCCCGGATGGTACGCTGTAACCCATGGCGCCCGAAGTTGGTGCCAGCTGGGTGCGCATGCGGCCGTAACGGTAATAGCGGTGTGCCCAGGTGGTGTGATTGCCGGCACCGTTGGTAATGATGCTGTCGGCCGGGATTTGCGCGCTAAGTTCCTGTACCACCTGCCACAGATTGAGTGGATGCTGGTCATTCTGGAAAATCGCCGCCGGTGCCTGATTGGCGACATACTCAGCTCGTGCCTGGGCAACGCTGGCTTGCCAGGCGTTGGCATCAACTGGCGGCAGCGCGGCCAGGGTGGAAGCGATTTGCGGCATGCCGCTGTTGATGAGCATGTCAGCCTGATACACGCGTCCGAGTTCGAGCGCATCCGCATGGATATGGATCAGGCTTTGCTGCGGTACCGGTGCCTGCAGCAACTGGTAGCCGCCGGTCGTCATTTCACCCAGACGCGGTCCGATGGCGATCACCAGATCGGCTTGCTGGATGCGTTGCGCCAGCTTGGGGTTGATGCCAATGCCGACGTCGCCGATGTAATTCGGGTGTTGGTTGTCGAATAAGTCCTGAAAGCGGAAGGCGCAGGCCACCGGCAAGTGATTCTGTTCGATAAATTGCTGGATGGCGGCACAGGCAGCCTGATTCCAGCCGCCGCCGCCGAGAATCACCAGCGGACGTTGTGCCTGTGCCAGACGTTGACGCAACTCCTGCAGTTGTGTGTTGCCAGGGGACGCCTGTACCGGCTGATAATGACGCACCGCCGGGATCTGGCTGGTTTCGACCAGTTGCGACAGCATGTCTTCCGGCAGTGCCAGCACGACCGGGCCGGGACGGCCACTGGTGGCGATCTGGAAGGCGCGGGCGACGTATTCATGCACACGGTCAGCACGATCGATTTGCGCTACCCATTTGGCCATCTGGCCATACATGCGGCGGTAATCGATTTCCTGAAAGGCTTCGCGTTCGACAAAATCATTGCCAACCTGACCGATAAACAGAATCATCGGGGTGGAATCCTGATAGGCAGTATGCACACCGATGGATGCATTGGTGGCACCGGGGCCACGGGTGACGAAGCAAATGCCGGGTTTTCCGGTCAGTTTGCCATAGGCTTCGGCCATAAAGGCTGAGCCGCCTTCCTGACGGTTAATGATAAAGCGGATTGGTGCCTGAATAGCACCAGTTTTGTGTTCATGCAGTGCGTCCAATACCGGCAGGTAACTTTCGCCCGGGACGCCAAAAATGGTGTCGACGCCGTGAATTTGCAGGGCATCAACGATGAGCTGGCCACCGGAGCGGGTAATGGACGTGATAGTAGGATTGGACATGACTTGTGCGCGCAGGGAAAAGTCGTAACGCTACCAGAAAACTGCCTTTGGTTGTTAAATTAGGGTAAAATCCAGCCCGAAGCAAGCCAGACAGTCGCTGGTTTTGTTGCTTTTGTTCGCAAAAGCAACCAGACGGGAGGAAGGTCCGGACTCCACAGAGCAGGGTGACGGTTAACGGCCGTCCGCTGAAAGCCGCAAGGTATAAGGCGAGGAACAGGGCCACAGAGACGAGCGTATTAAGTTACGGTGAAACGCGGTAACCTCCACCTGGAGCAATTTCAAATAGGCACGCGTTGATGCGGCTCGCGGAGCGTGCGGGTAGAAAGCTTGAGCCCTGAAGTAATTCAGGGCCTAGAGGAATGACTGTCATAACACAAGCGCGTCAGCAATGGCGCAGGCGTGTCGTAACAGAATCCGGCCTATCGGCTTGCTTCAATTCTTATTATTGTCCTATCTATCAAATCACCTCTTTTTTCCTGCGCATGTTCACGGCGCCATGCCGCCCCTTCATTTGTTATTACTTAAAAGACAATTCCCTATCGACTTTTGAGTGTTTTCCTGCGTTTTCTTAATGCGGCTTTCCACAGGTTTTCAACGACAACATGTCGGTGTGTGCCGAAAGCACGGTTTGCTGCTGACCTATACCCATGTGTAGAGCTAATCCTTAACTTTCACAGTGTTTCCTAAGTGCTTAATTTCATGCATTATTTTATTTATGCACCGATGTGGCAAACGCAGCTAAGTCCTTGACTTCATTATGGAAATTCGATTTTTTGTGTGATTTCGCTTGACCACGAGAAATGCTTCAACTAAAGTGGGTGCTTGTGTGAAAAAGTGGTTAAAAGTGGGTTGATTTACCCGCAATTTCACGAAAGTAACTTGTTGGACTTTGGCTTATAAGAGGTTTTCTGTGTTTCAAGGTGCGTCAGCTCTTACATTGGATGCGAAAGGTCGGATGACTATCCCGGCCCGGCATCGTGACGCATTGTTGTTGCAGTCCGAAGGGCGTGTGACGCTCACGCGTCATCCGCATGGCTGTTTATTGTTGTTTCCCCGTCCGGTTTGGGAGGCGCACCGGGCCGAGATTGCCAAATGGCCTATGTCAGCACGTTCCTGGCAGCGGATTTTTCTGGGTAACGCCTGCGATGTCGAGATGGATGGCGCCGGCCGGATACTGGTGGCGCCCGAGTTGCGCAGTGCCGTAGAACTGGCGCGCGACGTGATGATGTTGGGCATGGGTAGTCATTTTGAAGTCTGGGATGCGCAAAAACTGGCTGATAGTGAAGCCCAGGCGGTAGCTGTCGGCATGCCGGATGTGTTAAGTGATTTTTCTTTCTGATGAGGGGTGTATGACAGCTCCCTCACCGACTGTGTCAGATAGCGCCGAATTGCCAGTGCAGGAATACAGGCACAGTACCGTGTTGCTGGACGAGGCGATTGCTGCCCTGCAGCCGCTCAACAGTAATGGCGTCTACATTGATGGCACCTTTGGACGTGGCGGTCACAGCCGTTTGTTGCTCTCGCAGCTTGCCCCTGGCGCGCGTCTGATCGCCTTCGATAAAGATCTGCAGGCCATTGCCAATGCCGCTCAGATCAGCGACACACGTTTTTCCATTGTTCATAACAGCTTTGCCGCCATGCAGACAGAATTGCAGGCGCTCGGCATTACGCAGGTCGATGGTGTGCTCATGGATCTGGGAATTTCATCGCCACAGGTGGATGATGCCACCCGTGGTTTCAGTTTTCGCGCTGATGGTCCGCTCGATATGCGTATGGATACAACACGCGGCATATCAGCAGCCGAATGGCTGGCAACGGCGACAGAAAAAAATATAGAGGAGGTAATACGAAATTATGGGGAAGAACGGTTTGCTTTTCAGATTGCAAAGGCGATTACTGCTCGCCGACAGCTCACACCAATTTCAGGCACACGAGAGCTTGCCGAACTCGTGGCAGGTGCCGTCAAAACGCGTGAAAAGGGTAAGGATCCGGCCACTCGTACCTTCCAGGCTATCCGGATTTTCATCAATGCGGAACTTGAAGACCTTGAAAGCGGCTTGAAACAGGCGTTTGAGTTGCTCGCGCCTGGCGGCAAGTTGGTGGTGATCAGTTTTCATTCGCTCGAAGACCGGATAGTAAAGCAGTTCATGGCCTCGAAGGTGTTGGTCAGGCAGCCGGAGCGGCGTTTGCCTATCCGGGCTCAGGATTTGCCGCCACCGCTGATGAAATTACTCGGGCGGGTCAAGCCGGGTGACGCCGAGGTGGAAGGAAATCCGCGCGCGCGTTCGGCCATTATGCGTATTGCCCAGCGTCTGCCGCTTGCCGGTGCTGCGCAATGAATGGGCGGGTTAACGTGATTTTGTTAGTTGCCTTGCTGGTGTGTGCCGTAATTCTGGTGCAAACCCAAAATCGTGCGCGCCATTTATTTATTGAAGTTGAGCGCAGTCAGACCGAAGCGCGTCAGCTGGAAGTGGAATGGTCGCAACTGCAGCTTGATCAGTCAACGCTGGGCAAGCATGAGCGTATTCAGTCTAATGCCACCCGTGATTTGAATATGGTGCCGGTCACGCCTGACCGTACCCAGTACATTACTTTAAACAACAAAACCAACAAACATGAGCAGTAATCCACGTCCATCGTCGCGTAATGCCAATGCCAGGGGAGTGCCGTTTTTAAAAAATCCGGTGCTGGCTCTGAAGTTGTCGGCATGGCGTTCGCGTCTGGTGATGTTTGTGTTGTTTGTCGGCTTTGTAGCGCTCGTTGGCCGGGCGTTCTGGTTGCAGGCCATGAGTACCGATTTTCTGCAAAAGCAGGGTGAATCGCGTTATGCGCGTACGCTCGAATTGCCAGCTACGCGCGGCAAAATTACCGACCGCAATGGTGTGGTGCTGGCATCTTCGGTGCCAGTCAAGGCGATCTGGGCGATTCCCGAGGATGTGCTGGCAGAACCAAAAGAAAAAATTCGGTTGTTGGCAGCGTTGCTGGAAATGAGTGAAGCGGATGTGCGTAAAAAACTCGATTCAGACCGGCAGTTCGTGTATCTGAAACGCCAGGTTGAACAGCCAGTGGCTGATAAAATTGTTGCTCTCGGCATCAGTGGAATTGAAACCCGGCGCGAATACAAGCGGTTCTATCCTGAAGGCGAAGCCATGGCGCATGTGGTTGGCTTTACCAATGTGGAAGATGCCGGCCAGGAAGGTATCGAACTGGCCGAGCAGGGCAGTCTGGCTGGTAAAATTGGCAGTCGCCGGGTGATTAAAGACCGTCTTGGTCATATCGTGGAAGATTTGCGCGCCATTAATGAGCCGCATGACGGGCGCGAACTGGTGCTGTCGATCGACAGCAAAATCCAATATCTGGCCTATGCCCAATTAAAACAGACACTGGAAAAATTCAAGGCCAAAGCTGGTGGAGTGGTGGTGGTGGATGTGCAGACCGGGGAAATTCTGGCACTGGCCAATTTACCTTCGTACAATCCCAATCAGCGCGCCGATTTAACTGGCGCGCAGTTGCGTAACCGGATCATGACCGATGCGTATGAGCCAGGTTCGGTGATGAAGCCGTTTACGGTGTCGCTGGCACTGGAAACTAATCGTGTCAGACCGGAAACCGTATTTCAGACCGCCGGTAAAATGACGATCGGTACAGCCACTATCGGTGATGCACATGAAAGTGCCGCGCTGACTGTGGCGCAGATTATTGAAAAATCCTCCAATATCGGCACCGCCAAAATTGCCCTGCAAATGCCGGCACAGGAAATGTGGGAGCTGTTTACCAAAGTCGGTTTTGGGCAGGCGCCCAAGTTTGATTTTCCGGGTGCCGCCAGTGGACGCTTGCGTAACTATAAAACCTGGCGACCGATTGAGCAGGCCACCATGAGTTATGGTCACGGCTTAACGGCTTCGACGATACAGCTGGCGCATGCGTATACCATTTTTGCCCGTGATGGCGAGTTGATTCCACTGACTTTTAAAAAGAGTGTCCAGACACCGGTGGCAGAGCGAATTTTTTCCATTAAAACTGCCCAGACTATGCGCGCCATGCTGGAAACCGTAACCGGACCGGAAGGTAGTGCCATCCGCGCGCGCGTACCGGGTTATCGGGTGGCCGGTAAAACCGGTACGGCCTACAAAGTTGAACATGGTCAGTACGTGAAAAAATATATCGCCTCGTTTTGCGGTTTTGCGCCGGTATCGAACCCACGCATTATTGTTGCTGTGATGGTGGACGAACCTGATCCTTCAGGCCCGCATTTTGGTGGACTCGTGGCCGCCCCGCTGTTTTCCAGTATTACCGCCAATGCGTTAAGAACCCTCAATGTAGCACCGGATACCACGGTCACGAGCGTGCTTCCGGATAATGGTTTGGGAGATATCATGTAATGGTTAATTCCGTCGCCTTAGCTGCTGTTGTTTCTACCGTGCGCTGGCTGGCAGAATTGCCGCCGGTGCCGGGCCGTCAATTGACGACCGATACCCGGAAAGTGCGTCCGGGAGATATCTTTTTTGCCTATCCGGTGGGGCAGGGGGACGGGCGCGATTATATTGAGGTGGCCATAGAGCAGGGTGCGGTTGCGGTGGTGTTTGAAGAGGCTGATTTTTACTGGAACCCACAGTGGCAGGTGCCGCATTGCGGCGTTAATAATTTACTCTGGCTGAGCGGGTTCATTGCGGCAGAATATTTGCATCATCCGGATGCACCCATGTTAACGGTGGCTGTCACCGGCACCAATGGAAAAACCTCCTGTACGCAATGGCTGGCGAGCGCGCTGTCCTTTTTGGGTACGCCTACCAGCGTGATTGGTACTCTTGGTATCGGATTGGTACAAAAAGGCAGTATTCCTGCCTTTGATGTCACCGGTTTCACCACCCCGGATGCGGTGCAGTTACAGCAAAAAATTGCCCTGCAGAGTGAACTCGGTGCCAGAGCGATCGCTATTGAAGCTTCTTCGATCGGGCTCGATCAGGGGCGTATGAATGGTATGCATCTCGATGTGGCTGTGATGACCAATGTCACCCGCGATCATCTTGATTATCACGGTGATATGTCTTCGTATGAAGCGGCCAAGGCCAGACTGTTTTCCTGGGCTGGTTTGGGCACGGCGGTAATTAATCTGGAGGATGAGTTTGGTGTCCGCATGATGCAGCAAGCGCTGGCCAATGGTGTGGCTGTGATTGGCTATACCACGGCGGAAAGTGGGACTGAAAACAAAAACTGTTTGCGTGCCAGTGTGATCCGCAATTATCAGGGCGGTACCAGTTTTCAGCTGGATTCACCCTTCGGCAGCGGACAGATCAAGACCCGGATGATAGGCCGGTTTAATGTCAGCAATGTGCTGGCTGTGATGGCGACATTGTTTGCCAGTGGCGTGGTCTGGAAGGATGCAGTCCATGCGGTCGAACAACTCTGCGCGGTGCCCGGACGTATGGAGCAACTCAGTTCTCCCGGACGGGCACTGGTGATGGTGGATTATGCCCATACACCGGATGCGCTGGAAAAGACCCTGGCCAATCTGAGTGATGTAGCCAAAGAGCGGCAAGGCAAATTATGGTGTGTGTTTGGCTGTGGTGGCGATCGCGATCCGGGCAAGCGGCCGCAAATGGGCAAGGTAGCTGAACTGGCAGATGAAATTATCGTCACCAGTGATAATCCACGCAGCGAAGACCCCGCCGCGATTATGGCGCAGATTGCCGCCGGAATTTCACCGCAGCGTCAGTTCACAATGGAAACCGATCGCGCCAAGGCGATTTTATACGCGATCAAACATGCCGGTAAAAACGATGTGGTTTTATTGGCCGGCAAGGGACATGAAGCGTATCAGGAAGTCGCTGGCAGAAAGCTGCCTTTTTCAGACGTGGAACATGCACAGATAGCTCTGGCTGATTTGAGCTCAAAAGGAGTTGGCTGATGAGCGCGATTTTCACACTGCAGCAGTTGCGTGACAATCTGACGATGATTTCCGTGAGCCCAGCATTTGCGCCCGAAATGAATGTCTATGGAGTGGTCACGGACAGCCGCAAAATTGTTCCTGGTTGTTTGTTTGTCGCCTTGCGCGGTGAGTATTTTGATGCCCATGATTTTCTGGCTGAAGCGGCACAAAAAGGTGCGGCGGCAGTGATTGTAGAGCGTCTGATGCCAGATTGTCAGCTGCCGGCATTGGTGGTGCCTGACAGTAGGGTGGCGCTGGGTGAGATCGCTCGTTACTGGCGGCGGCAGTTTGCCTTGCCGATGATAGGGGTTACGGGCAGTAATGGCAAAACCACGGTCAAGGAAATGATTGCGGCGATATTAAGCAGCGCTTTTGGCGCCGATGATTGTCTGGCTACTCAGGGAAATCTGAATAATGACATCGGTGTGCCGCAAACGCTGTTGCGCCTGCACAGCGGCCATCGTGCCGCTGTGATAGAGATGGGCATGAATCATCCGGGTGAAATTGCCCAGCTCAGTGCGATTGCCGAAGTCACTGTGGGACTGGTGAATAATGCCCAGCGCGAACATCAGGAATTCATGCAAAGCGTGGATGCGGTAGCGGCCGAAAATGGTTCTGTGATTTTAGGTTTGTCCTCCGATGGGGTAGCCGTGTTTCCGGCTGATGAGGTGTATAGCGATTTATGGCGTAGCTATGCCGGTGCGCGCAAAATAATCACGTTTGGTTTGGGTCAGGGTGATGTTTCGGCCACGTGGCAGGCAAGTGAATTTGGCAACTGCATGCAAGTCAGCATCGCCGGTGCAGTATTGACGATCGAGTTGGCGGCGGCCGGATTGCATAATGTACGCAATGCCTT
Organism: uncultured Oxalobacteraceae bacterium; assembly: GCA_903862415.1. Classification (GTDB taxonomy): domain Bacteria; phylum Pseudomonadota; class Gammaproteobacteria; order Burkholderiales; family Burkholderiaceae_D; genus Solimicrobium. The sequence goes on along the minus strand of CAIOYD010000050.1, from coordinate 157,525 downwards.
AGCCGCGATCGCCTGTTGTCATGCTATCGGTTGCAATGCTGCTGCCATTATTGATGGATTGGAAAAATTTGCTCCGGTATCCGGAAGACTGCAAAAAAAACGCGCCGCCAATTTGGCCACGGTGATTGATGATACCTATAACGCCAATCCGGATTCGGTACGTGCAGCCATTGATGTGCTGGCGCAGTCGGCCGGTAAAAAAATTCTGGTGCTCGGTGATATGGGGGAAGTGGGTTCGGATGGGCCAGCCTATCACAGCGAAATTGGTCGCTATGCGCATGAGCGCGGAGTGCAGATGTTGCTGACTCTGGGAACTCTGGCGCAACACAGCAGTGCGGTGTTTGGATCAGGGGCGCAGCATTTTGGGCAAATAGAGCAACTGCTGCCGGCGCTCGATGCCTGTGCAGACAGTGCTGCAACGATATTAGTCAAGGGTTCGCGGTTCATGAAAATGGAACGCGTAGTGACGCATTTAATTAACGCTCAGTTACCGGGCTCAGAAAGATAAAACTATGTTGCTCTGGTTGGCACAATATTTTCAGCAGGATGTCGGCGTGTTCCGGGTGTTTAATTTCATCACCTTCCGGGCAGTATTTGCCACGCTCACGTCGATTACCATCGGATTGATGGCAGGACCGTTCGTGATACGCATGCTCACACGTTTGAAAGTCGGCCAGGCAGTGCGCACCGATGGACCGCAAACTCATCTGGTCAAATCCGGAACGCCTACCATGGGTGGGGTATTGCTGTTAATTTCGATCGGCATTTCCACATTGCTGTGGGCGGATTTAAGCAACCGTTTTGTCTGGGTGGTCTTGGTAGTGACGTTGGGTTTTGGTGCTGTCGGTTGGGTGGATGATTACCGCAAGGTGGTGTTTAAAGATCCGCGTGGCATGGCGTCGAAGGAAAAATATTTCTGGCAATCGGTTATCGGTCTGATTGCGGCGGTGTATCTGGCATTTTCCGTGTCAGCACCATCGAATGGTCAGTTTTTTGATATTTTCCTGCGCTGGCTGCAATCCGGTTTCACCATGGATTTACCGAACAAGGCTGATCTGATTGTACCGTTTTTCAAAACCATCAGTTATCCGTTGGGTGTGTGGGGATTTATTGCGTTGACTTATTTTGTGATTGTTGGCACCAGTAATGCCGTCAATTTGACTGACGGCCTTGATGGTCTGGCCATTATGCCGACTGTCATGGTAGGCAGTGCACTGGGTTTGTTTGCCTATGTAACCGGCAACGCCACCTATTCCAAATACCTGTTTTTGCCCCATATTCCGGGCGCGGGTGAATTACTGATTTTTTGTGGTGCCATGACGGGTGCCGGTCTGGCCTTTTTGTGGTTTAACGCTTATCCGGCACAGGTGTTTATGGGCGATGTGGGCGCACTCGCACTCGGTGGCGCACTCGGTACGATTGCCGTGATTGTGCGTCAGGAAATTGTGTTGTTCATGATGGGTGGGGTGTTTGTGGTGGAAACCATTTCTGTGATTTTACAAGTGGGCTATTTCAAATTCACCAAAAAGAAATTCGGTGCGGGAAAGCGCTTGTTTTTAATGGCGCCGCTGCATCACCATTTTGAACAAAAAGGCTGGAAAGAAACTCAGGTGGTTGTGCGCTTCTGGATTATTACCATGATGCTGGTGTTATTTGGTTTGTCGACCCTGAAATTGCGTTAAATAAACAGAAAGTGCAGTGATGAATTATTCGGGTAAAACGGCTTTGGTGTTGGGATTGGGAGAATCCGGTCTGGCTGCAGCGCAGTGGTTGGCGTGCTGTGGAGCCATCGTGCGTGTGGCCGACACCCGCACCGCGCCTGAACGCCTGGAACAGTTAAGTACCTTGATTCCTGAAAGTACCTTTACCGGTGGCGCGTTTACGATTGAGTTGCTCGATGGCGTTGATTTTGTCGTGGTCAGTCCTGGCCTGTCAGAGTTGCAGGAGCTGGCCGTGATTGCACCGGCTGCACTGGAACGTGGAATTCCGTTCTGGAGTGAAGTGGAAATTTTTGCGCAAAGTTTGCGTCAACTGGAAAAAAATAATGGCTACGCGCCGAAAATCATCGCCATTACCGGTACCAACGGCAAAACTACGGTAACCAGTCTGGTTGGACTGTTAGTTGAGCGTGCAGGTAAACGGGTGCAGATTGCCGGCAATATCAGCCCGTCCGTGCTGGAGGTGTTACGCACTTCGCTGGAGGCAGATAATTTGCCGGAAGTCTGGGTGCTGGAATTATCCAGTTTTCAGCTGCATGCCACTTACAGTCTGCAGGCAGATGCGGCCACGGTACTCAATGTGACGCAAGATCATCTGGATTGGCACGGTTCGATGGAGGCCTATGCCGCTGACAAAGCCAGAATCTTTTCCGGACATACGGTACAGGTTCTCAATCGCGATGACAGTTTGGTGATGCAGATGCAAAATCCGCTGGCGCCGCTTTCGTCGTTTGGCATGACAGCACCCAAACTGGCTGGTGAATTCGGATTGCAGTCAGAACACGGAATGAACTGGTTGTGTGTCGCGAATGCCGTGGATGAAGGTGTCACAGCTCCAAAAAGACGGGCAAAAAATGCACCGGTGATACCGGAAGAGGTTCAGCTGGTGAGATTGATGCCGGCTGATGCCCTCAAAATTCGCGGCAATCATAATGCGATGAATGCGTTAGCCGCACTGGCCTTGTGTCGCGCTCTCGGTTTGCCGCTAGCACCGCTGTTGCATGGATTGCGTGAATATCAGGGTGAACCCCATCGGGTTGAACTGATCGCCACCATCGATCAGGTTGATTATTACGATGACAGTAAAGGGACGAATGTCGGCGCGACTGTAGCCGCGATTAATGGACTCGGCCAAGCTCAGGCCAGGATAGTCTTGATCGCCGGCGGTGTAGGCAAGGGGCAGGATTTTGCCCCACTGCTCAGACCCGTGGCTCAATTTGTTTCTGCCGTGGTCTTGATAGGCACCTCGGCCAATGAAATTGCAGATGCCGTGTTTGAATGTGGGGTGCACATTATTCAGTGTGCTGATATGGAACAGGCGGTACAGGCGGCAGCAGGTCAGGCGCGCGCCGGCGATTTGGTGCTGTTATCACCCGCCTGCGCCAGTTTCGACATGTTTAAAAATTATGCTCATCGGGCCGAGGTGTTTATCGCGGCCGTCAAAGAAATCGGTTATGCACGCGGTGAGGTCGGACTATGAAGGCACAGCTGACATCGCTCTGGGCCTCCAAGCATAGCGGCCGTGTGCAAATGCTTGATTATGATCAGATGCTGGTGTGGGTCACTATGGTGCTGATGCTGTTCGGCATGGTGATGGTGTATTCAGCCTCGATTTCATTACCCGATTCTCCTAAATATGCCGGGTATTCCACCACCCATTTCGTCTACCGGCAGGCACTGTTTATTTTGCTGGCCTCGCTGGTGAGTTATGGTGTGTTTCATATCAAGCTGTCGACCTGGCAAAAATTTGCTCCGTATTTTTTTGTCTTCACGCTGGTGTTGCTCGTGGCAGTGTTGGTTCCCGGTTTGGGGAAAGGCGTCAATGGAGCCAAGCGCTGGTTGTCTCTGAAAGTGCTCAACATCCAACCGTCTGAATTGATGAAATTGTTTGTTGTCTTGTATGCCGCCGACTATACCGTGCGCAAACAGGAATACATGCATAAATTAACCAAAGGCTTTTTGCCTATGGCCGGAGCGGTAGGTTTGGTTGGTTTGCTGTTGCTGCTGGAGCCAGATCTGGGTGCATTCGGTGTGATCGTTTGCATAGCCATGGGAATTTTATTTTTGGGTGGCATTAATGGTATCTGGTTTGGCGGGATAGCCACGCTGCTCGTGGGCATCTTTAGTCTGGTGATTGTGCTCTCGCCATGGCGGCGTGAACGGATTTTTGCCTATCTTAACCCCTGGCAGGAAGATAATGCCCTGGGTAAAGCGTATCAGTTGTCACATTCACTCATCGCTTTTGGTCGTGGTGAAATTTTTGGTGTCGGACTTGGTGGCAGTGTGGAAAAATTGCATTATCTGCCAGAAGCGCATACCGATTTTTTACTGGCGGTGATTGGTGAAGAATTAGGATTTGTCGGTGTGGTAGTGGTGGTATATCTGTTTTACTGGCTGGTGAAACGCGCTTTTGATATTGGTCGTCAGGCAATCGCACTCGATCAGACCTTTGCCGGCCTGAGTGCCAAAGGCATTGGTATCTGGATTGGTGTGCAGGCGTTTATTAATATGGGTGTCAATATGGGTTTGTTGCCAACCAAAGGACTGACGTTGCCGTTAATGAGTTATGGCGGTTCTGGTGTGTTGATTAACTGTGTCGGGTTGGCAATTTTGCTGCGCATCGATTATGAAAATCGGGCACTGATGCATGGAGGGCGTGGAGCATGAGTAACGTGACAGCAAAACGTCTGATGATTATGGCCGCCGGTACCGGTGGACATGTATTTCCGGGAATCGCGATTGCCAAAACCATGCAGGAACGTGGCTGGGAAGTCACCTGGCTGGGAACTACACATGGCATGGAAGGCGAGATCGTCAAAAAAAATCAGCTGCCTATGGATGCGGTGAAATTCTCCGGTTTGCGCGGCAAGGGTTGGAAGCATACTGTTACCGGTGTGTTTCGTCTGTTGAGCAGTTTTGTGCACTGTTATCAGTTTCTCGGCCGCCGTCGCCCAGATGTGGTGCTGGGTATGGGCGGGTATGTCACCGTCCCGGGCGGGTTGATGGCCAGACTGCGCGGAATTCCGCTGGTATTGTTGAATGCGGATGCTGCGCTGTTATTGTCGAATCGTTTGCTGCTCGGTGCCGCACAACGGGTGTTGTTTGGATTTCCGGCCGAAGTGGCTGTGGCTAAAAACAAGGCTTTGGTGACGGGTAACCCGGTACGGCGTGAAATCTGTCAGATGGCTCCGCCAGCAGAGCGGTTTTCCGGACGCAGCGGACCGTTAAAAGTACTCATCATTGGCGGTAGTCTGGGAGCGCAGGTGCTCAATGAAACTGTCCCGGCCGCGCTGGCGTTGATGTCACCGGAAACCAGGCCGCTGGTTACCCATCAATCGGGCAAACAACATATTGCTCAGCTGACAGCTACCTATGCTAAGGCGCAGGTGCAGGCCGACGTGGTGGCTTTTATCGATGACATGCAGGCGCAGTATGCCGCCGCCGATTTGGTGATCTGTCGTGCGGGCGCCATTACCGTGTCCGAATTAACCGCCGCCGGTGTGGCCAGCGTACTGGTGCCACTGCGAGTTTCGTCCACCACGCATCAAACCAATAATGCCGAATGGATGGCGCAGCAACAGGCCGCCATTCATTTGCCGCAGACGCAAATGACGGCGGAAAAACTGGCGCAGCTGCTGGCTAATATCACTCGCGATGAATGTCAGCTGTTGGCACAGGCAGCATATAAAATCGGACAGCGTCAGGCCAATGAAGTCATTGCCGCTGTCTTGGAAGAACTGACACACAAGCCGACAGGGAAATCAGTATGAAACATAAAGTAAAGCACCTGCATTTTGTCGGTATCGGCGGCTCTGGTATGAGTGGGATTGCCGAAGTGTTGATGAATCTGGGTTATGAGATTTCCGGTTCGGATTTATCCAGTAATGCTGCTTCACAGCGACTCGCGAGTCTGGGCGCTAAAATTATGCTTGGCCATGATGCAGCCAATATTGCCGGTGCTGATGCTGTGGTAACGTCAACCGCAGTCAAATCAGATAATCCGGAAGTTATTGCGGCCCGTGCTGCGCATGTACCTATCGTGCCGCGTGCCATGATGCTGGCAGAGTTGATGCGTCTCAAACGCGGTATTGCCATCGCAGGCACTCACGGCAAGACCACGACCACCAGTCTGGTTGCCAGCGTATTGGCCCAAGGTGGACTCGATCCGACGTTTGTGATTGGCGGCTTACTTAACAGCGCCGGCGCCAATGCCAAACTGGGTAGTGGTGATTTTATTGTGGCCGAAGCCGATGAATCCGATGCATCGTTTTTGAACCTGTCACCGGTTATTTCCGTGATCACCAATATCGATGCGGATCACATGGAAACCTATGGCCATGATTTTGCGCGTTTAAAACAGGCGTTCATTGAATTCACTCAGCGACTGCCATTTTATGGTGTGGCCGTTCTGTGCGTGGATGATGCCCATGTACGCGAAATCATGCCGTTTATTTCCAAGCCAATAATGACTTACGGATTTCACGAAGAAGCTGATATCCGTGCCATTGATGCGGTAGCGGTAGCGGGCAAAATGCAGTTTACCGTGATTCAGAAAGAATATGAGGACATGCAGATCAGCCTGAACCAACCAGGTATGCATAATGTCCAAAATGCTTGCGCTGCGATTGCGATTGCCCGCGAATTGGGTGTCTCGAATGCGGATATTCAGCAGGCACTGACTGACTTCAATGGTGTTGGCCGTCGTTTTACCCGTTATGGCGAACTGCCTTTGCCGGTCAACGCCGATGGTGTGCATGGACATTATGCACTGGTCGATGATTATGGCCATCATCCGGTCGAAATGGCGGCGACCCTGTCGGCGGCACGTGGAGCCTATCCGGGACGGCGATTGGTGCTGGCGTTTCAGCCGCACCGTTATACCCGGACGCGGGATTTGTTTGAAGATTTTGTTAAAGTCATGTCGTGCGCGGATGTGGTGGTGCTCGCTGAAGTATATGCCGCCGGTGAAACACCGATTGTGGCCGCTGATGGCCGCAGTCTGACGCGCGCTCTCAGGGTGCTGGGCAAAGTTGATCCGGTGTTTGTGGAAAGTATGGCAGATTTTCCCACCACTCTGATGTCCATATTAAAAGATGGCGATGTAGTGATCACCATGGGTGCGGGTTCCATCAACAGCGTACCTAAAAAACTGGTTAATTTTGTTGCGGAGGGGGTCAGCTAAGATGAACACAATCAATGTGCAGGAATTGGGTAAAGTCGGCGTACTGTTTGGCGGCCGTTCTTCCGAACGTGAAGTTTCCATTATGTCAGGCAGTGGCGTGCTGGCAGCGCTGCAAAGTCTGGGTGTAGATGCGCATGCGTTTGATCCCGGATTGCGTTCACTGGCCGAGCTGGCCGGTGAAAAATTTGACCGCGTCTTTATTGCTTTGCATGGTCGTTATGGTGAAGATGGTAGTTTACAGGGAGCGCTGGAACAACTGGGAATTCCCTACACCGGTTCTGGTGTGCTGGCTTCCGCGCTGGCCATGGATAAAGCTATGACCAAACGTATCTGGATGGCCGAAGGATTGGCCACCCCAAAATTCATGCAACTTACCGCGACCAGTGATCCGGCGGCAGTGGTGGAATTTTTGCAGTTGCCACTGATCGTGAAACCGGCACATGAAGGCTCGACCATGGGTTTGACCAAAGTCACAGCCGCTGATCAGTTGCCGGCAGCATATGCTCTGGCAGCACGGTTTGACAGCGCCGTGATTGCCGAACAATTTATTGATGGTATTGAGCTTACGTGCGCGATATTGGGAAAAGACGCTGACGCGGTGGCATTTCCGTTGATCCGTATCGTTGCGCCGGATGCCAATTATGATTATCAGCATAAATACTTTACCAATGATACTCAGTATTTTTGTCCGGCAGGTATTCCGGAACAGCAAGAGGCAGAAATCCGCGCCATGGTGGTTGCATCGTATCGGGCGTTGGGTTGTCGCGGTTGGGGGCGGGCAGATGTGATGGTGCGGGCATCCGATAATGAGCCGTTTTTACTGGAAATGAATACCTCGCCAGGGATGACCGGACATTCACTCGTGCCGATGGCAGCCAAAGTAGCCGGCTTGGATTATGCGCAGCTGTGTCTGAAAATTGTCAGCATGGCGGAACTTGATCTGCATGCAACATCAGACTGGAAGCCCTGAATTGAACACCTTGATAACAGGCCGGATGCATGTGGCAAGATAGTAAATTACTCACAACCGCGGCCAATTTTTTGTTTGGCGTGTGTGCGTTATTGTTGCTGCTGTCCGGTTTATGGGTGCTGGCACATCAGCCGCTGTTTACGCTCAAGGTTATTCAAGTGGTAGATGTGGAAAATAATGCGCCGCGGCATGTGAATGCCGAGATTATTCGCAGCACCGCAGTGCCGAGGATTAAGGGTAATTTTTTTACCGCCAATCTGGATACAGTGCGGCATGCGTTTGAACTGGTGCCGTGGGTAAGAAAAGCCAGTGTGCGGCGCGAATGGCCGGACCGACTGATTGTGAAACTGGAAGAACACAGCCCTTTGGGTATTTGGGGTGAAGAAGGGCAATTATTATCGGTCAAGGGTGAAGTATTTACCGCCAATCTGGCCGAAGCAGAAGAAGATACCCGGTTGCTTGAATTCAGTGGCCCGGTCGGCAGTGAAAAAGAAGTCTGGTCCCATTATGTGCAGTTCAAAGATTGGTTCAACACAGTGGGACTGAAGCCTGAGTCCGTGGCATACAGCAAGCGATATGCCTGGCTGGTGAAAATGGATACCGGAATGGTGGTGCAGTTGGGGCGGGAAGAAAACAGTGATGGTTTAAAAAAACGTGTCGATCAGTTGTTGCGGGTATATCCCGAATTGACTAATCGGCTGCAGGGAAAAATCGAGAGCGTGGACCTGCGTTATCCGAATGGTTTGGCATTAAAAGCCACGGGGCAGGAATTGAACGTTGTGGTAAAACAGAAGAAATGATATGACAAAAGATGCAAAAAATTTGATCGTTGGTCTCGATATAGGAACCTCGAAAGTGGTGGCCGTGGTGGCGGAAGTCATGCCGGATGGTCGTCATGAAGTCATCGGGCTGGGGCAGCACGAATCAAAAGGACTCAAAAAAGGCGTGGTCGTGAATATTGAAGCGACGGTTGAATCGATACAGCGCGCGCTTGAAGAAGCTGAATTAATGGCCGACTGCAAAATCCGCAACGTCTATACCGGCATTGCCGGCAGCCATATTCGCAGCATTAATTCGCGCGGCATGGTGGCCATCAAGGACAAGGAAGTCACGGCCGCCGATGTGGCACGCGTGATTGAAACAGCCAAGGCGATCAACATTTCCACTGATCAGCAATTGCTGCACACGGTACCGCAGGAATTCATCGTCGACAATCAGGATGATGTGCGCGAACCGATAGGCATGAGCGGGATCCGGCTTGAAGTCAAAGTACATATCGTCACCGGTGCCGTTTCAGCGGTGCAGAATATCGTCAAATGTGTACGTCGCTGCGGCCTGGAAGTGGCTGATCTGATTCTGCAACCCATGGCTTCGGCCGAAGCGGTGTTGACGCTGGATGAAAAAGAACTCGGAGTGGTGCTTATCGATATCGGTGGTGGCACCACTGACGTGGCGGTCTTCAGCGAAGGTGCGATCCGTCATACCGTGACCATTCCGATCGCCGGCGACCAGATCACCAACGATATCGCCATGGCAATCCGCACCCCGACAGCCGAAGCGGAAGACATTAAAATTCGTTTTGGTGTCGCCAAGCAGTCGCTCGCCGATCCGGCACAAACCCTGGAAGTGCCTGGGTTGGGTGACCGTGAACCACGGTCCATGTCACGCCAGGCGCTGGCAGCAGTGATTGAACCGCGGGTGGAAGAATTATTTGCCTTTGTCCATCAGGTGATCCGCGAATCCGGTTATGAAGATGTGCTCTCTTCCGGTGTGGTCTTGACCGGTGGCACCAGCATGATGCCAGGCATGGTTGAAATGGCCGAAGATATCTTTTTGAAGCCCACCAGAATCGGTATGCCGGAATATCACGGACAGTTGGCCGATGTGGTCCGCAGCCCGCGTTATGCCACGGTATTGGGATTATTACTGGAAGCGAAAAAGCAGTATTTGCGCGGACATTTAGTGTCGCGTCAGGAAGGTTCAGCAAAAGCAGTTTGGCAGCGCATGAAAGAGTGGTTTTTTGGGACTTTTTGATTTTTTTTACGAAATATTTTGCAGTAAAAGTGAATCGTCAATTTATAATGTTGTGCACAATGCAGTGTTTAGTCGTTAGTCGTGACAATCAAGAAGTTCTGTGATGATTAATGACTGGGAACTGCCAACCTGGGGGAATACGAGATGGAATTTGAAATGATCGATAATGCTACGCAAGGGACCATCATCAAAGTGGTCGGAGTCGGCGGTGCTGGTGGTAATGCTGTTCAGCACATGATTAACAAAGGTGTCAGTGGTGTGCAGTTTATCGCCGCCAATACCGATGCTCAGGCACTGGCCCTTTCCAAAGCACATAATGTGATCCAGATTGGTGAAACCGGTTTAGGTGCCGGAATGAAACCGGAAGTCGGCCGTCAACTGGCTGAAGAATCCAAAGCACGTATTGAAGATGCTTTGCGCGGCGCTCACATGGTGTTTATCGCTGCCGGTATGGGTGGCGGTACCGGTACCGGCGCTGCTCCGATCGTCGCCAAAATCGCCAAAGAACAGGGCGCACTGACTGTGGCCGTGGTTTCCAAGCCCTTTTCTTACGAAGGTCAGAAATGCATGGACATCGCTGATGCCGGTCTGGAAGCCTTGGCTGAGCATGTTGATTCGCTCATTATCATTCTGAATGAAAAGCTCGAAGAAATTTACGAAGACGACACCATGCTTGAATGGATGCAGCATGCCGATGACGTACTCAACAACGCTGTTGCCGGTATCGCCGAAATCATCAATGTGCCAGGTCACATCAACGTCGATTTCAATGATGTGAAAACCATCATGAGTGAACAAGGCAAGGCCATGATGGGAACGGCCACCGCGTCCGGTATTGATCGTGCCCGGATTGCAGCCGAACAGGCTGTTGCTTCACCGCTGCTCGACGGTATTGATCTGTCTGGTGCACGCGGTGTTCTGGTCAATGTTACCGCCAGCCGTAATCTTAAAGGTAAAGAAATTCGTGAAGTCATGGCTGCTGTGCGCGCTTTTGCTGCACCGGACGCTTCGATTGCACAGGGTATTGCCTACGATGACACCATGGGCGATGATATCCGCGTGACTGTCGTGGCCACTGGTCTGGGACGGAGCAAAAAACCAATGACCCTGGTCCAGCCTCAACCGATGCTGCGTACCGGTACGCATAACGAACCTGTCATGTCTGCTGGCATGAATCAAAGCGGCACTGCCACCACCATGGGCAGCTCGCACTCGTTTGACAGCCCTAAAGGTCCGGCGGTATGGCGGCGTGAATCGGCCTCGGAAACAGTCCGTGCGCTGGAAAAAAATGGTATGGAAACTTACGATATTCCAGCCTTTTTACGCAAACAGGCTGACTGATCAGGAAACGGGGTGATCTTGATTCACCCTGCCTTCAGCAAAAAAAAGCAGACTCTGGCATACTAACGCCGCAAACATTCTTGTTTGCGGCGTTTTTTATCTGGTTGTTTAATATGGATTTGATTTAAGGAGATGTGATGACGAATGCACAAATTAAAGTGGGTGATCATTTACCCGCAGGCAGTCTGGCGGAATACATTGAAGTGGCAACCGGTGCGTGCAGCATGGGTCCGAACACGTTTAATGTCGCTGATCTGACCAAAGGTAAAACCATCGCCATTTTTGGTTTGCCAGGCGCTTACACCCCGACCTGTTCAGCACAACATGTGCCAGGCTATGTGGCTCTGGCAGCCAAATTCAAAGCGGCTGGTGTGGATGAAATCTGGTGTATTTCGGTCAATGATGCGTTTGTGATGGGTTCCTGGGGGCGCGATCAAAAAGCCACCGATATCGTGCGTATGATGGCTGATGGCAATGCCGACTTTAGTCGCGCACTCGGTCTGGATGCGGATTTCAGTAAATTTGGTATGGGAACACGTTCACAACGTTATTCAATGCTGGTTGTTGATGGCGTCGTCAAGCAGTTAAATGTTGAGCAGGGCGGCAAGTTTGAAGTGTCGAACGCAGAAACACTGTTGGCACAGTTGGGCTGATTTGGTTGTAGGGTGTGTAGGGTGTATTAGCCCATAGGGCGTAATACACCATGTGTTGAAATTAAAGTCAGCGGTGTATTACACCTGCGGCTTATACACCCTACACTGGATTTTTCTGATTTTATGTTTCACCAATCACCCGTCATCGCTATGTTAAAACAAAGAACAATTAAAAACATCGTTAAAACTGTTGGTGTGGGCCTGCATTCGGGCACCAAGGTGGAATTGACGCTGCGTCCCGCAGACATCGATGTCGGCATTATCTTTCGCCGGGTGGATTTTGAACCGCCGATCGAATTTCCCGCTTCTGCACTCGGTGTGGGTGATACCCGCATGGCATCGACGTTGACGCATGCCAAAGCAAAAGTTTCTACCGTTGAGCATGTCATGTCGGCCTGTGCCGGTCTGGGTATCGATAACCTCTACATCGATATCAGCGCCGAAGAAATTCCCATCATGGATGGTTCAGCCTCGTCCTTTGTTTATCTGTTGCAGCAGGCCGGCAAGCAGGAGCAAACGGCGGCCAAAAAATTTATCCGCGTCCTCAAACCAATAGAAGTGCGAGAGGGCAGTGGCGCTACCGAAAAATGGGCGCGACTCGACCCGTATCACGGTTTTAAACTGAAATTTTTTATCGAATTTAATCACCCGGCCGTTGATGGCACCAGCCAGACTGCCGAAGTGGATTTTGGCAGTGTTTCGTACGTCAAGGATGTCGCCAGGGCGCGCACCTTTGGTTTTATGCAGGATGTTGAAAGCCTGCGCGGCATCGGTCTGGCCCGCGGTGGTTCTTTTGAAAATGCGATTGTGCTCGATGAATTCCGCGTTCTCAATGCCGATGGCCTGCGCTATGAAGATGAATTCGTGCGCCATAAAATTCTCGACGCCATCGGCGATCTGTATCTGATCGGTCATCCTTTGCTGGCCAGTTACAGTGCTCATAAATCCGGCCACGGCATGAATAACCTGTTATTGCGCGCCATGCTGGAGCAGCCTGACAGCTATGAAATCGTCAGTTTTGACTCCATGGAACTCGCCCCTCACTCGTATTTAAAACAAATCGCCGAACAATGGCTGCCGAGCTGATTCTTGCTGAAGTGATGTCAGTTACTTTTTGTGACGATTAAGCAGGTTACGCAGAGCGCCAAGTAGTTCATCATTATGCCTTGATCCGGTGAGATTCTTTTCCAGCGTGCTGAAAGCATTCAAAGCCGAGTCAGTAAACAGACACTGTTTTTCTGCTGGTTCGTTATGTAATGCCTGGTTGACTTGTACTTTAATGCGGATTACGTTAATCTGCCATCCAGCTTTCTGTAAACATAACTGTAATTTGGGAAGTTGCTGCTTGAGTTTGCTCGCTAATGCAGCGTTCGGAGCGGCAAGAGCCAGCTGACCATCGTCAAGTTGCAGTACCTGACAATATAAAAATAACTGCGGCAGGGCGCTGACACATTCTTTTTGCAGTGCCGTGATATTGGTAATGGTTGGCCACAAATGCGCAATCTGGCTGCGCAGCAGTGAGTTGACCTCAACACTCTGGCTGTTTTTACGAGCTTTGGTGAAAACTGGCTGAAAGTTGGTTTTCATTGGTGATGCCATAAGCTGTTGTTGCCTTGAAGTTAACTTAAGTGGTGGTGTCTATGGAGTCCAGATGCAAATAATTGTAATGCACCCGCGCTTCACGCGAGCACAATCAATAAAAATAACTTCAAAACATGTTTACCTGTTCCTGGTGGGATTTGTGGTGCTGGTGGTTGCGGGCAGTTTTTTAGTCTCGCTATTATGCCTGCGATTGGCTAATTATTCTGAAACGGTACGTAATCTTTTACCCATTGAGTTCAGTGCCTTAGACAGTAATTCGCAAGAAAAATACATGAAGCAAAATCTGGCCAAGATGGCCATCAAACTCGGTGAAATGCAGGCGCAAATGATGCAACTCGACGCTTTGGGGCAGCGTGTTCAGGGTCTGGCCGGTGTCAAACCGGAAGAATTCAACTTTAAAAATGTGCCGCCGCGCGGTGGTCCGGCACCTGCAGCGAATGCGCCCGGATTGTCGATGTCAGAATTTCAGATGACGCTCGATGCGCTGTCAAATGATTTGGGGCGTCGGGCGGATTATCTCAACGTAGTAGAAACTACGTTAATGGAATTTAAGGTGCGTTCGCGCCTGTTGCCTACAACTCAGCCGGTGAATGTGGTGTTTAATTCCTCCACTTTTGGCTGGCGCCTGGACCCGTTTACCGGTCAGAATGCTTTTCATGAAGGGATAGATTTCCCCGCCCCTACCGGTACTCACATCAACGCTGCTGCCGGTGGTGTGGTGATTACCGATGAATACCATCCGCAGTTTGGCAATATGCTGGAAATTGACCATGGCAATGATCTGGTCACCCGCTATGCCCATTGTTCGCGCATTCTGGTCAAGGTGGGCGACATCGTCAAACGCGGCCAGTATGTGGCAGATATTGGCACTTCCGGACGTTCTACCGGCGCCCATTTGCATTTTGAAGTGCTACTCAAAGGCCGCCCGCAAAACCCCAATAAATTCCTCTCTGCCGGTGCCAGTCAGACCAGCCAGACCAACTAAACACAAAATGCATGGCAGGGAAGGCAGCTTCCCTATTACAATAACGCTTTCCACTTTTGTTTGCTTGTCTTATTGGCAAGCGACGCGCACGCCATGAAAGTTCGTACACGTTTTGCTCCCAGTCCTACCGGTTATCTGCATTTAGGCGGTGCCCGTACTGCACTGTTTTCCTGGGCTTTTGCCCGTCATTTTGGTGGCACCTTTGTGCTGCGCATCGAAGACACCGATCTGGAACGCTCTACGCCAGAAGCCGTGCAGGCGATTATTGAAGGCATGCAGTGGCTGGGTCTGGAGCATGATGAAGGTCCGTTTTATCAAATGCAGCGCATGGCGCGGTATACCGCCGTGCTGACTGAGATGCTTGCCGCTGGCAGCGCTTATCACTGCTATTCTTCACCTGCAGAAGTCGAAGCCATGCGCGAAAAACAGCGCGCCATCGGTGAGAAGCCGCGCTATGACGGCACCTGGCGGCCAGAGCCCGGCAAGACCCTGCCGGTCGTGCCAGTCGACCGCAAGCCGGTGATCCGTTTTAAAAATCCGCTCGATGGTGAAGTCAGCTGGAATGATGTCGTCAAGGGGCAAATCACCATCGGCAATCGCGAAATGGATGATCTGGTGATTGCCCGTCCGGATGGCACGCCGACCTATAATTTTTGTGTTGCCGTCGATGACTGGGACATGCAAATCACCCACGTGATTCGCGGTGACGATCATGTCAACAATACCCCGCGCCAAATCAATATTTTGCTGGCTTTGGGCGCCACCTTACCGCAATACGGTCACGTGCCCATGATTCTGGGTGCGGACGGCGAAAAACTCTCCAAGCGTCATGGTGCAGTGAGTGTGATGGATTATCCGGCCCAGGGTTATTTGCCCGAAGCGATGCTCAATTACCTTGCACGTCTGGGTTGGAGTCATGGTGACGATGAGATTTTCAGCATGGAGCAAATGTGCAGCTGGTTTAATCTGGACCATTTATCCAAATCCCCTGCGCAGTTCAATCCGGAAAAGCTGGCCTGGCTCAATAATCATTACATCAAACTGGCTGACAACAGTCGTCTGGCCGAGCTGGTCAGGCCGCATATGTCGCAGGCGCAGTTTGATGGCGCGCCCGCGCTCGAGGCGGTTATTGGCTTGCTTAAAGAACGCGCCAACACCACCGTTGAGCTGGCGGCGAGTGCAATGCTGTTCTATCGTCCCCCGCAGCCGGATGCGGCTTTGTTAAAGCAGCATTTAACTCTGGGAGTACGTCCGGCATTGCAGGAATTTGTTGCTCAATGCGCCACGCTGGAATGGAATCGGGCAGAATTATCCACCCTGATGAAAACCATCCTGACGGCGCACAGCCTGAAAATGCCGCAATTAGCTATGCCATTGCGTCTGTTGCTGACAGGTCAGTTACAGACGCCGTCGATCGACGCGGTACTGGAATTGTTTGGTCGTGACGTGGTGATACAGCGCCTCAGTCAGGGCTTGTCAGCTTAAATCTTAAACTCGCGACAAGTTTGCAGGCAGGGATGTAAAAAAAATGTCGTGGAGTGAGAAAAAACTTGTAAGCAGCGACAAGTTTTGCTATAGTCTCGTTTCTTCGCGAGGGGGGTGTAGCTCAGTTGGTAGAGCGCTTGCATGGCATGCAAGAGGTCAGCGGTTCGATTCCGCTCACCTCCACCAGCTTACTGATGTGTCAACGAGACAAAGCAGTAAGTAAAGTGGAGAGCAAGCAATATAAAAACGGAATTTAGCAATAAATTCTTGCCGGGATTGGAAAGGCAGCTTATAATCTCGGTCTTGCCTGGAAACGGGCAAAAAATAAAAAGCAGCATCAGGTCAGTACACGGACAGATTTTGTCCCCATCGTCTAGAGGCCTAGGACATCACCCTTTCACGGTGAGTACAGGGGTTCGAATCCCCTTGGGGACGCCAGGTTGAAGAAAAAATCCACAGAGAATCTGTGGATTTTTTTTTGGCTGACAGAGCAGAGCATGCTCTGCGGTGCAGTAGGGGTTTCGAGGTGCATGCACCTCGCCTGCGGAACGGTGTGCGCATGCAGGCGCACACTCCTTAATCGGGATTCGAAGGTGCTCGCATATGGCGAATATTGACTTCCGGTATTTTGGTCTTTCCCTTACCTTTACCAAATTTCGACTGATTCGAAAGTAGGTTTGATTGCATCAATGGGGACTTTTTTTGTCCGTGTGCGAAAGCCACCATTTACTCTGGGCCGCCAATTTTTTAATCCTGTTGAGCGAGCGTGTGTTATTTCGATGATTCAGTTACAAGGTGCTAGCCTTGATTTTCCTCATCAAAGTATGTTGAATTGCCAGTAAATTTGCCGTACATTACATCAACTATTCAGGAGACCCATCATGAAATCCACCTTGGCATCACTGGCATTTATCGCGCTCTTTAATGCAGGAGTACCTGCACTGGCGGCGACACCGGCTGAAGAAATTCTGCAAATCGAAGCGGAGATCAACAAGGCCTATGCCAGCAATGATTTGCCGGTTTATTTTTCTTATTATGCCGATGATTTTCGCGGGATTTTTCCGGATGGTCCGGTGACGCTGAATAACTATCGTACTGACTGGACGGCGTCAGTCAAGGCAGGCAATATTCTGGTGGCCTTCACCTATGGTGATGTGCAGGTACAGGTGTCGCCAGCGGGTGATGCAGCGGTAGCCAGCTACCGGGCAACCGCGCGCATGCGTTACGTCGGCAAGGAACCTGTGGACGAACATTATATGGAGACTGATGTGTTTTTCAGGCGCGCCGGTGTCTGGAAACTCGTCGAGGTCCATTATTCACCGGCGGCTGAGAAGCAGTAGATCAATTAAATTACGTCAACCTCGTTTAGCCCGTTTCAATTGCGAGATATCCCTGACCGCACCGCGGTCAGCTGAGGTGGCCAGGGCGGCGTAAGCCTGTAAGGCTTGGGAGACATAGCGTTCGCGTCCGAGCGGCAGCCAGGCATCGTCACCGCGCGCTTCCATGGCGACACGGCGGGCGGCCAGAGCGGCGTCGCTGATGTTTAAATGGATGCGGCGCGCAGGGATATCGATCTCGATGCTGTCATCTTCTTCGACTAAACCGATAGCACCACCTTCGGCAGCTTCCGGCGACGCGTGACCGATCACCAGACCGGACGATCCGCCAGAAAAACGGCCATCGGTAAACAGCGCGCAGGCTTTGCCCAAACCTTTGGATTTGATGTACGAGGTCGGATACAGCATTTCCTGCATGCCTGGGCCACCTTTGGGGCCTTCGTAACGGATGATGACGACATCGCCTTCATGCACTCTGTCGCCCAGAATGGCTTCGACGGCGGCGTCCTGACTTTCAAATACACGTGCCTTGCCGGTGAATTGCAGGATGCTTTCATCCACACCGGCGGTTTTGACGATGCAGCCTTTTTCAGCCAG
Source organism: uncultured Oxalobacteraceae bacterium (assembly GCA_903862415.1). Taxonomy (GTDB): domain Bacteria; phylum Pseudomonadota; class Gammaproteobacteria; order Burkholderiales; family Burkholderiaceae_D; genus Solimicrobium. The sequence continues at coordinate 139,621 of CAIOYD010000050.1, read as the reverse complement.
ATTGCCATATAACACGGCCAGGCCGCCATCTTTGGAATAGGCATGCGCCTGATCGCGGATGCAACCCTGTTGACGATCCAGATCCAAACTCTCAAAGCGCTGCGACTGCGAAAACGCCGTCTGGGTCGGCACGCCGCCGGGCGCTGCTTTGAACAGGGTATAGATCGCGACATCATCACAGACGGCGATGTCATTGTGGGCAATCGCTTCAGCCAGAGTGGCGCTGTGGATGGTCGGGCGGGTGGTGTCAAGCAAACCGGCACGGGCGAGTTCACCGAGAATGGAAATAATGCCACCGGCACGATGTACATCTTCGATATGATATTTATCGGTCATCGGTGCGACTTTGCACAGGCAGGGTACGTTGCGCGAAATACGGTCGATATCGGCCATGGTGAAATCAACGCCGGCTTCGTGCGCTGCGGCCAGCAAATGCAGCACGGTATTGGTGGAGCCGCCCATGGATACGTCGAGCGCCATGGCATTTTCAAAACTGGCTTTGGTGGCGATGGAGCGCGGTAACACGCTGTAGTCATCCTGTTCGTAATGACGTTTGGCCAGATCGACGATGACGCGACCAGCGCGCAGGAATAATTCTTTACGGTCGGAATGGGTGGCCAGTATGGTGCCATTGCCCGGTAATGCCAGACCGAGTGCTTCGGTCAGACAGTTCATGGAATTGGCGGTGAACATGCCGGAGCAGGAACCGCAGGTCGGGCAGGCCGAACGTTCGATGCGGCCAATTTCTTCGTCCGAAATTTTGCTGTCACCGGCCTTGATCATGGCATCCACCAGATCGATTTTCATGATTTTCTGTATCCCGTTTGACTTGGGGTGCAGGGTTTCGAGCACTTTACCGGCTTCCATCGGACCGCCGGAGACAAACACTACCGGGATATTGAGACGCATGGCGGCCATTAACATGCCGGGGGTGATTTTGTCGCAATTAGAAATGCAGACCATGGCATCGGCGCAATGGGCATTGACCATGTATTCGACCGAGTCGGCGATTAATTCACGCGAGGGCAGTGAGTACAGCATGCCGCCATGGCCCATGGCAATGCCGTCATCGACGGCAATGGTATTAAATTCTTTGGCCACACCGCCGGCGGCTTCAATTTCGCGTGCCACCATTTGTCCCAGATCTTTCAGATGCACGTGACCGGGTACGAATTGGGTGAAGGAATTCACCACGGCGATGATCGGTTTGTCAAAATCGCCATCTTTCATGCCGGTGGCGCGCCATAAAGCGCGGGCTCCGGCCATATTGCGGCCGTGGGTGGTGGTGCGGGAACGGTATTCGGGCATGGCTGACTCCAGGTTCTGTGAGGATGTGAGTCAGAGTGCCCAGACTTCGTTCATATGTCAAATATAAAATAACATGGTTATTGATTCGTAAAATGAATCGATTGTATGTTAAGGGCTTGGTAGCTGACTGATAGTTGGGGTTTTCGGGTTGACCGGCAACGTGATGCGGAAGCAGGTGCCGTGGTTTAATTCGCTCGTGACGCTGATGCTGCCGCCATGGTTGTTGATGATGCCGTAGGCCAGTGAAAGTCCCAGCCCGGTGCCGCTGCCTATCGGTTTTGTGGTGAAGAAGGGTTCAAAGATGCGATTGACAATGGCCGGTGGAATGCCGGAACCGGTGTCGCTGATGGTGATCCAGATCCAGTCTTCGTCCTGGCGGAGTTCGGTGCCGGTGCTAATGGTGATAGTGCCGGTGTCGGAGATGGCGTGGGCTGCATTGATGAACAGGTTCATGAAAACCTGATTGAGTTGCGACAGGATGCACACCACAAGTGGCAGCGTGCCATAATTCTTTTCCACCGTGGCTTTATATTTGATTTCGTTTTTGACGATGTTCAGAGTGCTGTCGAGTCCGTGATGAATATCGGCTTGCTGCCATTCATTGACATCCACGTGGGAAAAATCTTTGAGTGACTGCACGATATCCTTGACCCGTTTTAAACCGTCGAGCGACTCGTTGATCAAATCGGTAATGTCTTCCTTGATATAGGCCAGATCGAGTTTGTTTTGAATCGCCAGCAATTGTTGCTGGTTTTCAGCGCTCAGGCTGGTCGGCACCAGCAGGCAGGTAATCTGGTCGATGGCATTGAGCAGGTTGCTGACATAGCCATTGAGCGAATTCATGTTGGAATTGACAAAGCCGATCGGGTTGTTGATTTCATGGGCGATGCCGGCCGCGAGTTGACCAACCGAAGCCATTTTTTCCGATTGCAGTAATTGTTGCTGCGCCTGTTGTAATTGTTCTATCAGGGCTTGTTGTTCCTGACTGTTGCGGCGTAATTCTTCTTCCATGGTTTTGCGTTGGGTAATGTCGGTGAGTGAACCCACGACTTCAACCGCATTGCCCTGTTCGTCGCGGATCAGGCGCAACCGGTCATGCATCCAGACGTAGTCACCGGAGCTGTTCATGAAGCGGTATTCGTAGGTGCGCTGTCCTTCGGTAAATAATAACGGCAGACTGGAAAACATTTGATCGATATCGTCCGGGTGGATATGGTTAAACCAGAAGTTGGTGTCACTGACCATTTGTTCGGGCGCATAGCCAAGTATGTGCTGTGCATTGCCACTGACATAGGTGATTTTGAAATCACCGGCCGGATCGCTGGCATAAATAATGGCGGTGGTATTGTCGATCAGGTATTGCAGGCGCACCTGAGTTGATTCCGCCGTGAGCGGCTGAACAGGAATTTTTGGCAGAGTCTGATTAAAGGCGTCAAATTCAAAAACCATGATGGTTTAACCTGGTAGAGAGTCTGAATTCATGCGGCGGCCTTTTTGGGCTGCAACACGGGTAAATAAATGGTAAAGCAAGTGCCTTTGCCAACCACGCTTTTGACCTGAATATTGCCGTTATGCTGATTGATAATGCCATAGGCCAGTGACAGCCCGAGTCCGGTACCGCTGCCTATGGGTTTGGTGGTGAAAAACGGTTCAAAAATCCGGTTCAGATTTTCAGCGGCAATGCCGCAGCCGCTGTCGATGATTTTGATCCAGACCCAGTCGGCACCATCTTTGACACCAGTACCGGTGCTGATGCTGATGGTGCCATGGTCTTTGATGGCATGGGCAGCATTGACAAACAAATTCATGAATACCTGATTGAGTTGCGAAATGATGCAGTACACCGGTGGCAGCTGGCCGTAATTCTTTTCTACCGTGGCTTTGTATTTAATTTCATTCTTAACGATATTTAAAGTACTGTCGAGTCCGTGATGGATATCGGCTTCCTGCCATTCGGTTTCACCCACATGGGAAAAGTCTTTGAGTGACTGGACGATGTCTTTGACCCGACGCAGACCATCGAGCGATTCGCGTACCAGATCGCCGATATCTTCTTTGACGAAGGGCAGGTCGGCCTGCTGATCGATGTCACTGAAAATTTGTCGTGTGGCGCTGGCCAGACTGAGTTGATCGATGGAATGGTGATATTGATCAATAATCCCAAACAGAGTGCCCACATAGGATTGCAGCGAATTCATGTTGGAATTGACAAAGCCGATCGGGTTGTTGATTTCATGGGCGATGCCGGCCGCGAGTTGACCGACCGATGCCATTTTTTCAGCCTGCAATAATTGCTGATGCGCCTGTTGCAGTTTTTTGATCAGGGATTGTTGTTCTTCGCCTTTGCGCTGCAATTCCTCTTCCATGGTTTTGCGTTGAGTAATGTCGGTCAGCGAACCCACCACTTCGAGTGGATTGCCATCTTCATCGCGTACCAGCCGCAACATGTCGTGCATCCAGATATAGTTACCGGCACTATTCATGAAACGGTATTCGTAAGTGCGTTGCCCTTCAGTAAACAACAGCGACAGGCTGGAAAAAATCTGTTCGCGGTCATCCGGGTGGATGTGGTCAAACCAGAAGTTGGCGTCACCGAGCATTTGTTCCGGTTCATAACCGAGTACGTGCAGGGCATTGCCGCTGACGTAATTCATTTTAAAGTCACCCGTTGGTACACTGGCATAGATAATGGCTGTGGTATTGTCGATCAGGTACTGCAGCCGGGAATAGGAGGATTCTTTTTTGCTGCCAACCGGAGTGCTCACGGCCGGACCGATCAGGTCGGTAAACTCATCAAACTCAAATGGCATCATGATTCCTTTGTGTAAACAAGTGCTGGATTAATCCATGATGACCGAGCCATCAGGTCCCCATTTGACTTTGGTGATGCCCGGCTCTTCCCGTTCGAGTCGTTTGGCTTCGAGTTCTTGCGCAGTGATTTGATGGTTTTGCAGACGCGCATCATCGGCCAGTAATTTTTCTTCCTCGTTGGTGGCAAATTGCGCCAGCGCCAGACGGATGGTTTGTTCCAGTTCAGGCAGGTTCCAGGGTTTTTCGATATAGCGGAATACTTCGGCATCATTGATGGCACCGAGCACGGTCTTGAATTCGGCCGAGGCACTGAGCATAAGCCGGATGGTATCTGGCTGGATGGCTTTGACCTGTTTCAGGAAATCCACGCCGCTCATTTCGGGCATGTGGTAATCCGAAATCACGATTAAAAATTGGGCTTCAGCGATGCGCTTGATGGCCGTCAGCGGGGAGGTATGTAACTCAATAGTGAGTTGCTGTTCCAGCCCTATCTGGCGCAGGCCGCGCTGCAGCGCATTGAGGACATTTTCTTCATCATCGACCAACATGATACGTTTCATACGGTATTCTCCCGGTTGCGGATTTTCAAATGCATTTTTCCGCCATTGATGACATTGTGGCGTTTGATTTTATCGATGATGCTGTCAGTCAGAATATAATCGGCCGGCAGCAACAGATGACCGTCTCTGGAAATCAGATCGTCGGCCAGCACCATGCCGGCTTTTAAATTCAGGGGCGGCACTTCCTGATAATCATGGACTGGTTCTGGCTGCAGATGGAATATCTGTTTGAAGGCGTCAATCACTTCCGAGTGGTAGCGGATGCCACTGGTGCGGATAATGATCTCCTGAGCTTCTTTGGGTGGGACTTTACGCTGCAGCAAGCTGCCGGTTTGCAGACTGTCATAATCACTGGCTACGGCCAGAATCAGTGCGCCAATGGGGATTTGCTCCCCAGTTAACTGGTCGGGAAATCCCTTGCCATCGACTCGTTCATGCTGCGAGCGTAAAATCCGCGCAGTGGCCTGCAAATCTTCGAGTGGCATGAGTACCTGTTCGGCCCGGATGGTGTGCTTGTGATATTGCCCGAGTTGTTCACCGCTCATTTGATTAACTGACAGTGCCAGTAAATCATCGGAGAAGCCGATTTTTCCTATGTCGAGCAGCAGACCGGCAATAAAAATATCTTGTACTAAAGCGGCATCGAGATTCATGCGCACGGCAATTTTGCGGGCGATATCGGCAACCCGGCGTGAATGGCCGGCGAGTTTGCCGCCGCGCATATCAATGACGGCAGAAAAGACTTTAATCGAGGTGATGAAGTTGTCTTTTAACTTTTCATTGGCATTTTTTAATTCGGCCGTGCGTTCCTGGATTCTGAATTCCAGACTGGCGTTGAGGTTTTTGAGTTCTTCATTCTGTGCGTGTGTGAGCAGTTCCAGACGGGTTTTTTCATCGAACAGATACTTGCGTTCCAGCGCCTGTTTGACCACTAATAAAATATCGTTTTCTTCCCATGGTTTGGAAATGTAGCGATGGATTTCGCCCCGATTGATGGCGGAAATGATGGAGTGGACTTCAGAATAGCCGGTAAGCAGAATGCGTATGCATTCGGGCCGCAGGGTGCGCACCTGTTCAAGAAACTGGGCTCCATCCATTTCTGGCATGCGCATATCTGAAATCACCAGATCAACATGCTGGGTGCGCAGAATTTCCAGACCTTCCATGCCGCTGTTGGCCAGCAAGATCTGGTAGCCATTGGCGCGGAACAGCCGTCTTAATGAAGACAGGATATTCGCTTCATCATCCACACACAGGATGGTGGCGCTGCTGGTTTGCTCCATTTGCGGCCTCTGTTTGCTGGTTCAGGTGAGTAAAATCGGCACAATGTCGGTAAATTTTTTATACGTGTTGATGCAGATGCGCTGGCAGTCGGTATCGTTGAGTTGAATTTTTTCCCACACGGCAGCCGATATCACCGGTACCACGGCATTTTCGTCGTTGGATAAATTGAGTCCAATGGCGATAATATCGGCCAGATGGACCAGTCCGGCCAGATCGCTCATTACCTGCCCGGTCTGTGGATGATGTTCATAGGTGACGAGTTGCATTACTTCGGGAAACTTCCAGTGTCTGGCAACGGCATGACCGATTTCACCATGATCGATACCGAGAATCTGCTGCTCTGCTGTGAGTGAGTCACAGCTGTTGGCGATCTGGTATTGCATCACCTGTTCGTACTCTTCCGGATACTGGGTCGCCAGAATGAGTTTGCCAATATCGTGGATCAGACCGGCGATAAACGCATATTCCTTTTGACTGCCGATGATGTTGGCAATTTCATTGGCGCAGATGGCGGTGCCGATGGAATGGCGCCAGAAGGTCGGGAAATAGTGATGTTGCTTTTTTTTGCCGTTAAAAAAATTGCCGATGATGGCCGAGGTGGCGATCATGGCGCGAATGTTGCTGAAGCCGAGAATCAGAATCGCTTCATGGATGCTGGAAACCTTGTTTTGCATACCGTAAAACGACGAATTGGCCAGCCGCAGAGTTTTCACCGTCAGTACCTGATCGAGGGAAATTTTTTTGGCAATGCTTTCGATATCGATATATTCCTGATCAATGCTGTTGAGCAGTTCCGTGAAGATGCTCGACAGCGCCGGTAATTCTTCCACGTGACTCAACACATCCTTGAGGTTGATATGTTTCATATTTCCCCCTCAGTCAGTAAATTGCGGATGCATTTTTTCAGTCTGGCATTCAGGGTTTCCTGTTCACTCATCTGAAACAAACGGTTGAGACGTTTGATTTTCCACTCCAGCCCGATTTGATCCGTGACCTTGATTTCAGGCAGTACCCAGACGTGGCTGATGTCATGTTGGGTCAGCAGCAGGATGATGTCGGCGCTGATTTTCTGGCCCGACATGATGAGCAACTGTTCCTGCGCATCAAAGACATGATTGGCGACGATCATGCCACTCCTGACCTGTTGAAGTTCTGTCAGTTGGGCGCCATCCATATCAGTTATCCGGATAAAAGGTAATCAGTTTTCCGCGCGACCGGGAACTTTTCCCCATGCTGCGGATATTGGCGAGATAGTTAAAATCGCCAATGCCGAGTGAAAAATGCTGCCCCTCCTGTTGTTGTGCGGCGATGAGTGTGAAATTGCTCAGGATCTCATCAATATGCAGACTTAACAACGACACTTTGTTGATAAAAATATTTTCTGCTGCCAGATTAACAAAGGCAATCACGCCTTCATTGTCGATTCCCAGCATTGGAGTGGGTAAATACTGTAGTGCTTCACGGGTGATGTCCAGACTGGTTTCATCCCGGTCGATTTGCTTATCTTTTTGTTGCAGCAGGTCGGCCAGATGGCGGTTAGCGGTGGCCAGTTCCTGATTGGCAGTTTGGATTTTTAAACCCAGGCGGCGGTTTTCATCTGACATTTCTTTTTGTTTGAAGGCTTCGGCGATCTGTTCGCGCAATTGCTCGTCATTCCAGGGCTTGGTGAGAAATTTATAAATTGCCCCTTCATTGATGGCATCGGTAATGGATTGCAGTTCAGTGTAACCAGAGAGCACGATGCGTATGGTATCCGGACAGATAACTTTGGCCTGGCGCAAAAATTCCACCCCAGTCATTACCGGCATGCGTTGATCCGACATGATGACATCGACTTGATGGGTCTGGATAATTTCCAGACCTTCAGTGCCACTGTTGGCGGTCAGAATGTGATAGCCATCCGGACGGAACAGGCGTTTGAGTGAAGACAGAATATTAGGCTCATCGTCAACAAATAAAATCGTGCGGCTGGTTTTGGTGAAGCGACGCAGGTGTTCCGGCAGCAGGTAATGCTGGGCATAAAATTCGCCCGTTTTGTCGGTAGGCATGGGGCGGGAAACATAGTAGCCCTGAATATAGTCACACATGTTTTTGGCCAGATATTCACACTGCGCCTCAGTCTCTACTCCTTCGGCAATGACTTTGATACCCATGCTGTGGGTCATGGCGATGACGGCATTGGCAATGGCGGCGTCACCCGGACTGTTGATCAGATCGCGTACAAAAGATTGATCGATTTTGACATAATCAAACGGGTAATGTTTTAAATAACTCAGAGCGGAATAGCCGGTGCCAAAATCATCCATGGCTAAAAACAGTCCGTGGCGTTTGATTTGATTCAGGCTGTTTTCGATCAGTTCGCTGTGAGTAAGCAACAGACTTTCGGTGATTTCCAACGTGATGTCGCCGGGAGCAATACCCAGTTCAGACAGGGTGGCAAACAGAGTGGTGGTAAAGGCTGGCTCATACAACTGTTTGGGTGAGACATTGATGGCAATCCGCGGCACCGTCAATCCCTGCGTGCGCCAGGCGGTAATGTCCAGACACACCTGACGGATAATCCAGTCACCAAGTTTGTGTATCAGTGATAAATCTTCGGCAATGGAGATGAACTGAATCGGCGGGATCATGCCGCGGGTCGGATGATTCCAGCGTATGAGTGCTTCCATACTGACCACGGCACCGCTTTGCAAATCAATCACTGGCTGGTAATGCATGCAGAATTGCTGGTCATCGATGGCATCAAAAAGGTCATTGGCAATCGCATTGCGTTGCATCAGCCGGGCATCGAGTTCGGCATTAAAGAATTGAAATTTGTTGCCGCCCATTTCCCTGGCCTGCAACATCGCACTGTGGGAAAATTTGATCAGGCTGTCGATCTCGTGATGATCCTGGGGGTACAGTGCTATTCCCATGCTGCAGGTCAGATGCAGGTTGTTGTCGTTGATGATCAGAGGTTGACGGATGAGTTCATTGATTTGATTGCACAACTGGTTAAGTTGGTGAGAATCGCTCTGGTTGGTGCGCACGATATAAAACGCATCGCTACCCCAATAAGCTACCTGATCATCTTTGTGCAGGTAGTGCTGCAGCCGGATGGCGGTTTCTTTGAGGATCAGGTTGCCAACGTCATTGCCATTGGTGCTCGAGAGTGTCTGAAAATGATCCAGACTCAGTTTGATCAGGGTGATGCTGCCCTGGTTTTCCTGATAGCCCTGAATGCATTCGGTGAGAATTTTTTGCAACATGATCCGGTTGGGCAGTCCGGTGAGCACATCATAGTTGTGTTGAAAAAATATTTTCTCCAGATTTTTATTGTGTTCATCCTGAATGTGGTGCAATTCGAGCTTGTCGGTAAAGGCATGGATTTCCAGTCCAATTTCAATGTTAAAAAAAATCAGTTTCGCCAAAGCCTGCATGCAGCCGATAAATTTCTCGCTGTCCTCAGCACGGGCCTGCAGCAGCGGAGTGAGCAATGTGTTGAGTTTGCTGTAAGTGGCGCAAAAACGGTTCAGGTGGATATGGCGCTGCCTGAGACCGACAGTGATGCAGCGGCGCACAGACTGGTGCCATTCGGCCTCATTCGTGTTGATGTGCAGGGTTTGCAGTTGCTCACTCACGAGCTCTCTGGCCGCTATATCGGTAATGATCAAAGGATGTGAAGTCGCCATGGCGTTACTGGTCTGGGTGACGAGTTCGGCGATGACTGTGGCTGGCAGCGAGTTGACGAGTTGCAGGCAGAGTGCATCCTGAGGAGAAAATTCCAGCGCGCGGAGTTTTTCCAACAGGTGTTGTTCGGTCAGGCTGGATTTTGTCAGAAACAGGGCAATTTCGGCATCATCTGGCTGGACGGCGGCGTTCGGCATACTGTTTCCTGTCTGAGCATTGCGATGGTTTAGAGTACTTACTCCATTCTTCTATTGTTATCAATAGAGTATTTTCGAGCTTATTTGGTCTTCCGCGCTTCCTTGAAGGATATGTCAAATAAAAATAATTTCTATCGATAATCAACAATATTTGTTTCAACCTGGCTGGAATCTGCAATTGCTGCAGGTAAGTCTGGTTTCTTTGCTTTTTTTCTGGCAAAAAATACAAGCAATTATCATGAAAGTGGCAGCAATGATTTTAGTTAATAATTTGTTAATTATCTGATTGTATTATTTACGGTTGGAATGTGCGGCTAACTTCTTGAAAATGAACTATTTTCCGGCTTGCTCGGCTATAATTCCACGCTAATTTGTGCAATATTTATTATTTTAAAATTAACTTTTTGCATGGCATAGGAATCCGGTTACTTTCGTTATAAATTATGCAGCTCAATACCATCCAATTTTCCATCGCAGCCCAGGCTGCCTGGGCACCTGATCTGGAGACGCCAGAAGCATGGCAGGCCTGGGAGCATGCGCCGTATGTTCTGGCCGGCGATGCCGAGCCACGTTTGCCGGACATGCCGGCGATGTTGCGTCGACGCGCAGGCGGGCTTGGGAAAATGGCGCTGGAAGTGGCTTACCGCTGCCTCAATAGCTTGCCTGTGGAGCAGCGCGAAAATATTCCGACGGTGTTTTGTTCCCGACATGGTGATGTGCAGCGCGCCACCGAATTGCTGAATAATTTAACCCGGCAGGAGCCGCTCTCACCCACCAGTTTTGGACTGGCGGTGCATAATGCTACGGCCGGTTTGCTGTCGATTGCCCGGCATGATCAGGCCAGTCATGCCGCCGTTGCTGCCGGCAACAGCAGTGTGGAGCATGCGGTGATTGAAGCCTGCAGTCAACTCGCTGATGGAGCGCCTATGGTATTGCTGGTGGTCTGCGACACTACACTGCCACAGGTATTTTCTGCTTTTCAGGATAGTCTTGAACAACCCCATGCCTGGGCCTGGCTGATGGTGCCGGCGGCACAGAATGTGCTGCAGTTGTCCTGGCAGGCCAGTGCGCTTGCCGCGGTCGCTCATGAAATGCCGGCCAGTTTGCAGGTGCTGAAATTTTTTCTTTCTGATGACGCCGATTACCAACGTCACGATGGCCGGCTCAAATGGCACTGGGACCGGCATGTTGGATAAACTGTTTTATGGCTGGCGCATTCTGGCTACGGGCTGGTGTTTTGCGATGTTTGGCATCGGCGGGTTGTTGCTGCGAGTGCTGCTGTTTCCAGTACTGAATCTGCTGATTTGGGATCAGACTCATCGGATTGAAGTGGCGCGTGGCGTGATCCGGCTGATGTTCCGGTTGTTTATCGGCATGATGCACGGACTCGGGGTGTTGCGTTACCAACTCATCGGCGCGGAAAAACTGCAGCGCAAGGGTTTGCTGATTCTGGCCAATCACCCGACGCTCATTGATACCGTATTTCTGATGGCTTTTGTGCGTCAGGCTGATTGCATCGTCAAGGGCGATCTGAGAAATAATCCGTTCACCCGCGGAGCTGTGACGTCGGCTGGGTATATTTTCAATAATCATGGCAGCGATCTGGTCAGTGACTGCATCAAATCGTTGCAGGGACAGGGGAACCTGATTGTTTTCCCCGAAGGTACCAGAACCCCGGCAGATGGACAGATTCGACTCAAACGCGGAGCCGCCAACATTGCTGTACGGGCGCGCTGCAATGTGACGCCGGTGGTGATCAGTTGCACGCCAAAAACTCTGGCCAAAGGCGATAAATGGTGGCAGGTTCCGGCGCAAATGGCGACCTTCCGGATAGAAGTGCAGGATGATATATCGATAGACCATTTCACCCATGACAGCGATGTGTTGGCCGCAAGACATCTGACTGCGTATTTAGAAACTTATTTTACTGAGGAAAATCAACGCCATGCTTGAACTTGAAGTCAAAAACTTAATCATAGAAGCCCTGCAGCTCGAAGATATCAGTGCCGCAGATATCGATTCGGAAGCTCCCCTGTTTGTCGATGGTCTGGGACTTGATTCCATTGATGCACTCGAACTGGGTGTGGCGCTGCAAAAACGCTATGGCATTACCTTGTCAGCCGATTCCGAAGAAACCCGACGTCACTTCGCTTCTGTCCGGGCGCTGGCTGAATTAATTGAAAAAAACAGAAAAAAATAACGAGGGAAGTAACATGATAGCAATAGGTCAAATGAGCAAGGATGAAATTACTGTGTGGGTGGTGGATTTGCTCGCACAAATGTTTGAACTGGATAAATCGACCCTGACCAGGGAATCGAATCTGTATGCCGATCTGGATATTGACAGCATAGATGCGGTCGATCTGGCTGTGAAGCTGACCCAGACTACCGGCAAACGGTTATCGCCGGAAGTGTTTAAGGAAATTCGCACCATCGGTGACGTTGTGGATGCACTCGCATCCATCGGCTAGGAGCTGTTATTAACCGCTTGCTGCTCACTGTGCTGACGGTGCTGATCACGCTGTTGTACCCGCTGTTGATCTGGCTGGCACATGGAAAAATTGAACCGCGTTGGCTGGCACTGTTGTTGCTGGCCGCTGCCGCGACACGTCTGTCGGTGCTGAAAATCAATCGTCCCGCACGTTGGTCGGTGTTGGGTGTGTTGCTGCTGGCGGCGTTGGCTATCTGGCAAAATGCCATGTTGCCGCTCAAACTGTATCCGCTGCTGGTCAATCTGGGTTTGCTGGCGGCGTTTTCTTACAGCCTGTGGGTTGGGCCGTCGATGGTGGAACGCTTTGCCCGTATGACGGAGCCAGATCTGCCACCGGTTGCCATTGCCTATACCCGACGGGTAACCCAAGTGTGGTGTGGTTTTTTTGTTGTCAACGGCGCCATCGCCCTGATCACCGCACTGTGGATGTCGGAAGCTGCCTGGTCACTGTACACCGGCGTTATTTCGTATGGTTTGATGGGTTTGCTGTTTGCCGGTGAGTTTTTATATCGCCGCCGTTTCAAGCGTCTGCATCATGTCTGACCAGTTACTGCAGGTGCTCAGCCGAGCGCCGTCACCGTCCAGACTGATCGGTTGGCGTGCCGGTGTCGGAAGCCGAATTCCGCGAACGTGCGCTGCGCTGGCGTGCACTGTTTGCCCTGCACGCGGGACAACATTTTGCCCTCTATCTGGAAGATAGTATTGAATTTGCAGCCGTATTGCTGGCTGCCTGGGATGCGCGTAAAACCATCTGGCTCAGTGCCGATACCCTGACCACCAGTATCAGTGCGCTGACACTTTCAGTGGATGGATTTATCGGTGCCTTCCCTGCTGAATGTCAGCCATTGTTGCCAGATGAAGCGCTGCCGCTGTCTGAGGTGAGCTGGAATGAGCTCGATGCAAACTTGATTGGTCTGGTAGTGCATACTTCCGGCAGCACCGGTGTGGCTCAGGCGATTCCGAAAAAACTCGCGCAGCTCGCCAGCGAAGTGGCCACACTGGAACAACTCTTTGGCGCCCGGCTGGGTCAGGCTGAAATCATTGCCACGGTGTCGCATCAACATATTTATGGCTTGTTGTTCAAACTGCTGTGGCCGCTGGCCAGTGGCCGTGCCCTGCATGCCTGGTCTTTGCAATATCCGGAACAACTCGTGGAAGTGCTGGCATGCCGCCGCTGTGTGTTGATTTCCAGTCCGGCGCATCTGAAACGCCTGCCGACACATCTGAGTTGGTCGGGTACACCCGCCGCCATTTTCAGTTCCGGCGGCAGTCTTGCGGCCGAAGTCTCGCAGGCTACGGCCGCGTTGCTGGGAAGCACACCGATCGAAATTTTTGGCAGTTCTGAAACCGGCGGCGTGGCCTGGCGTGTACGCAGTGACGGTGAAGTCTGGAGCGTCATGCCGCAGGTCGAATGGCGTATCGCTGCCGACAGTTTGCTGGAATTGAAGTCGCCACATTTGCTGACGGCCGACTGGTTGCTGACGGCCGACTGTGTTCAGGCCGTGCAGATGGGTGGTTTTTTACTTCAGGGACGTGCTGACCGGATTGTTAAAATCGAAGAAAAACGCGTTTCACTGCAACTCGTTGAACACACCCTGCTGAGTTCGCCGCTGGTGAGTGAAGCCAAATTACTGCTGTGCCAGGAAGACCAGGCGCATTCCCAGCGCCAGTATCTGGCCGCCGTGCTGGTGCTCAGCGCCACGGGCCAGGAATTGCTGTCTGCTCATGGGCGACTGGCGCTCAATGAAGCTCTCAAACAGGTTTTGCAGCATCGGGTTGAAGCGATTGCCGTGCCACGAAAATGGCGTTATGTTGAACAACTGCCGATGGACAGTCAGGGGAAAGTGACTCAGGTGTTGTTGCAGAATTTATTTATCGCCACCTCGCCGGCAACCTTGCTGCATCCAGCCTGTCAGGTGCTGCAGCAGGAAGCAACCCGTGCCAGTTTGCAGGTTTGCTGGCCGAAAAATTCCCGCTATTTTCCCGGACATTTTCCCGGCTTTCCAATTCTGCCCGGGGTGGCACAGGTGGACTGGGCGATCCAGATTGGCCGGCAATTATTTTCTTTGCCAACTAATTTTACAGCTATCCATGCGCTCAAATTTCAACACGTGATTTTGCCAGATCAGCCGGTGGAGTTGCTGCTGACGCTGGATGTGCAGAAAAAAAGTCTGAACTTTTCTTATTCGTCAGCCGGTCGTCAGCATTCCAGCGGCCGGATCATGTTTACCGATAGCTGCGGGTGATGCACAACTATGCAAAATAAACGTTTTTCTCCAGAGCGACAAAATGCTTTTTCGGCGCGTTTCGAAGCGCAGAAAATTGCCTTCGCACCGGTGGTATTTCAATCTGTGCACTATGCCTGGAAACGCGGCATGTTGCAGGCGCTGTCGGACGCCGGACAAGCAGGATTGAACGTGGCGCAGCTGGCTTCTGATGGCCGCTGGAGCGAGTACGTTCTCAAGGTGGTGCTCGAAACCTGTCTGTCTGCCGGTGTGGTGTATCTGAAAGAGGGGAATTATGTACTCGATAAAACCGGCTACATTATCCTGACCGACAAAATGACGCAGATTAATTTTGATTTCAATCAGGATGTCTGTTATGCCGGATTGAGCAGTCTGGCAGCATCGCTTGATGCTCAGCAACCGCTGGGGCTTAACGAGCTGGGTGACTGGCCGACCCTGTATCAAGGCTTGTCCAGCATGCCGGAGCCGGCTAAAACCAGCTGGTTTGCTTTCGATCATTTTTATTCCGACACCTCGTTCCCGGAAATTCTGGCCGATATTTTTGCCACCGCACCGCGCCAGATCATGGATATCGGCGCCAATACCGGTAAGTTCAGTTGTGCGGCGCTGGCTTACCATCCGCAGGTGCAATTACATCTGGTGGATCTGCCGACGCAGCTGGCTGTGGCGCAAACGGCGCTGCAGACTGCAGGTGTGAGTGACCGTGCGCAGTTGCATGCGCTTGATTTGCTCAATCCGGATCTGCCGCTGCCACAAGGCATGGATGTGATCTGGATGAGTCAGTTTTTAAGCTGCTTCAGTGAAGCCGTGATTGCCAGTATTTTGCAGCGTGCCGTGGCAGCACTGGCGCCGCGTGGTCAGGTGATCATCATGGATACCTTCTGGGATCGGCAACGGTATGATATTGCCTCCTACTGTCTTATCAATACCTCCCCTTATTTTACTGCCATGGCCAGCGGTAACAGTAAAGTGTATGAAAGTAGTGATTACATCCGTCTGGCCAAAACCGTTGGCCTGACCTTGCTGACCGTGCGTGATGATATTGGTTATTGTCATTCGCTGCTGCGTTTTGGAGTCGCCGGTGAATAAATCTGTGGTCGTTATTCCGGTCTATGATCATGAGCACGCCATCGGTAGCGTACTCGCGGCGGTGCTCGCGCACGGTTTGCCGTGTATCCTGGTGGATGATGGCAGTTCAGCCGCCTGCGCAGATAAACTCGTTGCGCTTGCAGCCGCCAGTCTGCAGCAGGTACAGCTGGTCAGACTGGAAAAAAATGGTGGTAAAGGTGCGGCGGTACTGGCCGGTTTCAGACAGGCAGCCCAGCTCGGTTATACCCATGTCTTGCAGGTGGATGCCGACGGTCAGCATTGCTGCGCTGATATTCCACAATTTATCGCCTTAGCCAGTCTGCATCCGCATGCAGTGATCGCCGGTTATCCGCTGTTTGATGCCTCGGTGCCAAAACTGCGTCTGTATGCGCGCTATTTAACCCATGTGTGGGTGTGGATTAATACGCTGTCGCTGGCAATTAAAGACTCCATGTGTGGCTTCCGGGTTTATCCGCTCGCGCCGGTAATATCACTGATGCAGCGACAGCATCTCGGTGCACGCATGAATTTCGATACCGACATTCTGGTACGGCTGTACTGGGATGGTGTTGATGTGATCAATCAGCCTACCCGGGTAACTTACCCGCTCGATGGCGTATCGCATTTCCGCGTCTGGCTGGACAATCTGCTCATTACCCGCATGCATACACAATTATTTTTTGGCATGCTGCGACGCATTCCGGCGTTGCTGGCCAGGCGGCGTAGTTGATGAAGCCCGCTGTCAACGGGCGTCATTGGGCCGGAGCCGATGAAGTCACTTTTTTAACCGGCATGAAATTACTTTACTGGATCTGCCGCCTGTTTGGACGCTGGCCATTTCGTTGTGTGCTCTATCCGGTATTGTTGTGGTATGTGCTGACCAATCCGACCGCACGCCGGGCTTCGCACAGTTATTTACAAAAAGTGGCGCAGTTTGTCCCGCTCAACACCGGTCTCGGAACCGTGCTGCGGCATTTCGCCGCGTTTGCCGAAACCATGCTCGATAAAATGCTGTTATGGAATGGCCAGTATGACACTTCCGGGATCACGATTTTTGGTGCCCCGCAAATGGAACAGCTAATTCAGGAACAGCGCGGTGCCGTCTTGATTTGTTCGCATCTGGGTAATCTGGATTTGTGTCGGGTGCTGTCGCAGGAACACAAAAAACTCCGGTTGACGGTGCTGGTGCACACCAAACATGCGCAGCGGTTTAATCAGTTGCTGGCTAAAATCAATCCCAGCAGTCAGCTCAATTTGTTGCAGGTGACTGAAATGACGCCGGCAACGGCCATCATTCTGGCGCAAAAAGTCGCCGCAGGTGAATTCATCGTGATTGCCGGTGACCGCATTCCGGTGGCACCTCATCCCAGAGTGGTGCTGGCCAATTTTCTCGGTCAGCCAGCGGCGTTTCCGATAGGCCCGTATGTACTGGGAGCGATTTTGCAATGTCCGCTATACATGTTGTTTTCTCAGCGGCGCGATGCGCAGCACAGTGAAATTCATTTTGAGTTACTAAGTGAATCTTTCTCTTTGCCTCGTAAAGGACGGGATCAGGCACTCGCTGAATTGGCGGCTGATTATGCCTCCAGACTGGAAGCGCACTGCCTGAGTGCGCCGTTGGAATGGTTTAATTTTTATGATTACTGGCACTTACCTGAACTGGAACACACTGATGCAACAAGCTAATTTACCTACTGCCGTTACCTTCGATCAGTCGCGTTTGCGCATTGAAGATATCGTCGCCATTGCCCAGGGCACAGCGACAGCGACCCTGTCAGCCGATCCGGCGTTTCGGGCTGCCATTACCCGCGGTGCTGATTTCCTTGACCGTCTGCTGGCCGAAGATGGCATTATTTATGGCGTCACTACCGGTTATGGCGACTCCTGTACGGTAGTGGTGCCGCCTGAACTGGTGGCCGAACTGCCGCATCATTTGTATACCTATCACGGCTGCGGACTGGGTCAGCATTTTACCCCGGCGCAAACCCGCGCCATCATGGCAGTGCGGCTGACTTCACTCTCCAAAGGCTATTCCGGTGTGTCGGTAGGTTTGCTTGAACAAATCACCCGTTTGCTGCAGCAAAATATTTTGCCGCTGATTCCTTCCGAAGGTTCGGTCGGCGCCAGTGGTGACTTAACCCCGCTGTCGTATCTGGCCGCGGTCTTGTGTGGCGAGCGTGAAGTCTGGCACGATGGTCGCGAACAAAGCGCACAGCAAGCCTTGCAGTCAGCAGGCATTACACCACTGCGTTTGCGTCCCAAAGAAGGTTTGGCGATCATGAATGGCACGGCGGTGATGACGGCACTGGCCTGTCTGGCCTATGAGCGTGCCCAATATCTGACCCGTTTATGCACCCGTATTACGGCCATGGCTTCGTTTGCACTCGATGGCAATGCCACTCATTTTGATGCCACGCTGTTTTCGGTCAAACCTCATCCTGGTATGCAACAGGTTGCGGCCTGGCTGCGTGAGGATTTGCAGTGTGAACAGACCGAACGTAATGGCAAGCGCCTGCAGGACCGTTATTCGATCCGCTGTGCTCCGCATGTCATCGGTGTGCTGGCGGATTCACTGCCATTCTTCCGCCAGATGATAGAAAACGAACTTAACAGCGCCAACGATAATCCCATCATCGATGCCGAAGCTGAACATGTTTTGCATGGCGGCCATTTTTATGGTGGCCATATTGCCTTTGTCATGGATGGCATGAAAAACGCGGTCGCCAATCTGGCCGATTTACTCGACCGTCAAATGGCCTTACTGGTGGACAGCCGTTACAACCACGATCTGCCATCCAATCTGTCCGGTGCCCGGGGTCCGCGTGCGGCCATCAATCATGGTTTGAAAGCACTGCAGATCAGCTCTTCCGCCTGGACCGCCGAAGCGCTCAAACTGACGATGCCAGCCTCGGTATTTTCGCGTTCAACCGAATGCCACAATCAGGATAAAGTCAGCATGGGTACCATCGCTGCACGCGATTGTCTGCGGGTACTGGAATTGACTGAACAGGTAGTGGCAGCCTTGCTGATTACGGTGCGTCAGGGTGTCTGGTTACGTTGTCGCCTCAATCCGGCAGTGCAGCCGGAAGCTAATCTGGCTGAGATGATGCAACTGCTGTCGGCTGATATCGCTGAAATTAACGAAGACCGCAGACTCGAGCCAGATCTGCGTTTAATGCTGACCCGTATCCGCGAACAGAGCTGGAATCTGTATGCGTAGGCAGGCGCTCTCCTCACGCTGGTGGGCTGAATCCGAACTCGAGGTACAGTTTTATGATCTCGATCCGATGCACATCGTCTGGCACGGCAATTACATCAAATATCTGGAAATTGTCCGCTGTGAGTTGCTCAATAAAATTGGCTACAACTATGAAACCATGAAAGAATCTGGTTTTGCCTGGCCGGTGATTGACTTGCAGGTGCGTTACATTAATCCTGCGCGCTTTGCCCAGCGACTTACCTTGCGGGCCGATATTGTGGAGTGGGAAAGCCGTTTGAAAATCAATTACCTCATCAGTGATGCCGCCACAGGACAGCGTCTGACCCGTGCCAGCACCACCCAGGTGGCGGTGGAGATCGGCAGTGGCGAAATGTGCTTTGCCTCTCCGGCTATCTTGTTGCAAAAATTAGGAGTGGAACCATGCGTAAGATTGTGACAGTCATTTTACTGTTGGGGGCCGCTCTGGCGCAGGCGGCTGAACCGGTGACAGTAAAGATCCAGACCATGCTGGCCAAGCCGGCTATTTTGTGTGGTCGCTTTGATCAGAGCAAACAGCTCACCGGAATTAAAAAACCACTGGCTTCCAATGGACGCTTTTGCGTCGTCACGGGCAAGGGAATTTTATGGCGTACCCTGCAACCGTTTCCCAATACTCTGCGACTGACGCGCGATGAAATTGTTAATTATCAGGGTGACCGTGTCGCCATGCGTCTCGATGCCAGGCAGGAGCCGACCGTACGGATGATCAACAGTGTACTGTTTTCTCTGCTCGCCGGTGATCTGGGTCAGTTGGGCAATCTGTTTGAGGTCGATGGCAAGGCAGGTGACAACAGCTGGAGCGTGGCACTGACCGCCAAACAACCGGCACTGGCCAAAGCCATCGGTGCTATCAGCCTCGAAGGCGGCGCGTACGTCAAAACCATTCACATCAATGAAGCCAGTGGCGACCATACCGTGATCGTGTTTTCTGCCATCCAGACTGGCGATGCCGCCATGCTGCCGGAAGAAGTGGCGCTATTTTGAAAAAAATCGCCTTGCTGTGGGCATTCATCGTTGCCCTGCTGATTGGTCATAATGTCTGGCTATGGCTGGTGCAACGTATCGTGCCCGATACCGACATCATGGCACTGTTGCCAGTGCAAAAACGCGACCCGGTATTACAGCAATCGTTTTCCCATATGGTCGATGCAGCGCAGCAGCGAGTGATTGTGTTAATTGGCGCAACCGACTGGCAGCAGGCTAAACAGGCGGCCGATGCTTACAGTTCCGTGGTGGCCGGCAAGCCGGAATTGTTGAGCTTGACCCAGCTCACCGATCAGACCCAGCACGACTGGCTGGAAAAATTTCAGCAACACAGCCTGGTGTTGCTGACCAGTGAGCAAGAACAACATCTGCGCACCCAGCCGCCGCAATTCTGGGTCGAGAGTGCACTGCGTAATTTATACGCGCCATTTTCCGGCCCCAAACTGGGTGCCTGGCGCGATGATCCGCTCGGCCTGTTTACCTCCTGGGTGCAGCAGCGGGCGCAGGAAACACCGGTACGACCCCGTGACGGTTATCTGTTTGTTTCTGATGGTCAGCGCCAATATGTTTTGCTGTCGATGACAATCAAGGGCTCGGTATTTACCCGTGCAACCCAGCAAAACGTGACCGCCGTGCTGACCCAGGCCAGCCATCAGGCTACGCTGTCCGTGCCGCAAGTAGAGGTCATTACCGCCGGTGTGGTGCTGCATGCGGCCGCAGCCGGTGAGCAGGCCGCAGGCGAAGTCTTCACTATTGGACTCGGTTCGCTGCTGGGCATTATTTTGCTCATGTGGACCACCTTCCATTCGCTCAAGCCGATCGTGCTGATTTTACTGTCCATCCTCATCGGCTGTCTGGGTTCGCTTTCGGTGTGCTGGCTGTTATTTGAACGCATCCATTTACTCACGCTGGTGTTTGGTGCCAGTTTGATCGGTGTGGCTCAGGACTACGGTATTTATTTTCTCTGCAACCGACTCACCGCCGACGAACAACTGTCATCACCGGCACTGCTTAAACGCCTGCTACCGTCGCTGGGGTTGACTCTGCTGGCTGCGGTGATTGGTTATCTGGGTCTGGCGTTTACCCCGTTCCCCGGTTTGCGTTCCATGGCGGTGTTTTCTGCTCTCGGTCTGATCTTTGCCTGGCTGACCGTGATTTGCTGGTTTCCCTTGATGGTCTCCGGCGGCAAACTCTCCAGCGGATGGCTGGTGCGACGCTATGTGGCATTACTCAACCACTGGCCGCGCTGGCACAGCAATAGCATTTCTCTGGCGGCGGCAGTGCTGGCGATTGTTCTGGGTGGCTGGGGTATGACGCAGCTGAGCGTCAACGATGATATCCGCTCGCTGCAAAATTCACCTAAACACCTTATCAGCGACCAGATTAAACTGAGCAAATTACTCGACGCACCCACTCCGGTACAATATTTTCTGGTGCGCGGCAGCAGTGCCGAACAGGTGTTGCAGCGCGAAGAGGCGCTCAAAAAACATCTCGATCCCTTAATTGAACAACATACCATCAGTGGTTATCAGGCCATGTCCAACTGGGTGCCCTCGGCCCGGCTGCAGCAGCAGCGTCTGGAACTGTTGCAGGATAAACTGTTCAGCCCATCCGGTGCACTGAATGCCGTGGCGCGACAACTGGGGGAAGACAGTCAGTGGAGTACCGAGACGGCCAGCCATTTACGTCAAAAGGGCGCGCTGTTTACCCTGGAAGAATTTTTAACCAGTCCTTCGAGTGAGCCATGGCGTCATCTGTGGCTCGGTGAAACCAACCATGTCTATGCCAGTATCGTCGCCCTGCGTGGCCTGTCCAACGCCAGCCTGCCGGTAGTGCAGCAGGCCGCGACGGGAATGGAAGGCGTGCAGTGGGTTGACAAGGTACATGAAATTTCCTCCGTCCTTGGGCAGTACCGCTATTACATGGCCTGGGTGGTGGCTTGTTCTTATCTGCTGGTATTTGGTTTGTTACTGACCCGCTACCGCAAAGACAGCTGGCGGGTACTGGCACCGACCGCGCTGGCGAGTCTGCTGACGCTGGCCATCCTTGGCTTTACTCACCAGCCGATACAATTATTTCATGTTCTTGCCCTGATGCTGTTGTTGGGGATCGGCGTCGATTATGGTATTTTCATGCAGGAAAAAGCCAGCGTCCATATGGCGACTTCCTGGTTGGCGATCGGATTATCGGCCGCCAACACCTTGCTGTCTTTCGGTTTGCTGGGTTTGAGCAATACGCCGGCGTTACAGGCGTTTGGTTTAACTATGCTCATCGGTATTGCCTTAGTCTGGCTCATCGTTCCCATTTTTAGAAAAGAAACCCCTCATGTTGGTTGAAACTGCAGAAATCCTCATCATCGGTGCTGGCCCGGCCGGTTCCCTGGCCGCGGCTCTGCTGCGTCAACAGGGCCGTCAGGTGGTCGTGCTCGAGCGTGAACAGTTTCCACGTTTTTCTATTGGCGAAAGCCTGCTGCCGCAAAGCATGGAATACCTGGAGCAGGCCGGCATGTTGCGCGCCGTAGTCGAAGCCGGTTTTCAGTTTAAAAACGGCGCTTCCTTTATGCATCAGGGCAAGCATACTGCCTTTGATTTTCGTGACAAACACTCCGCTGGCTGGGGTACTACCTATCAGGTGCAGCGCGGCACCTTTGATCATATTCTGGCCAACGAAGCTGAACGTTTCGGTGCCCGGATTCGTTATCAGCATGAAGTTATCAACGTTAATCTGGCGGGTGAAAAACCGCTGGTCAGTGTTAAAAATCCGGCCGGTGAACTGTATCAAATTGAAGCTGGTTTTATTCTCGACGCCAGCGGATTCGGTCGTATCCTGCCGCGTCTGCTGCAACTGGAAACGCCCTCCAATTTTCCGGTGCGCGCCGCCATGTTTACCCATATTGAAGACCATATCGGCCATGATTTTGACCGCAATAAAATCCGCGTCACAGTGCATCCGCAACATGCGGATGTATGGTTCTGGACGATCCCGTTTGCTCACGGCCGCTGTTCTCTGGGTGTGGTCGCCGAGCCAGCTTTTCTGGAACAGTTTTCCGGCACCCCGCACGAACGTATGCAAGCCATTGTGGCTCAGGATGCCTCTCTGAATGAATTGCTCTCCAAGGCAGTCTGGGATACCCCGGTGCGACAGATTACCGGCTATTCAGCCAATGTGGCGTCGCTGGCTGGTAAAGGCTATGCCTTGCTGGGCAATGCCGGTGAGTTTCTTGATCCGGTGTTTTCTTCCGGCGTCACCATTGCCTTTAAATCGGCCAGCATGGCGGCCGGCCTGCTGCAGCGTCAGTTCGACGGTGAGCAGATCGACTGGCATGAGGAATACAGTCTGCCGCTCAAAAAAGGCGTCGATACTTTCCGCGCATTTGTTGAATCCTGGTATGCCGGTGGGTTTCAGAAAATTATTTTTTACCCCGGTCATCAACCGGAAATTCGTCGCATGATTGCGTCCATTCTGGCCGGATACGCCTGGGACAGCAGTAATCCTATGGTCAAAGAAACCAAACGCCGACTGGCCGCTCTGGAAGCATTATGTTCGCCACAATAAGAAACCTGTTGTTGTCTGCGCTGCTCGCAGCCTGTGCCACCAAAGCACCGGCTCCGCTACCAGCACGGCTGGGCTTATTGCTCTCACCAGCCGATCTGGGGCAATCGATTTCGCTGCAACAGCATTTAAAGGTCGAACGCAATGGACGAATTGAGGAACTCGACGCGGCACTGGAAGTCGATGATGGCCATTTGCAACTGGTTGGACTGGCTTTTGGCCAGCGCGTGCTCAGTCTGGATTATGATGGTAAAAAACTCGATTCATGGCGTCATGTTATGTTGCCACAACAAGTTCATGCCGAAGATGTGCTCGAAGATATACAGCTGACCCTGTGGCCACTGGCAGTCATACGCGCTGCCTTGCCCCCCGGTTGGCGAATTGAAGACAGCGCTCTGCGGCGCGAACTGTTTCTCGATGATCAGCTGGTTTGTTTGGTCGATTACACCAGTATGCCGCGCTGGACAGGCACCGTCAGACTGGAAAACCTGCGCTTTCACTATGTTCTGGTGATACAGTCTTTGCCTAACAATTCATAAGGATCTGGATGTTGTATTTAAATGACTGTGGAATGCTCTGTGCACTGGGCGACACTATGGCAGCAATCAAAGCCAGCTTGTGGGCCGGGCGCAGTGGTGTACTGCCCACCACGGCCTGCTCACCAGGCCGCAGCCTGCCTCTGGGCGCTCTGCCGGAACAGGTGCCACTGCCTTCAATGCAACACTGGCCGCTGGCGCAGCGCAGTCGTAACAATCAATTGGCGCTGGCAGCACTGGCACAAATCCGTCCCACCGTGGATGCTGCCATCGCCCAGTTTGGTCATCATCGCATTGGCGTGGTAATCGGTACCTCCACCTCGGGAATAGCAGAAACCGAAATGGCTCTCTACACCCTGGCCGACACCGGCGTCATGCCAGCACAGTTTGCTTATCAGCAGCAGGAAATGGGCTCACCCGCACAAATGCTGGCGCAGGAACTCGCTCTTGCCGGTCCGGCCTTTTCGCATTCCAGTGCCTGTGCTTCCAGTGCCAAAGCCATGGCCAGTGCTGCGCGTTTAATTAATATGGGTTTGTGTGATGCCGTCCTGTGTGGCGGTGTCGACACCCTGTGTGCGTTTACCGTAGCCGGTTTTTCTGCGCTCGAATCGGTCAGCGCAGAAGTCTGCAATCCTTTGAGCAGCAATCGCAATGGCATTAATATCGGTGAAGGCGCGGGACTGTTTTTGATGAGCCGCAACCCTTCGGCTGTGGCCTTGTGTGGTTGGGGTGAATCGTCTGACGGCCATCACATGTCAGCCCCTGATCCGGCTGGCAGCGGTGCACTGCTAGCCATCGGGCAGGCACTGACCCGCGGTGGAGTGCAGGCGTCGCAGATCGATTATATCAATCTGCATGGTACCGCTACCCGGCAAAACGATGCCATGGAAGCCAGCGTTATTCATACCCTGTTTGGTGAGCAGGTGGCGGTCAGTTCCACCAAGCCCCTGACCGGACATACGCTCGGTGCGGCGGCAGCGATTGAAGCCGGTCTGTGCTGGATATGCATGCAGGACGATAACCCTGCAGGACAGTTACCGGTGCACTTGTGGGACGGTATACAGGACACCGACCTGCCACAGCTCAATACAGTGGCTTTGGGTACCGGGCTGGGCCGGCCGCTGCAATGGGCCCTGAGCAATTCATTTGCCTTTGGTGGTTCCAATGCCGCCTTACTGTTTGGACGGGTGTGATGAATTATCCGGAAATTGCCAGCCTGATCCCCCATGCTGCACCGATGGTACTGCTCGACCGGGTGCTGGAGGTAGGAGCGGAAACGCTCACGGCGGAAGTTAACATTACTCCCGCGAGTATGTTTTTTGATGGCTCCGGCGTAGGAGCTTGGGTGGGAATTGAATACATGGCGCAGGCGATTGCTGCCTTTGCCGGCTATGCAGCACTGGAGGATGGTGGCAGTGTCAAAGTGGGATTTTTACTTGGGTCGCGCCGCTATGAATGTCATTGCGCCAGTTTTCAGAATGGCAGTGTATTGCAGGTACAGGTTCAGCGGGTGTTGCAAAGTGAAAATGGTCTGGGTGCATTTGACTGCCGGATTACCCGGGCGCACACCGGAATGCTGCTCGCCACAGCCACGGTGACGGTGTTTCAACCGGAAAATGCTGAACAGTTTTTACAGAATAATCAGGGAGAAGGGTAACAATGAATAAAAATGTATTGGTCACGGGTTCGTCGCGCGGAATCGGCAAGGCCATCGCGCTGCGTCTGGCTCAGGATGGCTATGACATCGTACTGCATTGTAAAAGTCAGCGTGAACAGGCAGAGCAGGTTGCGGTTACCATCACCGCCATGGGACGTTCTTGCCGGGTGTTGCAGTTCGATATCGGTGAACGCGAGGCGGCCGCGAGTTTGCTGCTGGCCGATGTTGAACAACACGGCTGTTATTATGGCGTGGTCTGCAATGCCGGTGTGGCGCGTGATAATGCCTTTCCGGCGATGTCAGGTGAAGACTGGGATATCGTGTTAAAAACCAATCTGGATGGTTTTTATAACGTCCTCAATCCCTTAATCATGCCAATGGTGCGACGCAAACAGCCCGCACGTATCGTCACCCTGGCTTCGGTATCAGGGCTCATCGGCAATCGCGGGCAAGTTAATTACAGTGCCGCCAAGGCCGGCATTATCGGTGCCACCAAAGCACTGGCCATTGAACTCGCCAGCCGCGCCATTACCGTCAACTGTGTAGCCCCCGGTCTGATCGAAACCGACATGGTCAGTGATGTCCCTATGGAAGAAGCCCTGAAAATGATACCCGCACGCCGTATCGGCAAACCCGAAGAAGTCGCCGCTGTCGTGAGCTTTTTGCTGCAACCGGATGCAGCCTATGTCACCCGCCAGGTGATTTCAGTCAATGGAGGTCTGGCATGAATAAACGTAATTTGGAACGTCGGGTAGTTGTCACCGGCATGGCCGGAATCAGCCCGCTGGGTAACGACTGGCAGACAGTGCGTGCGCGTCTTGGTGAATACCGCAATGCCATTGTGCGCATGCATGAATGGGATATTTACGAAGGACTCAACACCAAACTGGGTGCGCCGGCTGCACCCTATACTCTGTCGGATAAATATAACCGCAAGTCCACCCGCAGCATGGGCAAGATCGCCATCATGGCTGCACGTGCCAGTGAACTGGCACTGCTCGATGCCGGTCTGCTCGACAGCCCTCTGGTCAAAAGCGGTCAGATGGGCGTGTCCTACGGATCATCGGCCGGCACACCGAGCGCCATCGGTGATTTTTCGCGCATGATGGAAGAGCACACCACCAAGGGCATCAATGCCACCACCTATATCAAAATGATGGCGCATACTGCACCGGTAAATATCGCCGTCTTCTTTGGCATCACCGGTCGCATTATTACCACCTCGAGTGCCTGTACCTCCGGTAGTCAGGGCATTGGTTATGCTTATGAAGCCATACGCAGCGGCCGACAAACTGCCATGATCGCCGGTGGAGCCGAAGAACTGTGTGCGGCCGATGCGGCCGTGTTTGATACCCTGTTTGCCACCAGCGTTAAAAACGAGGCTCCCGGCACTACGCCGAGTCCGTATGATGTCCATCGTGACGGACTGGTTATCGGCGAAGGTGCCGGCACACTGATACTGGAGGAATTCGAGCATGCCCAGGCACGTGGCGCGCATATTTATGCTGAACTGGTTGGTTTTGGCACTAATTGCGATGGCTGCCATGTTACCCATCCGAATACCGAAACCATGAAAATTGCCATGCAGTTAGCGCTCGATGATGCCGGTTTGCAGGCTGCCGATATCGGCTATGTGAATGCTCACGGTACCGGAACCCAGCAGGGTGATATTGCTGAATCCCATGCGACCCAGCAAATTTTTGGCAACAGCGTCCCCATCAGTTCGCTCAAAAGCTATATGGGCCACACACTCGGTGCCTGCGGCGCGCTGGAAGCCTGGATCAGCATAGAAATGATGCGCGCCGGTTGGTTTGCGCCCACCATTAACCTCAAACAGCTCGATCCGCAATGCGCCGAGCTCGATTACATCGTGGATACCGGGCGGGAGTTGCAGTGCGACTACGTCATGTCAAATAATTTTGCTTTTGGTGGAATTAATACGTCATTAATCTTTAAAAAATGGCACAATTAATAATGTTTAATTTTTAAGGAAAAATATGAAAAACGTTCTGACACTGGTTTTCGCCCTGAGTACCGTACTGGCATTCCCGGTTAATGCAGCTGACAATGCAGTCATGTTACCGATAGCCGACGCAATGGCAGCCAATGATGCAGCATCCCGTCTGGGGGATTCGGTGCGGTTTTACTTTGGTAACCAGCCGACACCTAAAATTGTGCAGAAATTAGGCACCGATCAAACCAGCCTGAAAACCAATTCGTTTGCCAAATCCAACGAAAAAGCCTGCAACTGGGTATTTTTGTCCGATATGCTGTCACTGCAAAAACGCGCCCATGAACTCGGCGCCAATGCCGTGATTAACATTGTCAGCAACTATGACAATGTAGTTAAATCCAGCGCCACCGAGTTTGAATGCCATGTCGGCGCCATCATGGCCGGAGTTGCTTTCAAGGGTGATTTTGTCCGTCTGGCCGACAAGTAACATCACGCTGCTCAACAGCCAACAGATTGGCGTTGAGCAGTTGTTGCCGTTTCTGGAGCTGCTCAGCCCCGCAGCCCTGCAACGTCATCATCGGTTTCAGCGACCATTGCGCAGGCGACAGTTTTTATTGGGCCGACTGTTGCTCCGTTATGCGCTCGCCGAACTGCTGCAAGTTCCCTGCAGCGAAATTACACTCACTGAACAGGGCAATCTGCCCCCCAAGTTGCCTGGCCCTGTGCCAGTAGCTGGCATCAGTCTGTCGCACAGCGGCCACTGGATCGCCTGTGCAGTCAGTCTGCACACGCGAGTGGGCCTTGATATCGAAGTACTCGATGGGAAACGTAACTTCAGTGCTTTGGCCAGTCAGGCATTTGATGCGCGGGAGTTGGCCGCATTTTCTGCCCTGTCGGCAGAGCAGCAAATGAGTGGTTTTTATCGACTCTGGAGCCAGAAGGAAGCCCGGTATAAACTTGGTGCCAGCACTGATCACCATGACTATGTGCTGGCGCACGAGGCGCTCTCGGTGGCGTTGGCTGCCGATGGCCAATTGAAGCAACTACCGTTATTATGCCCGCTCAGCTGGCCGCAGTTAACGGCGGCATTATTGCCATAACCAGTTCCATAAACCTGGCAGTCGGGGTTTGATCGAGGTGTCGTGCATGGCACTGGCCAGTGCGGCACGCTCGAGTTCAGCACGCTGGTTATAAAACGGCAGCTCGCTCGTAGGCATGTCGAGTTCAGCCGCCACTTGCAGCAGGATGTGCAGATATTCTTCCAGATGATGCGCTGTATACGTATTAATATCGTGGAAAGTCACCACCACCGGTACGCAGCCATCAATCACCGGCATATTTCCGGCGCGCCATTTTTCCCGCACCTGCGCGAGTTGTTCCAGCATATTGCTGTGTTTGTGCAGGCTGAAATTCACGCCCCAGATTTTTCCGTCATTGGCACTCAGATCGGTAAGCAAAACCTGCATACCGTTTTTTTGATAAGCGGCAAACGTACGCTCGTCGTAATTCCAGAACGGCGGGCGCACCAGTTTAGGAGCGGAGCCGGTGATCCGGGATAAATCGGCGACGCCATGTTCGAGCGAGAGCTGTAGTTGATCATCATCCAAAAAACGGTGGTTTGAATGATTGGGCGTGGAGGTGTGAAATTCCACCAGATGGCCTTCCTGCCATTCACGTTCAATCAGCGCATGCCCGAGCTCACTGCCGCCGCCATTGGTATTGCGTGTCTGGACAAAAAACAGACCCTTGATATTTTTTTGCACCGCATTGTTGGTCAGCGTGGTGAGAATTTCTTCGGTGCCGTTACTCCATGTGCTGGCACTCGGGCCGTCATCAAAACTGAGTAAAAAGCGGATCGGTTGCGTCTGCGCCTGACAGGTGCTGCCTGCGCACAACATCAGTATGAATAGAACAGCAGCGCAGCAGCGATACAAACGAAATGGAATCAACACGGATAAGGGCAGGCGGAAATGGAAGTGTGCATTGTACCTGTATAAAGGTAGGGTGTATTAGCCCGAAGGGCGTAATACACCATTAACCGTAATTTAGCCACAGGGTGTATTACGCCCCATGGGCTAATACACCCTACAGCATTTTTCGTATTAGTTGCGCACGACTTTTTTGTATTCGTTGGTACGGGTGTCGATTTCAATCATGTCATCCTGGCTGACAAACAGCGGCACCTGAACGATGTGCTGATTAGCTTCGATGGCATTTTCAATCCGGGCTTCTTTCAAGACGTTGCCTGAAGTATTGCCTTTGACAGCTGGTTCCGAGTACACGATCTGACGCACGATAGTGGTTGGCAATTCAACCGAAATTGCCTTGCCATCATAAAACACCGCTTCGCAAGACATGCCGTCTTTAAGGTAGTGCAGCGCGTCACCGAGGTTTTCGCCTTCGATTTCATACTGTTCGTAATCGGTATCCATGAAAACAAACAAAGGATCGGCAAAATAAGAATACGTCACTTCTTTTTTATCCAGTACGACCACGTCAAACTTGTCGTCACCGCGGAATACGTTTTCCTGAGGACTGTTCGTCAGCAGATTTTTCATTTTCCATTTGTAGGTGAAGCCCGTGCGGCTTGAACCGTTAACATCAGAACGCAAAATGATCATAGGTTTGCTGTCAACCATAATGATATTGCCAACACGAATTTCTTTTGCAGGTTTCATAGCGAGTAGTCGTAAAAAAGAAGGTTACTTAAAAATCCCCTGACGCGAGAAAAGCACAGGCAGGCAGGCGAATGAATTTTAAAATGCGTTAAAAAATAGCCCTGCATTTTAACTTAAATCGCGGCACTCTTACGAACTGTTTGTGCAAATTTGAGCAAATTACTGGCCAAATCGCCATGGAGTTGCATTTGGCGCTGCCAGTCTGCTGACAACAAGGCAATTTTTGGCAACTCTGCTTGAAATTCTGACCACACTTGACTCAACTTCACCGGGCTGACCTGATTCCAGCCCAGCGACAACGCTGTCAGGCTGTCTGTCTGAGCGGAATGACACCGCAAAAACGCCTTCAGTTTAACGTGATGCAGATTTTCATCCTGTGGATAGATATGCCAGATAAAGGCACGCCCGGCCCACTGTGCGCGGACAAATGAATCTTCACCACGGACAAAATTGCAGTCGCACGACCACAGCAACCGGTCATAATCCTGCTGCGGCAAAAACGGGATCACCCGCAGCGTCAGCGCCCCCCGGGTGGCACTGCAACCGGCGCGGGCGCTCTGTCCCAGAAAGGCACTGACGCTGTCGCTGGCCACGCCTTCGGGCACCAGGCAGGTGAGCGCTTGCTCTTGCTGCTCCCACGCCGACAGTAATTCGGCAACGGGTGCATGCGGATAACAAAACAGCGACACCGTCAGCGCTGCCATTTCCGCAGGCGTGACGCCCAGACGCGCGAGAAATTGTTCCCGCTCGCCGGGTTGTTGCTGGAATTGTTGACGACGAGACACCAAGTCGGCTTCCAGCAGCAAGCCGCCGGTGTTGGCATTAAAGCCGGGAAAGAAAAAATATTTGGTCAAGGGCAGGCTGCCGTGCGGTGACGACAGCGCGTGACAGCCTTCAACCCAGGCTTCGGCACTCAAACCTTCCAGATTGAACCACACCGGTGTCACAGCACACTGCGCCATGGCATTGATATAGCCCGGTGGGATATCACAGGCAAAAAATTCAATCACGATATCGGCGATCTGCTCCGGGGTAAACACCCCCAGCTGGTCACGCCAGTGCTGTATCCGGATGCCGTTAATGTGCTGCACAGCCAGCTCTGGCCGGACTTCAGGACACAGGCGCTGAAAACTGAGCAGATCATCAACCCACAGAGTCACTTCGATGCCGTGTTCCTGCTGCAACTGCCGCGCCAGCCGCCAGCAAATGCCGATGTCACCAAAGTTGTCGACCACTTTGCAAAATAGCGCCAGCGATGTCAATGCCGCCCTCATGACTGCGTTGCCACCGGTACCCGTCCGGTTGGCACCAGTGCAGCAGCGAGCTGGCAGTGGCCGTGCTGGTCATCAAAAAACATATGTGGTCCAAACGCCGCCAGTACGGCCGATTTTTCTACCCCGCCCATAAAAAAGGTTTCATCAATCTGTACATCCCAGGCACGCAGGGTGCGGATTACCCGTTCATGGGCTGGTGAGGCGCGGGCGGTGACGAGCGCCGTGCGGATGGGCGAACGATGTGCGCTGGTGAACTGCGACTGGATAAACGCCAGTGCTTTTAACAGTGGTGCAAACGGACCGGCTGCCATGGGATTGCGGGCATTTTCACGTTCATGCTGCTCGAACGCTTCCACGCCCTGTTGTTGATATATTCGTTCTGACGCATCGGAAAAAATCACCGCGTCGCCATCAAACGCAATCCGGATCTGATCCAGTTCCTGCATGGCTGTTGCCGGTTGCGGATACAGCTGCGCTGCGGCCACACCGGCATTGGCAGCGGCCTGCACATCCTGTTCGTGACGGGATAAAAACAGACTGACATTAAACGCTTTTAAGTAAGGTGCCAGCGGTTCACCGCCGGTGAGTGCTGCGCGGGTAATGTCGAGCCCGTAGTGATGAATGGAATTAAAAATGCGCAGCGAGGTTTCTGACGAATTGCGCGACATGATCACCACTTCCACCAGCCGCTTGCCTGGTGTGAGGGTATTGAGTTTTAACAGCGCCTGCACCAGATGAAAGCCGGCCCCGGGTTGCAGCAAAGTGTTTTCATGTGCCAGCTGATGGCGGCGGTAGCTGACGAGACCCTGATCCTGATACAACTGCTGCTCCGATTCCAGATCAAACAGCGCACGCGAAGAAATCCCGATAACGAGTAAATTGTCCAGAGAAACAGCCATAGTGAAAATATCCGCGAAGAAGTAAGTGGATGAGTTTACTAGGGCTGGCGCTAATTGGCTATGGATTTACATCCAACGCCACAAAATCCGGTTTTTCGCGCACAAAACATTCCGGGCAGGAGAAATCCTCCGGTATGGCTGACCACGGGGTTCCGGCTGGATACCCTTCGTGCGGGCAGCCATGCTGTTCGTCATAAATATAGCCGCATTGCGGACACTGAAAACGACTCATGCTTTGCCCTGTTCAAAAGGATGATGATAGCGCGCAAAAATTACTTCCCGCTGTGCCGGGTCGATATTGACCAGATTCATATCGCCATGTGCCCAGTTGACCACCCGGGGATTCATCACTGCAAACCACCAGGATGGAATCAGTGCGATCAAAAACATACCGAAATAGCCCTGTGGCAGCTGGGGAATATCGTCATAATCGAGCAGCGTCTGATACGGACGGGTCGGATGTGCATGGTGATCCGAATGGCGCTGCAGATGCACCAGTAACAGGTTGGAGAGTTTGAAATTGCTGTTCCACGAATGTCTGGGTTCACAGCGCAGATAACGCTGCTGTTCATCTTTTTGACGCAGCAAACCGTAATGCTCGACATAATTGGCCGACGTCAGCTGCCACCAGCCAAAGGCGCAAGAGATCAGTAAAAACGGCAGCATCACCACACCCCAGCAGGCAATCATGATGGCAAACACCGACAGTGCCAGCAACCATTGTTGCAGAATTTCATTCTGCAACGACCACCACGGTTTGCCCTGACGCTGCAGGCGTTGCGCTTCCAGCCCCAGTGCCCGTTTGAGCGTACCGGGAATTTCGCGTTGCACAAACTGATAAATGCTCTCACCCATGCGCGACGAGGCCGGATCTTCCGGGGTGGCGACATTTTTGTGGTGGCCCTTGTTGTGTTCGACAATAAAATGCCCATAAGCACAGCAGGCCAGCACCAGTTTGCCTGCCAGAGTCTGTCCTTTGTCGGTAACCTTGTGGCCGAGTTCATGTCCTGCGGTCAGTGCCACACCATTGATGAGGCCAATGCTGAGCGCTGCACCGGCAATCTCAAACCAACGCCAGTGGGCATGCGAAATAATATAACCCGTGCCGATGAGCGAGAGCCAATTCATGAGCACGATGCCATACAGGATATAGACATAAAACTTGTCTTGTTTTAGCAGTTCGCTCTGTTCTGCCGATGGATTGACCTGATCTTTGCCGAGCAACTGATCGAGCAGCGGCAGCAGCAGATAGCCGATAGGTAAAATCCCCCAAAACCACCACCCTTGATGCAACTGCAGCGCAATCAGACCAAGCAGCAGCGGCGTAATCGGCAGCAGAAAGGAAATCAGGAAATAATATTTTTTATGCTGCAGCCACTCACGATCGATGGCGGCCGAAAGCCCTGGGTGGTGTAATGGTTGCATCAGCTGGTCTCCTGGTATTGTTTTATTTAGTCAGGCTAGTTTGCCGGATTGATCTTACTCCAGTAGTGTAATATGAGTGTGTTTTTGTCGAAATCCGCTCATTTGTACGCATTGGAAAATCATTATGGCTGTATGGGATCAGGTTAGTAACATGCTCGGAGTGCGTCCGCTGGTCAGTGCTGACATAGGCGGCGCCGTGTCGCTGCATGCCGAACGTTATTTTATTCACCTGACTCAGCGGCAGATTCCGGCCATTCCGATGTTGGTGCTGGCCTGCCATTTGGGTGGTGCGCGCGCCTCCGAAGGGCGTAAAAGTGGCAACGGGCGTGACTTTATTCCCAGTCAATCCGGTCTGCTGCCAGCCAACTGTCCGACCGAATGGATGTTTGGTGGTGCAGTCGATGTGGCAATTTTTTATTTTCCCGATGTCAGCAGCGGCACGGCCGCACGTCTGCAGCAACTGGTGCAGCATGCGCGCCAGTTGCAGGCATTTACCGATCCGTTGGTCAGTGCGCTGGCGCAACAAATCGTCGATGAATTACAGCGTGGCAGCGGACACGACCAGGAGTATCTGGCGCGCCTGGCGCTGCTGATGACGGAGCAGTGTTGTCGTGTGCTTGAAGGTGCGGGCAGCGTCCGCATCCGGCCCGACAATGTTCAGTTGGGTCGCATGGAACAGGTGCTCAGCTGGATACGCCGCCATCTGCACGAACAACTGAGTGCGGCCACACTGGCACAGCAAATGGGGGTGAGTGAATCGCATTTCCGGCGCGTGTTTCAGCAAGCCATGGGCTCGCCTCCGCACCGCTATATCCATCGTCTGCGTTTGGAGCGGGTACGCGAACTGCTCTTGCGCACCGATCTGTCGATTGCCCGCATAGCCAACGATTGCGGCTTCAAAGGTCAAAGTCACATGACCGCCAGTTTTCATCAACTGTATGGGGTTACTCCGGCGCGGCTCAGGCAATTGGGGAAGCCCCTGGTTTAAAAGTGGTTTTCATATTCCACCAGCAAACGCAGCGCATGACGTGCGGCCGGGTCGCTGATACCGTACAGATAAGCAGCCTGGTATTTCAGATGATTGAACAGCTTGCCATAAATGGACGGGCCCAGATAATGTTCCTGCTCATTGAAGTGCCCCAGTTGAGCATGCTGTCCCAAACCACTCTGCAGCTCGATACCCGGCTGAAACGCGCTGCTGAAACGGTAACGGCTGTTCCACAAAAAAGCCCAATCCGGTCCGCCGCTGTGTTCTGCATAACGACCGACATCCTGAGAAAAACCAATATTGGCGGTATGGGTAAACTTGCCGCTGTCATTTTTGAGCAGCAATTTCATTTCCAGTGAATCGGCCTGACCACTCAAGGTGGAATTCGCGTAAGCCAGCAGTACACCTGCATCGAGCCAGTATTCACCGGATTCGAGCAATTGATAGCGTGCTTCAATTTCGCGTGCCTGCAATTGCATGGCCGAACCGGGATCTTTGGATGACTGTCCGCTGACTTCGAGCTGCAACCGTGGCGTGACACCGGCTTCGAGGGTGAATTCGCCGCTCTGGGCGCCATTAAGCGCTGCACGCGGATCAAAGGCGCCGGAACGGCTGTATTCGATCGATATTTCGCGGTATTCGGCGTTCGGTGTATAAATTTCATCCAGACCAAATGCCGCGCTGTTGCCGACGGCACCCAGCAGTAACAGGCTCAGTAATCCAGCACCCGGGAGAATGGATGGCAGGCGTTTCATAAAGCCGCTCCGGTCGCCGCTTTGGCAATAATCACGCCGGTGGTGGTATCCGGATGGAAGTCATCGAAGTAAGCATAACGACCGGGATCGAGTGGTCCGATAAACACGCTGATTTCACTTTTGGCGCTGACGATTTTTTCCCGGTCAAAATCATTGCTTTCAAATTCGGCCGGAGTGGCATCTTCGTTTTTGATGATCAGTTTGACTTTGACACCAGCCGGAACGGTCAGCTCTTTAGGGGAAAACTGATGCGCTTTGATGGTGATGACATAGTCTTGGGCATGAGCGCTGAAGGCGCACAGCAGGGTGAAGGTGGCAAGCAGGGCAGGTTTAAGCATAAGGGGTTCCGGAAGATTATCTAAGTGAGACTCATTCTCAAGTAGAGATGATAATCATTCTCAATTAGAAAGTCAAGCCGGAGTAGCGGCAGGGATTTAATCTGCGCTTCCCTGGAGATTGCCCAGAGAACATTCCGGGCACAGAAAAATGTACGAATAAGTTGATGATGATTAGTTGTTGATGATTTTTCGTGCTTTTTCCGGGAACTCTTTTGTGTGGTAACTACCCTAGTTGTTGCGGTTGGTGCATTGACTCTGTGCCGCGCATTCACCGCAGCAATCATGCATCCCTTCATAGTTGCACTTGCTGCACAACCCGTTCAATTTTTCACCTGCTTGAACAGGCGCAGCCCCAACAGTCTGAGCCTGTGAGTCTTAAAGGAAATACCATGCTTCGCCTGTGTTGCCCATCCAGCGCCCCTGTCTCACTCAATACTCTCATACGCAGCCTCAGCGGAAAAAAAGATCTGAGAACCGATGCTGCCACCTACTTTGAAACTGACCCCGAAAAATTTGCCACCAAACTGCTCATTGATATAGTGCTCGGCTTTGCTTCTGGCAGCCTGTACAGCATGTATTTAATCGGTAAAGGGATTTATGACATCTGTACGGTTGAGGGGAAAATGCAGGTCAAAGGGGCATCGGTCAGTGATCTGATTCACAAAATAAAATCCAGAGGACCTGGTGCGACAGAAATTCATTTTATTTTTGATCATCAGTCCTATAAATTAAAGGAGGTTTACAATGAAAGTCATGTCCTTCTTGGAATGATTTTGTGCATTGATGGGGACGCGAAAGAAGGCCAAGACTTGCATGTGCACTCATTCCACGGCTTAAGTCTGGCGATGTTGGAGCAAAGAATTCCGCAGGGGGAGATTGAGGAATTGAATGTGGGGCCGTATGACGTGGAAATTAAATTCAACAATGACGAAAGGAGCGTTGTTCCCGCCGCGGTTTCTGATCAGCTGGAACAACGAGTTTTTCATGGGCAGTTGGAGGAATTGAAGGTTGGGCCTTATGACGTGGAAATTGAAGTCGGGAATGATGAGGTGAGCATAGTCCCTGTCATTAAGTGCCCGCTCGATCCCGTCATGGTTTCCAATAAAATGGTATGCGATACCGTTATAGCTATTGCCTCAGGTGATTTGCATAGGATGTTAGTGGGAGCAAAAAATGTTTGCGAACTCTGGACGAACGAGGAAAAAAATGTGGTCAAAGGCAACCCCATTAATTATATCATTCACGCCCTGAAATCCATGAAACAAGGTAGTCAAGAAATTCGATTTTTATTTAACAACACGGCATATAGGTTATCTGGGATGCGTGGGAATGG
Source organism: uncultured Oxalobacteraceae bacterium (assembly GCA_903862415.1). Taxonomy (GTDB): domain Bacteria; phylum Pseudomonadota; class Gammaproteobacteria; order Burkholderiales; family Burkholderiaceae_D; genus Solimicrobium. The sequence goes on along the minus strand of CAIOYD010000050.1, from coordinate 102,334 downwards.
ACTAAGTTTACTGATCGAATCGGATGATTGTGAGGGAAATGACGCATTGGTCCAATTTTTTCCTGACTTATCCTTAAATGATCTGGCTCAAGCATTACCCGAGAATGTCTGTTTTTCAGCAACCCAACAATTACGCTCTGAGCTGTGCGGTCGACTTGACAAGTCGACGAAAGCAGTTTTTCAGAATTTACTCTATCCTCTCGAAGTTCAATGCCATTGGGGTAATCCATCCCTGACCGTGGGCAATCAAAATGGCAGCACGCCACGCTTGATATTGGGCGCCATGATGGCCGGTTACATCGATTTGGACCCCAAGGGACTGGATATGCTGGCGAATGCCATGAAGCGAGAGGCTGAATTACTCATCCGCAAGGCAGAACGGGCCGACGAAGAAGATAGTGAAGAAACAGAACCATTTCTGAAAAAAAATTCCACCCAGTTAACCGATGAGATACTCGATCACATGATCTTCCGTTCTGGATATACCTTGTTCATCAATATGATCTCCGGAGAAAATAATCGCTACACCACAGATCAACATCTTGATGACCTAATTACAAAACAACTCATGGCCGCAGGGGCAAAATTCATCAGTAATAACCCAAAACACAAGACGCAAGATGGTTATTGCCGCGCTTTTTGGGATCCACTGACCTTTCAATTTTATATTCCCGATGGTTTAGAATTAATAAATATTAGTAAACTGGCGTTAACATTAGAACAGTGGGAACAAATTACACAGGATAATAAGCAGGATCTCTATCGGATAAGTCCCTACAAGCTCAGAACGGTTATGACGAAACACGGTGCCGTCCAACCCAAAAAAATAGATAGGATGGTGCGGGACATCAATGCGGGACAGTTGCCTGCTCAGCCAGATGATTTTCATCCAACAAGAAATGAAATCATAGATGCCATTCATTTTTTAGGAGATCTGTATTTTAAAGGAATCCGCCTGACAACCAGTTCCTTTCTTGAGTACTTCATTGGTCCGCAATGGCTTAACCTCAATTCAAAAAGAGATTGGCCTATGGCTGCCTATACCCGCAGCCCTTTGGATGAGAATGAAATGCACTCGTATAATCGTCACGGTTATCGTTGTCCAAAGTTGGCATATGATTAAACTGCACGGTTATACCCGCCGACAGACTCCGGTTAAGAAGTCTGTCGTCCTGCTGCTAATTTAAAGCAGATTTGTCGTCGATGAAATACCAACCGCTACGATTGAACGCCATGGTTGCTGCGCTGTTTTCCCATGGCAGGCACAACCTGATCCAACAAACAGTGGGTACTGACAACAACCCGGACCTCGGTATCCGATTGCTGGATGCTCTGGAGTATCAACTCCGGATAGTGCTCGCTGTAATAAGCGTGGAAGGCTATCGATTCCGACTCCGTCAGCGCCAGAATAAAGCTGGTGTTGCCATTCTCATCCCTTCTGAACAAAGCACGGGCTTGACTGGCCGTAATTCCTGCCAGACCCACCAGGGTTTGTTCAACCACGCAGCCCTCGCGCACTTCCCGTTCATGGACTTGCAGGCAAGCCGCCATTTTTTTCAAGAGTTGTTCATGGCTGGGCAGAGGCACAGGTGGCAACTCGGGTCCTCCGCGCAGAGGCAACTTTTGCGCCCGCTGATTTTGCTCGACCATTTTCGGCAGAGTGTTTTTCTGAATGTCTGTGACGAGGCCTTTTTCTTTCACTCGCAGTTGGTGCAGCAGTGGTCGACCTAAGCGATATAATTCCCCGACATAATAATTTTTCGCGGTGCAATTGCCGATGCGTTGCGGTCCGCAATCAGGGAAATTGTAACGACCAATTTGTGACTGACTGTGCGGCAAGTAAATTTGTGGCAGAACTTTTTCATAAGTCAATTTTCTGATATTTAATAAACTCAGCACATATGGTTTAAGATTATCCAATCCCTGCATAGGGAGAACTCTGACCAGATAGGGATAGTATTTATCCTGATGCGGAACACGATGAGTTTGATTACCACTGCGTCGGTGCTTGCCAGCGATATCGCCTTCCCATAAGTTATCCACCCGGACGACGAGTTCATCACCACGGCGATGAAACGCCACATAAATACAATGACCAGAATCGGGAATGAATTGTTTTAGGTCGTTGTCTTCTGATCCGCTCAGGTAACCTGTACGATAAAGCATTTCGTTACCGTCAGCCAATTCCCCCAGATGAACGATAAAATTAGCCACGACGGCTTGATTGATGGCGACAATTTTCTCAACAGATACCTTACCGGGATCGAGATAGCTGGAGTAATTGGATAGCTCTTCCCATTTCGTCAATTCCGTGGCCACCACAATTTCTCCGGTGAGTTGGCTTCTGAGTTGTTGAGTATCGCTATTCTTCATGTCCAGCTGACCGTGATGAAGTAGCATGATGAGCCGTAAATTGTCGAAGATTTTGAGAGCCCAAACGTCACTGGGCATCATGCCCTCAAAAATTTGGCTGGGATAAAGTTTTCTGGAGTTTAAATGCGCCAGATAAATCTCTTTATTTTTAAATAATAGCTGGGCACAATTGCCCACGCCAATTAATAAGCCAACCGCATGATTGAGCACAATCAGATTTTCAGAGACGTGCTGATTGTCGGGTTGATAGCCTGCCAGGCAATCCTGAATAATCTGCTCAATTCTCTGACGACTGACTCGGGGGCGCTGTGCCAGCAGCTCGATGGCAAAGTCGGGGTCCATATTATCAAACACCGTTCCATACTTACGGTCTGTGAGGCTGACATCGGCTCCCAGCCGAAGTAATTCCCGTGCTGCCATCCATTTTTTTTCTTTCAGAACATACATGAGTGGTGTCAGTTGATCAGTGCCATAGCGCTGATTAATGTTGTCAGCATGGCCCCATCGTTTGATCGCTTCCAGGTTGTCGTCGGTGATTGCCTGATGTAACTGATCAAATGTGGCTATCTTTTGCTTATGCGCAACGGCATCAGCCTGCTCCATAAGTTCTAAGGACACAACATCAAGAGCATAGAGTATATTTAAGGCCAAACCAGCTTGTAGATATCCCGCCTGATAGGCTTGTAAAAAATAGTAAGCCGCCCGACTGTCATTTTGTTGTACCCCTGTACCATGTAAATAACACACGCCTAAATTAAAGTTGGCTTGAACATGACCCCGATGCGCCGCCTCTTGATACTGCAATGCGGCCTGATCTTCATTTTTAGGCACGCCTTTGCCATATAAATAGCATACCCCCAGATTATTAAGGGCCGCGATGTTTCCCAGATCTGCTGCCTGGAGATAGAGTTTCGCTGCCATCGCTTCATCCTGGAGTACGCCGGTGCCATATTCATAGCACAGGCCCAGATTGTTGAGCGCATTCGCTTCTTCCTTTTCAGCGGCCTGCATAAAGTATTTAGTCGCTTGCGCTTCATTTTTGGCTACGCCAATGCCATTCTTGTAGCACAGACCCAGATTATTGAGGGCAGTAAGGTTGCCCCGATCAGCAGCAAGCTCATAATAGGCGAAAGCCTTTTCTTCATTTTTGTCAACGCCTTTGCCTAGCTCGTAGCACATGGCCAGATTCGCGTATCCCGTCGCGTTGTGCTGATGTGCTGCCTGCCGGTAATGCGCGGCGGCGATTTCCTCATCTTTATCCACGCCGATGCCATCTTCATAGCAGCGTCCCAGATTATTGATGGCCGCTGCGTGACCCTGATCTGTTGCCTCCTGATAGAGTTTGGCTGCTTTCACGTTATCTTTGGGCACGCCTTTGCCATATTCATAGCACACACCCAGATTGGTTCTGGCGGTCATGTTTCCCAGTTCAGAGGCCTGCAGATAAAGTTCTGCAGCCCTGGCTTCATCTTTGGTCACGCCGCGGCCAAGGTCGCAACAGAATCCCAGATTGACGATAGCCCGGGCGAGTCCCTGATTGGCCGCTTTTTCAAACAGGATAACGGCCTTCATTTCATCCTTGGGCACGCCTTTGCCATACTCATAGCACATGGCCAGGTTAAAAATGGCATTGGTGCTGCCAAGGGCGGCCGCCTGTTGATACAGTGCCGCTGCCCGCGCTTCATTTTTGATCGCGCCGGTACCAAACTCATAGCACCGGCCCAGTTGGCAGATGGCCGCGGCATTGTCCTGGGCAGCGGCCCGTTGAAACAGTTGCACGGCCTTCACTGCATCGCTGGCCACGCCGTTGCCATGCAGATAGCACAGACCCAGATTGACCATGGCCACCGAGTTGCCCATGTCAACGGCCTGCTCAAACTGTGTGACGGCTTTGGCGTCATCCTTATCTACACCCCTGCCATCCTGATGGCAGCGTCCCAGTTGATTGAGGGCTGTAGCGTCGCCCAGCTTTGCCGCCCGTTGAAACCAGGTGGCTGCCATGGCGTCATCTTTGGGCACGCCGGTGCCATGTTGGTAGCACAGACCCAGATTCAACCTGGCCGCAGGACTGCTCTTTTCTGATGCCTGGTGAAACAGCCTGATTGCCTCGACTTCATTTTTGGCCACGCCGACACCATCCCGATAGCACTGACCCAGATTGTTTATGGCGGCAACGTTTCCCTGTTGAATCGCCTGTTGAATCGCCTGTTGAAACAAGGTAAATGCCTTTGCTTCATCTTTCGCCACGCCGGTGCCATAGCGGTAGCACAGGCCCAGATTATTGCTGCCATTGGCGTCTCCCTGTTCTGAGGCCAGATTAAAGAGTGCGAACGCCCTGAAGTGGTCTGTGGTGATGCCGCTGCCATATTTACAGCACAGACCCAGGTTAACGATGGCCGCCACATTACCCAGATTGGCCGCCTGTTTAAATAGTGCTGCCGCCCGCATGGGATCTCTGGCCATGCCGAGGCCATGTTTGTAGCACAGGCCCAGATTCAGCATGGCTTCCGGGCTTCCCAGATGAACTGCCCGCTGAAAGTGAAGTCCTGCCTTCACTGCATCTTTGTCCACGCCGGTGCCATGCAGATAGCACAAGGCCAGATTAACGATGGCGGCAACAACTCCCTGTTCGGCAGCCTGTTGAAACAGTCTTACTGCCTCGGCTTCATTTTTGGCCACGCCGGTACCCTGCTGACAGCACAGTCCCAAATGATTCATGGCAATGACATTACCCTGATCGGCTGCCTGCTTGAAGAAGGTTGCCGCCTGTACGTCATCTTTGCCCACGCCTTTACCCAGTTGATAGCACAGACCCAGACCAAGCTGGGCACGCGCTGATGCATGATCGGCAGCGAGCCGGTAGAGTTCAGCAGCCTTGACTTCATCTTTGACCAGGTCATTCCCATTTGCATAGTGTTCCGCCAGATCACACAGATGCTCCGGCGTCAGTTCATGTACATGATTAAATTTGACCGCCACAAACAATATGCACGAATGCACTAATTGTGGATTGGCGATAACCTCATTCAGATGAGGATCCCATTCGCGGAGCAAGCGGTCATAAAATCCCTGTACCAGCTGATTTTGCGCCTGATAATACATGGGGGTCTGGTTGCTGATGGATTCAATGAGCATGTAAAAAACCTGCTGGCACTGGCGGATAAATTCTGCACCGTCATCAACGGATAAACCGGCATGGTGTTGTTCTATGTAATCGTGGATATGGGTGGTAAGTTTTATTAACGCTGATGAGCGCTCACCTTCCCTGTGCGCAGGGAAAACCGGTTGGGTTACCGGACTCATGTTGGATTGCACTAACATGACTGAACATCTTTCAAATAAAAATAAATGGGAATAAGACAGCACTCAATTCATTGAGATTGATCTCTTACAACATTGACCTGATGGTCTGCAGAATTGGAACGCAAACAAGTTCCCCGGTTCAATCGCGGAGTGAATTTTTTTGCCTTATTTGAGGGAATTTTTCAGGAAAAATGAAAAGATTTACGCAGCTACTTCCGGAATGCAATGCTATTTTTCGTACCAGAAAGCACTTTAAGCCCCAACAGCTATTTTGGTGAGACGGAAAAAGGGTATTGCGCAAATACACCTTTATTTTTTACCGTTAATCGTCTCATGGGAATCAGCCCAATTTATCAGCCGCCTGGCGCAATTCTTCGCGGAAGTTGGGATGGGCGATATGGATGAGTTCCCGCGCCCGTTGCTGGGCGGATTTGCCGCGCAGTTGTGCTACGCCAAATTCGGTGACCACATAATCAACATCGTTTTTTGAGGTGGTGACATGTGTGCCATTGCTAAGGCTGGGTACGATGCGTGAAATCGTGTCATCTTTGGCAGTGGAGGGCAGGACGATAAATGATTTGCCGCCGCGTGAGCGGTTGGCCGCACGCACAAAATCGGCCTGACCGCCGGTGCCGGAGTAGGGAAGTCGGCCCAGACTTTCCGAGCCGCATTGACCCAGTAAATCAATTTGCAGGCTGGCATTGATGGTGATTAAATTATCGTTCAGACCGGCAATCGCCGGGTCATTGGTGAAATTGACCGGATGCATTTCCAGCATCGGGTTGCGGTGCATGAATTGATACAGTCTGGATGAACCGAGAGCAAAGGTGGCGACCATTTTACCGGGTAAAAAATTCTTTTTGCGGTTGGTGACCGCGCCACAATTGACCAGCGTCAGAATGCCATCGCCGACCATTTCGGTATGGATGCCGAGATCGTGTTTGTCCACCAGTTGCATGACCACGGCGTCGGGAATGGCACCATAGCCGATCTGTAAAGTGGCACCGTCGCCGATCATGTCAGCGACATATTTACCGATGGCTTGCTGCACCGGACCAATGACAGGAAGACCAACTTCCAAAAGTGGCTCACTGCTTTCTACCAGCGCGCTTACCCGGGAAATATGCACATGGCACTGACCGTGAGTAAACGGCACGTTGGGATTGACTTCGAGCACAATCGAGCGTGCTTGGGCCAGCGCGGCCATGGTGTAATCGGTACCCAGACTGAGGGCAAAAAATCCGTGTTCATCCATAGGAGAGGCCATGGAAAAAACCACATCGGCCGGAATTTGATGGCGTTCTATCAGGCCAGGAATTTCACCGAAATAATTGGGAATGAAATCCACCCAACCAGCCTGTCCGCCAGCGCGCGAAGCCGGGCCATAAAACAGGGCCACATGGCGCACGTGTTCGACAGTCTCGGGATCGAAATAGGCATATTTGCGCAGAGCCAGAATTTGCGCCACTTTAATGTCCCGAAAACGTCTGCGCTGCTCCGACAGTGCTGTCAGCAATGCCGGTGGTTCACCCACGCCGGTGGGCACAATGATGAAATCTCCATCATGCAGTTGTGCCATGGCCTCGGTGGCGCTAACTCGTTTGCTTTGATACAAGTTGTCAAAATCAGGCATGGCAGTAACTCGCTAAAAAAAGTTGGTAAATAAATCGATGCTGGATGTTGTTGCTATCACATGGCGTATGCCGCAGCGTTTTGTAACAAGCGCTGAAAGGTGTTGTTTCTGCATTGCAATTAAAATTCACGCCATTATGTTGAAATTGATTAGGCCTGTTTGTGCTTACATTGAACTTACGCTGTGGTTATTTGCTCAAAAATTGACAGCTCGACAGGCAATCAGCGGCGTTAAAAAATGAAACGGTAAAACGGCGTTAGTCAGTGCTTGATATTGCGGCCAGCTTGTTATTTTTAAATGAAAGGTAAAAGATGATGACCCCAGTTAATTTTTCTGTATCAATAGCGAAATTTAATACACCGGAGCGGATGTATCCGGAAATGCAAGTGAACTTTCGTGTGAGATTGAATTCAGTAACGCCGGATAGTTTTGACCATCCATTCAATCTGGTGCTTGAAAATATGTCTGATTTTGTCTCTGTCGATCTGACTGCACAGGATCCGGTACGCCAGAATTCAGATGGCAAATTGCAGCGACCGGAACAGGATATGTCCTTCTGTAAGTCAAGTGAGTTCGTACATATGTTACGTGTAACCCAAGATGCGGAGGTTGTCGATCAGGCACGTGCAGAAGCTCTTGAAGTCAAACGGAATTTGCGGACCGTGTTTTGCAATGCTGATTTGAATGAACAGAATTTATCAGGTTTGCAGTTAAATAAAATGACTTTTACCAATGCACAAATGCACAAGACACGCTTGCGCCAGGCAAATTTGAGTGACGCCAATTTAAGTGGTGCCAATTTAAAGCAGGCGGATTTAAGCAAAGCCAACATAACTCGCGCCAACCTGAGTGGCGCTTGTCTGAGTAAAGCAAAATTAATTGAAACTATTCTGGTCGGAGCAAATTTAAGTCGTGCCATTATGGGCAATCTGGATTTAAGAACCACCAGTCTGAGAGCGGCAGATTTAAGTGGTGCCATTTTGTGCGGTGCTGATTTGAGCGGACTGGATCTGACGGACGTGAATTTGAGTGATGCCGATTTAACCGGGGTCAATTTCCGTGGTGCCATGCTAAAAAATGCGTGCTTATCGCGTGCCAATCTGACACGGGCAAATTTGGCTAAAGCCAGTTTGCTGAATGCCGATTTAACTGATGCCAACCTCTCTGAAGTGAATCTGACCCATACTGATCTGACAGTGTTGGAGTTGCATAAGCTCGATTTAAGCCAGGCGAATTTTAGCTGTGCCAATTATGTGCAGGGAATGCCCGGATGTGTGGATTTTAGTTATGCCAACTTGCGCGCTGCCAATTTCAGTTCGGCCAATTTAATTGGAATGAATTTTTCTTGCGCTGATTTAACCGGGGCTGATTTTTATCAGGCCAACCTCAGTGGCGCCAATTTTAATGCTGCCATACTCAGAGAGGCGAATTTGTGCTCGGCGAATTTACAGGGCGCCAATTTAAGGCAGGCGGATATCGCAGGAGCCAAAGTGGATCAGGCCAATTTTTCTGATGTGGATTTTTATCATACTGAATTGGCACAGACTGATTTGCATCAACTTGCGAGCCTTGATCGGGCCAGTTTTGTCCGTGCCAATTTAACAGGAGCTAATTTGAGTCACCTGCACATGACCGAAGTAAAATTTACCGATGCCGATTTAACTGGAGCTAAATTGAATAATTCTGTTATGCATCGGGTAAATTTGAATGGCACCAATCTGACTAAGGCCAATTTGCTCAATTCCAGATTCGAACAGGTAAAATTGAATGGAGCCATGTTGAAACAGGCTAAATTAACCGGTTCCTGCCTGAACGATTCGGAAATGATCGGTACGGATTTTTCTGGTGTCAATCTGAATCGGGTCAGTGTGCGTATGGGGGAAGTGGTCTGGAAAAATATGAACGATTTAAAATTTGATGTAAGCAGGCTGAACTGGCAGGAAATAAGTGCACTGAGCCCGCAACAAAAACAGGCGCTGGCATTGCGATTCACTCACTGAATTGTCTGCCGCAGACATTTCAGTGCGCGGGTGGGAGGTGCTCGGATCGGGATGGTCGCAGTCGTTCCAGCCCGCGATAAACCAGCCATTTTGCCGGGTTTATTCTTAATGGCTTGCATTAACTCAAACGGCATCAACGCCGGATAGTCACCCAATTTGGCATCCGCCTGTTCCAGTTGCTGTGGCGTTACCAAATCACAGGCATATAGTGAATTCGAGTGAGTGCTGCTTTGCATATACCATTCTGCAGACGAGACGGTAAATGTCATTGAAATGACATAAAAAACACCTATGCTAAAGTGTTGGTACTCAACAAGCGTGTTATCAAAACGTGATTTTTTGATATTTAATGTAAGTGCTTTATGAAAACTACCCTGAAAACTCAGTTGATCACCGTGATCGGCGTGATTGTGGTGCTCGCCATTCTGATTGGCCTCGCTGGTTTGTATGGCATGAGTCGTGCCGATGATGGCTTGCGCAGCGTGTATGAAAATCGTACCGTGGCACTGGAGCAGATTTCGCGCATTGACCGTTTGTTGGTGCAGAGTCAGCTGGCGCTGGGTGAGGCGGTGCAGGATTCGATGGCCGCAACCATCAAAATAAAAAGTGCTCAGATAGAAAAAAATCTGGCCGAAATTGAGCAAGTCTGGAAACGCTATGCCAGTAGTGAGCTGACTCCGGAAGATCGCAAGCTGGCTGACAGCTTTAATGCTGACCGACAAAAACTGGTGAATGACGGTTTGCTCAAAACCATGGCAGCCATGGATTCCGGTAATCTGGCCTTGGCAGGTGATTTGCTCGATCAGGTACAAAAGTTGTCTGTACCGGTGAGAAAAAGTGTCGATGCACTGCGTCAGATTCAGGTCGATGCGGCCAGAGTGGAATATGAGCAGGCACGCGCGCGTTATGAAGTGTTGCGTATGGTGGTGTTACTGGCGATTGTGTTTGGTACTCTGTTAGCAGCGGTGTTGGGCACGCTGTTGATCCGCCATGTGTATCGCCAGCTCGGTGGTGAACCCAGTTATGCAGCACAAATAGTGCATAGCATTGCCGCCGGTGATTTAACCGTAGTGGTGGTCACTCAACCGTCTGATCAGCACAGCCTGTTGTACGCCATGCAAAGCATGCAGCAGCATCTGGCGCAAACGGTGGGTGAAATCCGTCAATCGACCGAAACCATTGCCACTGCCTCGAAAGAAATTGCGGCCGGCAATCTGGATTTATCGTCGCGCACGGAACAGCAGGCAGGCTCATTGGAAGAAACCTCGGCGTCGCTTACCGACCTGACCGATACGGTGAAAAAAATGCCGCCAATACCCAGCTGGCCAATCAGCTGGCGCAAACCGCTTCGGATGTTGCCCTCAAGGGCAGTTCTGCGGTGCTGCAGATTATTCAGACCATGGGTTCGATCAATGCGTCGGCTCAAAAGATTACCGATATTATCAGCGTCATTGATGGCATCGCGTTTCAGACCAATATTCTGGCACTCAATGCCGCCGTCGAAGCCGCGCGTGCCGGTGAGCAGGGACGTGGCTTTGCCGTGGTAGCCAGTGAAGTGCGTAATCTGGCCCAACGATCCGCGGCGGCAGCCAAAGAAATTAAACAGCTCATCAGTCATTCGGTGGAAGAAGTTAATGCCGGCAGTGTGATCGTGTCACAGGCGGGCACCACCATGGAGGAAATTGTCAGCAGCGTCAAACGGGTGACTGCCATCATGGGTGAAATCAGTCAGGCCAATGATGCACAGCATCAGGGCATTCATCAGGTCAATGACGCCATTATTCAGATGGATGGTGTCACTCAGCAAAATTCGGCCCTGGTCGAACAGGCGGCGGCCGCTGCCCATTCGCTCAACGATCAGGCAGAGATTCTGGCGCGCCTGGTAGGAGCTTTCCGGTTGGCCGACAGCACTCGCTCCCGTCGTCTGGTTGCACTGAATTGATTACTCCTTGATGGCTTGCTGCAGCAGTGTCAGGGCCGATACAATTTGAGCCTCGGTCAGTGCCAGCAGTGCGTCGCCTACCGTCCATTCAAAATAGCATTGCCCCGGCAGCGCGGCGTGGATGGCGCGACCAAACAGCCAGATACCATGTTGTTGGGCGATCTGGTTGCGGATAATGGTGGCGCGTTCCCGGCTGACCGGTAAATACAGATGAAACATATTGCACTGCGGTTGCGACGGATTGAGTTGCATGGCGGGGAATTGTTTCAGCAATTCTGCCAGTTGCCGGGTTTTGGTATAACAGGCTGGCATGTTGGCCAGGCGCTGGTCAAACTGCATCGCCGCAGCCACCACATAGGGTGAGCGCCGGAATACACTTCCCCCCTGACGGTGCATCCACACCTTGGCACGGGCGGTAAAGGCGCTGCTGCCCAGCAGCATGGCACCACCTAAAGCGCCGATGCCTTTGTAAAACGACACATAGGCAGAATCAAAGCCGCGACAGATATCGGGGAAGGGACGGTTATATCCGGCCTGGGCTTCCCAGAGGCGCGCTCCATCCAGATGCAAATGAATATTTTTTTCCCGGCACAGCGTTTTAATTTCTTCCAACTGCTCCCAGTCGGGTAATTGGCCGCCAATTTCGCGCATGGGTAATTCCAGCAGTGCTGCCGCCAGTTTGTCTTTGATCGCTGTCAGGTCACTGGCATGCCAGGTACGCATAGGGTCACCGATGGATTGCATCTTGAACTGATCGAGTAACTGATAGTTGCTGTTTTCATGTTTGAGAATATGGGCACTGGGGTGCAGGGCCACCAGATTGCTGTCGCGTTCCATGCAGGCCAGTCGCAACGCCAGCGTTTGGGTCATGGTGCCGGTAATGCAAAACACAGCAGATTCAAAACCGAGCAGGCGGGCGATTTTTTGTTCAAACTCCTGCACCAACGGGCCATCGCCGTACACATCATGCTCGGTCTGATGCTGCTCGCACCAGACAGCCATGGCAGCAAAATCTTCTGCCGGACTGGTTTGTTTGTGTCCAGCCAGTACAGTATGGCATCGCTGGCGCAGTGCGTTGAGCTCGGTATCGGATAAGGGCAGGGTGGTTGGCATGGTCGTGGTTTCAAAAAAAGGGGAGCTGTAAAAATAGTGTTCAATAGAAATTTTTAATGTTAATTTTTACAAAGTTGACTTGTATCAATGGATTATAGATTGCTTATAGTAAACTTTCAGCAAAATAGGAGAATCATCATGAAATCGGGTCTTCAACTCGGGTTAGTTTTGCTGCTGGCCTTGTTCAGTGTCAATGTGCTGGCGCAAAAATCGCCACTGGACGACCGGCTCATCCGGGTAATGAGTAGTTCGGCGGAAACCGACAAAGCCTTGATCAATGCAAAAAAAGTGACCTTTTTTTGCGCCAATTGTCATGGTGATGATGGCAACAGCGCGCAAAATGACGTGCCCAATCTGGCTGGCCAGAACCCACATTATTTGCTGACTCAGATCGATAAATTTGTACACGGGCAACGTCAGAATCAGTTTATGCAGGGTTTGATGAAAATGCTGAGCGAAGAAGACCGGATCAATGCCACCGTTTTTTACAGCAGCAAAGACGTTAAAATCAGTCAAAAAGCCACCTCTTCGGCTGGCAGGGAGCTGTATCTGTCGCATTGTGTGATGTGTCATGGAGCCGAAGGGCGGGGCGGCGACCAGATTCCCCGCCTTGCCGGTCAGCAATCCCGTTATCTGGTGCTATCGGTAACCCGTTATCGCAATAAAACCGGCGAACGCATTTATGAACCGATGAGCGCCATCACTGCGGGCCTCAAAGATGCTGAAATTCTTGCGCTGGCTACTTACCTGTCGAGTCTGAATTAAGTTGTAGGGTGATTACGTCTGCAGCGTGACACCCTACGGAACAGTTAGAGCCAATTTTGGGTTATGCTTACAGCTGTTCCTCTCTTATCTGCTTAAGTTCATGTCCTCCATGTCTACCTTGCTGCGTTGTTTTTTTCTTTGGGCATTAGTGCTTTGTGCGGCGAATGCCGCGACTGAACCAAGCATCCATCTTGGTCCCGAACTTGTTGCCACGGTGATGCGCGGCCAGGAAAAGTTGCCGCTATTTCAGGTCAGTCATTTACGCAAAGGTGACAAACTCATCGTCACCACCGATCAGGGTGAAAAAACTGCCGGACAGTGGCTGGTGGTATTGGCCACGATTACACCGGTGAGCAATCAAACCCAAATTCGCCAGTTTGACCTGACTGAAAAAGACACCATTCCTTCGATTGAAATTACTTCCGACGATCAGGTTCCGGTGATAGTGATTGCGCCGCAGGTGCGCACGCTGTTTGGTTTGCACACCAGTTTTTCCGAATCCGCTTCGCTCATCAGCGATGCCATCAAGGTCGATCCGCAGCGTTTTCTGGATTTGCAAAAAATCGATCAGATCAATCATGCGATTGTGGTGATTTCGCAGGCGCTTGATGCTTTGATTCAAACCAGAAAACCGGAACAGGCAATTGAGGCGGCCAAAGATCTGGCGGCCAAATTCGGCGTCAAATATGTCAGTCCTGCCTGCTTCAAAGATAGCATGGTCAATACCCGCTGCGTGGCCGCGTACATCGTTTCCAGCGATGATTTAACCGTATCCACTGACGATATCTGGCTCGCTTCCGGGCCGAATGCTGCTTCGGTCAAGTTGCCGACGGAATTATTTGCCAGCCTCAAACTTATTACCGATACCGGTAATTATCTGGTGAATAAATATGGCGACAATTACGATTTTGCGCCTTCATTGGGGCAACGCAAGAGCGTTTCCGATCATATCCAGCTCTATACCAATGCGCGTTTCAAAAGTGGGGATATTAAAACGGCCTATGCCTATGTGCCAAGCTGGTTTGTCGGCAAAATGCCGGAAGTGATCATCGATAAAAATGCCGTCTGTCTGGCCAAAGGTGAATTGGCTGTCACCATCAAGGGGCGTTTGCCGCTGCAAAATTACTGGCATGACTGGACTTTGCAATTGCGTGCCCATGGTTCGTCCGAGGTGCTGACTACGTATGCCGGGCTGGAGTTCAAACCGGAAAGCGGGCGAATTGTGTTTGATTATCCAGCTGGCGCAGCCGATCTGACGATGAATGGCCAGTTGCTTGATGCCACTCTGACGGGCCGCTTTGGTTTTTCAAAGGTGACACTCAATCCGTTTAATCTGGTGTTGCCTACCAATGATGCTTTGTCGGTAGCCGGTCTGGAGAGTCTGATATCCGGCGAACAGGCCAGACTCAGCGTGACTGGAAAAAACACCAGTGCCTGTGTTGAACAAATGCAGTTGCAGCTTGATGGCCGGGTGCTCGCTGCCAGTACGCCCGATGCTCCCGCGGAATTGCGTGCAGATCTGACTGCCCAGACGCCTGCTGACGCGACGCTCGAGATTGTGCAGTATGGTGTCGATAAACAAAGCATGGCGGTGGCGATCGTGCAACCACGTGCACATGTTAAACGCATCGAACACTATGATCTGGAATCCTTGTTGACGGTCTTTGGTGACAATCTGGCGCGCATTGAAGCTTTGCGCATCAACAGCAATGTATTGTGTCTGCCACTCGATCATCCGGATGCGACCGACAATGAAGTCATGCTCAGTCGACGATTTTCCTGTCCGGCGGAACTGGTCAATAATGCCCAGTTTCCAGCCAAAATTACGGTGCAACATCTGGAACAGCAGCCGGTGGCATTTGCTGTGGCGCTCGCCAAACTCAGTGCTCGTCCGCATATGCAAATTGATCCGGACAGTCTGATGGTGAGTCAGTTTTCGGCCAAGGCGTTACAATGGAATTTAACTGATGAAGATCATCTGATCACTGAAGATTCGCAGATTGGTGCACTATTGCATGCGGTGGATGGCTACAGGCTCAGCCGGGGTGCGTATGTGTTGCAACTGAAATTTTCTGACGATCCGCAAACCGAAAAAAATCCGCTGGTGGTGCCGTTGATGTCGGATATGGTGCACAATGAATTGCGCAGTAAAAATCCGATTTCCTTTACTTCGCTGTCGCTGCCCAGTATTGTCAACCCGGTTTATTATCGGGTTATGCATGTGACTTCCGGGCTGGCTTCCGACTGGCAGTCGCTCGAGCGTGCGGTAGTGTATTTTCCCAACATGAAGTCGCTTTCCTGCGGCAACAATGGCATGTTAATTCATGGCACTCAGCTTGAATTGCTTGACTGGGTCAGCAGCGATTTATCCCACTCGCTGAAAAGCCGGGTCAAAAAAACTCCGCTGTTGCAGTGTGGCGATGAACTTTGTCTGGAACTCAGTGGTCGCCATGTCGGCAATAAACTGAAAGTCAAAATGCACTGGATCGACGACCGTCTGTTTGAAGTCAATTTTCCTCAGTCGCTGGACTGCACGGATGAAAGTCAATCTCCGGCGCAAGAAATCATTCCTACTTCTAAAATCGTACACTGACCTGTGTTGGTATCGTCAGAGTAAAGGTCGTCCACTCACCATGCAGTGATTCTACCTGGATGTTACCGCCCAGCAGTGAGGTGGCAATACGGTGGGTAATATTGAGGCCGATGCCGGAACCACCCCGTCCAAGCCGGGTGGTAAAGAAGGGATCAAATACCCGACCGAGATTTTCCGCAGTGATGCCACGGCCATTGTCGCTAACGGTAATGATGACCTGCCTGCTGTTGCTGCTGTCGAGTTGCCCCTTGAGAGTAATGCGACCTTGGGTGCGGCCGTCAAAACCGTGGCGGATACTGTTTTGAATCAGATTAATCAGAATCTGTTCCAGCGGACCGGGAAAGCTGTTTAATTCTATCCCTGGCTGAACTTCGGTGACAAACTCCCAGGGATCATATTTATAACTCGGTTTTAGTGCAGTAATGGTTTCTTCTATGACGGTTGCCAGATCAAAGGTACGCTGCTGTTCGGATGTCTGATCTACCGCTACCTGTTTGAAGGTGGTGACCAGATTCAGGGCGCGATCGATCGAACGATTGGCCAGAGTGACGATATCGAGGCTGTCTTTGATATAGTCTTCAATGGTGCTGCGCTTTAAGGTGTTGGCATTATATTGTTTGTTTAAATCCATCAGGCGTTCATGAATGGTCGAGATCGCCAGTTTGGAATTGCCCAACGGGGTATTGAGTTCGTGTGAAACTCCGGCAACCATTGCCCCCAGTGCCGAAAGTTTTTCAGATTGCAGCAGATTATCCTGCATTGAACGCATTTCTGTCATGGCATCCATGAGGCGCAATTCGCGGTCATGCAGATGCTGGTAATGGCGTACACGGTTGAGGAAAATATTGTCATCCAGCGGTTTGGTCAGATAGTCGACCGCCCCGAGGGCATAGCCACGTTTGATAAATTCTTCGGACTTATATACGGCGGTCAGAAAGATAATTGGAATGTCACGGGTGCGCGCCGTCATTTGCAGCATATGCGCGGTTTCGTAACCATCCATGCCGGGCATCTGCACATCGAGCAGGATTAACTGAAAATCATGCTCGATAGTGCGCAGCAAGGCCTCTTCGCCACTGGCCGCTTCAACGATATCCACATCAGGGAGGCGTGCGAGTAATTCGTTGAGCAAAAAACGGTTGCCCTGATTATCATCGACTGCCAGGATTCGGAAACGTTCAGCCATAAAGGCCTCCATTATTTAAACGATAAATGTGACTGCCCTTGATGTACGGAATAAACCCGGCGGCGATGGCCAGATGATGCAAACCATCCTGCGGTCCGAGTACCAGAAAACCATCCCGATGCAGCGAACGGGCAAAACGCTGCAGGATTTTTTGTTGCAGTTCGGGCTTAAAATAAATCATCACATTACGGCAGATAATGAGTTGAAATTCATTAAAAATACCTTCATCCACCAGTGAATGTAAATGAAACAGGGTGCTGGCAATGAGATGATGTTTTATGCGCAGATAGCGTGATTCGGGTTCAATGAAGTTGTCAAAGCGAGCAGGGCCTGCGCTCTTGTGGTAATTGTGCTGACTGGTTTCGAGCAACTTTACGGGATACAGCCCGCTTTTGGCAATCTCGATCAGATAGGCATTGAAGTCGGTGGCAAATAAACGGCTGCGGTTTAACAGCCCCAGTTCATCGAGTAAAATCGCCAGAGAGTACGGTTCTTCACCGGTGGCACAACCGGCCGACCAGCATTTTATCAGCGGGAAACTGGCCAGGTAGGGAAACACCTGTTCGCGCAACAGTTGGCATTGTTCCGGATGGCGGAAAAATGCGGTAACACAGACAGAAATTTCGGCCAGCATGCGTTCAAAAATTGCCTGATCCGAAAATAGCGCCAACTGAAAATCAAAAAAATGGGGCAATCCGGTTTGCATCATGATGTTGTGCACACGCCGCTGCAGGCTCTCTGGCTGGTAGCCACGAAAATCATAACTGTAGCGCGACCACAGCGCTTCAATAAACAGTGTCAGATGGACGCCTGAAGCAGATTCCTCCCTGCTACAGATAGCAGCCGCTGCGACACTGGTGATGACTGGTAACTTCATAATTTGCTCATACTGACCGGATTCAATCGCGGCCTGTGGCAAAACGCAGGCGTCCCCGCAGTCATCACCATCTTCAATGATGACACAGGCTCCGATTTGTTTGAGTGCGCCACAGCCATCAACCCCATCGCGTCCAAAGCCGCACAGCAGCACCGCCATCACGTCGGCACCGTATTCACTCGCCAGTGAGCCAAACAGTACATCGATCGATGGTCTGGCGTACTGCACATGGCCGTCGCGGGTCAGATAGATCAGGCCATGGGCGACTTTCATGTGGTGCCCTGGTGGGGCAACGTAAATCGTGGCTGCGGCCACCGCCATCAGATGCTGCGGCATGACGACCTGATATTGGGTGCGCACGCGTAACAATTGATCGAGCAGATTGATCTGATTTTCCATTACATGCTGAACGATAAAAATGCTGACCTGACTCAGTGGCAGCGCTTCAATGATATGTAAAATCTTATCCAGACTGTTGGCCGAGCCGGCCAGCGCCAGCGCTTTGCGTGCTTGCGATGCGGCTGGCGGTGCCTTGATGTTTACCTGTTGTGCCGGAATCCCAAGTCGCATCAGGTTGTGCGTCAGCAGGGGGTGGTAGCTTAAAATTTTCAGCGCCACGGACCGGTCCAGACAATCCGCCAGTGCACTGATGATGTCAGGCGGAACACTGTCGGCATCATAAAAATCGAGCTGATGCGGCACGCCGGTTTTGGTGCTCTGCAACAGTTTGACCAGTTTCAGTTGATCGGCACGCAGTTCCAGCGTGCCCAGCACGCCGATGCGCGCTAGTTTGTCTGTCTGTGTCAGTGTGATATTCATACTTTAGCCGTGCTGCCTGGAGCACCAGAAGGAAGCAATGTTGCTCAGTACATCGTAATCCACTGGTTTGGAAAGATAATCGTCGGCACCGATTTCCAGGATATTTTTTCGATCCTGCGGCATGGCTTTGGCTGTCAGTGCGATGACTGGAATCGGGAATAATTTGGGATTGGCACGGATGGCGGTGATGGTTTGATAACCATCCATTTCCGGCATCATGATATCGGTGATGATTAAATCGACCATAGCCTTGTCGAGCATGTCGAGCGCACGACGTCCATTGAGCGCATTGAATACCTGTGCACCCTGTTGTTCGAGTGCGGCGGTGATGACAAATAAATTGCGCGGATCATCGTCGATCACCAGGATGGTTTTGTCTTTGAGTTTTTCCGAGGTGCGTGCCACTGGCGTGTTAATTTTTACTGGCTTGGGTAACGTACGTAAAAAACGTTCAATATTTTCCTGCAGGCGCACACCGGCATGTGGTGTCTGAATGATGATGCTGTCACTGTAACAGCGCAGACTGGCTTCGGATTCTTCGTTCAGTTCTGCTACGCCAAAAAACAACATGGCGGCGTCGCTCTGCGAGCTGTGCACCGTTTCAGCCACGTTCAAGCCCTGTGCTATGCTCAGGCCAGCCAGATCGATAATAATCACGCCCCAGGCAAGCAGGTCGAGTGCCTGATGTAACTCAGCTCCCGGACTGACCTGGCTGATGGCATAGCTGTTTTCGCCCCGATGCATCTGCAATAAATTCTGTATGTTGGCAAAGTTTTGCGGCTCGGCGCTGACGACCAGAATATCCCCGGATGGTGCCTGAGCAAGCGCACTCATCAATTCAGCTTCGGCTTCGGCAATCTGGCTGCTGACTACAGGTTTTTGCAGATATCCGATAATGCCACGTTCATTGAGTGCGCTGTCATGATCTCTGCCGGAAATGATATACACCGGAATGCCTGACAGATCGCGACTGGATTTGAGTTCATGCAGAATGTCGGAGCCATCTTTGTCTGGCAAGCCCAGATCGAGCAAAATTCCGTTGGGATGATACTGGCGCGCCATTTGCAAACCCTCGGCGCCATTTTGCGCCACAATGGTTTTGTATCCCAGTCGATGATTGATTTCAACCACCGCGCTGCCAAAGTTGGCATCATCATCAATGAGCAGGATAATTTTGTCGTGTGGTGCCAAATTGCTGCGATCATCCGGTATCACCGTTTCCACCAGCGGTATGGCTTCGGGCTGGCTCGGCGCTACGTCTGAGGATGGCGGTAATTCTGGCAGACACAGTGTGAAGATGCTGCCCTGAGCTTCGATGCTGCTCAGTAAAATGGTTCCACCCAATAACTGGGCAAAGCGCAGACTGATTGTCAAACCCAGACCGGTACCACCGTATTCGCGCGAAGTCGATCCATCGACCTGACGGAAGGCATCAAACACGGTTTTGCTATTGGCTGCCGGGATGCCGATGCCGGTATCCTGCACACTGAAACGGATCGGCAGAGGCTCCTGTGGCAATCGTTCCATCTTCAGGGTGACATGACCCTGTTTGGTAAATTTAAACGCATTCGATAACAGATTGCGCATGATCTGACTGACTTTTTCATAGTCACTGGAAAAACCGCCGCGCAGCGCATCGTTAATTACCAGGTCAATCCCGTTTTGTTGTGCCACTGAATCGAATAAATCCCGCATTTCGGCCGCAATCGTCGCGCTGGTTACGTTAACCAGATGCAAATCCATGCGACCGGCATCCACCTTGGACAGATCGAGTACATCACTGATGAGGCGCAATAAATCATGGCCAGATCGGTGTATCACTTCGGCGCGCTTGAGTTCACTGTCACGCAAATTGCCGTCAGGATTATCGAGCATCATTTTAGACAGCAAAATGATAGCGTTGAGCGGTGTTCTGAGCTCATGCGACATATTGGCCAGAAATTCCGATTTATAGTGATTTGATAAAGCCAGCTGCTTGGCTTTTTCATCGATATCATTTTGAGATTGGCGTAAATTCTGATTGTTTTGTTCCAACAGTTGCTGCTGTTCTTCCATCTGTGCATTGGTTTGCTGCAGTTCTTCGGCCTGCTGTTGCAGCTGTTGCTGCTGTTCTTCCATTTGGGCGTTGGATTGCTGCAGTTCTTCTGACTGTTGTTGTAATTGCTGCTGTTGTTCTTCCATGCGTGCGTTGATTTCCTGCAGCGATTCATTCTGTAGTCTTACATCGCGTTCGGCCTGTTCGGCCACCTGCAGCAGTTGGCTGATTTGTCCTCGTTGTTGCGCGATATACAGATACGAGCCGAGCAACTCCACGGCGGCAGCCAGATAATCGAGCTGCAGTTCAGTCAGCAGAGTGAAGCTGCTGAGTTCGAGTACGGCCAGAGTGTGCTGATCGTTGAGGACCGGATAGACATAAATAAATTGTGCTGCAGTCGAACTGGTACCGGTCACAATCGGAGCGGCCTGTGGTCCGATCACCGTCAGGAAGATGGGGCGCTGATCCTGTGCGGCCTGACCGATGGCGCCTTCCCCGGACTGAAATTGTTCCGGGGCTGCCGAATACATATAACTGCCGATCAGCTCGAGCGGTTGATTCTGGCCGTGCAGGGCATAGATCACACCGCGTCCAGCCGACAGATAACGCGCCATGCAACTGATCGCCAGGCTGGCAATCTGACGATCTGAAAAGTCACCTGTGAGCGTTTGAGTCAGCTCGTGGTTGCCAGTATTGAGCCAGTTACGTTTGTCGTCGACGATACGTGCAGTGCGCAGTGCGACCACCATATGGTTGATCGCCTGACCCAGACGATCTTGGTCGGATAACACCACCACCTCATCCTGCAGATTACCTTGGCCAACCGCATCGGCACGCTCAGCCACCATGCCCATGGCCGTAATTAACTGCTTCATTCTGGCCATTAAGCTGCTGTTGTCGCCCGGTTTGAGCGTAATGGTATGCGTCAAGTTACCCAGCGCCAGCTCGGTGGCAATCGCAGCGGCATCTTCCGGTTCACCACCGAGCTGATGCAAAATCGAGCGGGTACTGTAATAACCAATCAGGCCAATCAAGATCAGTGTCAGTACGGCGATGACCAATAAATAAATCAGCGCCTGTTCTTTGAACTGGTTGGCGGCTTTGGCGGAATCGACGCCGAGTTGGGTGTTGTAATCGAAATGCTGATCAAAGGTGATTTGCAAACTGGTGGAAACTGCCGCGGTATTCAAGATCAGAATATTGGCTTCTTCGAGTCCCTGAGTTCCCTGGCGCGACTTCAGCAGTGCCTGTTCGAGGGAAATCCTGATTTCATCCCACAGCACTTTTTCTTGTTCCAGGTAGTTTTTATCTTTGATATCAGCGATACAGCTGATGCCCAGACAGCCATCGAATTCGTAGTTGTGGAAATCGCTGGCGATGGTTTTTTGCGTCTGAGCGATTTGCTCGCTTAAGCCTTCGTTGTCGTGGCCTTTCAGGGCAAACAAGAGCCGGTCCATATCAAGACGGGTCAACAGAAAATTTTTGCGTAACTGATCCAGGAGTTGCAGGCTGGGAATAATGTTGATATTGGCATAATTGGTGCTGTCATACACCTTGTTGGTCATGTAATTGCTTATCCCCGCCATGATGGAAACCCCCAGCACGGCCGTGGCGATAATTGGAATGAGTCTTTTGGCAATAGTTAATTTCATACCCGCAATCACTGGATGGTGTCGAATTAAACCTCGTGAGATGACGGATTACTATTGCAAAAAATACAGCGAACCTTTTTGACTGAAAACCCGACAATTACATCATAGTTAATGAATTGAAACATGCTGGCTTTTTTTGCATTTTTAAAAGCCAGCAGTCTGCGCGGGTGCAAGGTTGTCGTTGCACAGTGCCGAATTGTTCCCTGTTTATACCAGCGATTGTTCTTCAGGTGTCTTCTTGCAGCAACTACTACGAGTCAAATAGCCAGTGCAGGGAGGATATATAGTGAAGGGCATAGAAACAAACATCATGACTATTGACGGAATCATTATTTTCATCATGATGGGGGCTGTCGAGTTATCCAGCATACACAATGGGCTTAAAGTCATAAGTAATCCTGACGCAAGGCATATAAATCGGGCTATATTAGTTCGTAGTTCATTTTGATGTTTTTCAGCCTGGCCCTCGGGCGATGCTTCATATTTAATTTCGGCCAATTCTTCCTGGGTGGTAGGTGTATGGTAATTTATAATGGGAAGTGGCGGTATATATTGAGGGAATCCCTTATGTGAATTAGAAATTTTATCTAGATAGTTATGTAAATTTTGCTGACTTTGTTGCAACATATATAATTGCTGTAATGGGTTGTTCATGTTTATTCTCCAAAGTAAAAGTAAAATAAGGAAAATCACCACTATACAAGGGGTAATTTCCAAAGTTTGGAGTAATATCCCGATCATAAAGTTCGTTGCACAGCTTAATATTTCATCCCTGTATGACAAGTGACAGGCAACATTCATTCAAACCGAAAGGAATAACAGCATGAAATTTGGCTATACCATCCTGTACGTGGCCAACGTCAGAGACAGCATCGAGTTTTATGAAGCTGCGTTTGGATTTCAGCGCCTGTTTGTCACTGACAGCAATGAGTATGGCGAGTTGGACACTGGTGCCACCAGACTGGCGTTTGCGGCGCAGGCGTTTGTGAAAACCCTCATGCCGCAACCATTTGAACAGGCTACCCTGGACAAGCCCGCTCCACCTATGGAGCTGGGCTTTGTGACCGATCAGATTGAGGCGGACTTTGCCCGTGCCATTGCGGCTGGGGCGGTAGAAGTGAAAAAACCCACAGCCAAACCCTGGGGACAGCTGGTCGGCTATGTGCGCGACAATAATGGGTTTTTAATTGAGCTGTGTACGCCGATGAATTAGATTCACAAACTCAGATTCACAAACTCGCCGCCAGTTCCGCACCTTCACGAATGGCGCGCTTGGCATCCAGTTCGGCCGCCAGCTTGGCACCACCGATGCAGTGGAAACGCGGTGAAGGTTCGGTCGGCAACAGTTCGGTCAGGCTATCCTGGCCGGCACACAGAATCACGTTATCGACCTCAAGCACCCGGGTTTGGCCACCAACACGGATATGCAGACCGGCATCGTCGATGCTGAGATATTCGACCCCGGCGAGCATCTCAACCCCGCCGCGCTGCAAGGTGGCACGATGTACCCAGCCGGAAGTTTTACCTAGACCGGCGCCGAGCTTGCTGGCCTTGCGCTGCAATAGATACAGTTGCCGGAACGGTGTGGCTGGCACCGGTTTGGTCAGGCCACCATTGACAGTAGCGTGTAAATCAACCCCCCATTCGGCGCACCAGTGATCCACTGACTGTGGCAGGGTAATGGCGGGATCGTGCAGCAGATATTCGGCCACATCAAAACCGATACCACCGGCGCCGATAATCGCTACACTTTTACCGACCGGTTTTTTATGCAGCAACACATCGATGTACGACAAAACCTTGGGATGATCCACTCCCTTGATCGGAGGCGTGCGCGGCACTATGCCGGTGGCGAGGATGATGTCATCAAAGTCGCCGGCCAGCAGCTCTGCCCGGGTGACACGGTGATTGAGTTGCAGCTTGACCCCGGTGACTTGCAGGCGGCGGGTAAAGTAGCGCAGAGTTTCGCTGAATTCTTCCTTGCCGGGCACTAGTCGGGCGATATTGAACTGGCCACCGATGCTGCTGTTGCTGTCAAACAGAGTCACCTCATGACCACATTCGGCCGCCGTGGTAGCGGCCGATAAGCCTGCCGGACCACTGCCAACGACAGCGACTTTTTTGCTTACGGATTTTTTGGTATACACCAGTTCGGTTTCATGACCGGCTCGCGGATTAACCAGACAGCTGGCGCGCTGATTCGAAAACGTGTGATCCAGACAGGCTTGATTGCAACCGATGCAGGTATTGATTTCATCGGCACGACTGGCGGCGACTTTATTGACAAAGTCCGGATCGGCCAGAAATGGCCGTGCCATCGACACCATGTCGGCGTCGCCACTGGCCAGAATATCTTCCGCCACATCCGGGGTGTTGATGCGGTTCGAGGCCACCACCGGCACCGACACCACTGCTTTCAGTCGCGCCGCCACGCTGCGGAAAGCAGCACGCGGTACCGACGTGACAATGGTGGGAATGCGCGCTTCATGCCAGCCTATGCCGGTATTGAAGAGGGTTACGCCGGCACGTTCGAGTGCCTGCGCAACGGTCACTACATCGTCCCAGCTGTTACCCCCATCGACCAGATCGAGTATCGAATGGCGATACATGATAATGAAGTTGGTACCTACGGCAGCACGTACCCGGGTGACGATTTCCAGTGGCAGACGCATGCGGTTGTCAATCGAGCCACCCCAGCGATCCTGACGTAAATTGGTGCGTGCGCATAAAAACTGATTCAACAGATAGCCTTCGCTACCCATGATTTCGACGCCATCGTAACCCGCTTTTTGTGCCAGCCGGGCGCAACGTACATAGTCGCGGATGGTGCTTTGAATTCCGGCTTCGGTCAGGGCGCGCGGTTTAAATAGCGAAATCGGTGATTTTTTATCGGAAGCTGACACCACCAGTGGCTGATAACCATAGCGGCCGGAATGCAGAATCTGCATGACGATTTTACCGCCTTCCTGATGCACGGCTTTGGTGACTTTGCGATGATTGTAAATATCGAGCAGATGATTCATGGTGCCACCAAACGGCAACAGCCAGCCACTGCGATTGGGTGAAATGCCACCGGTGACCATCAGGCCAACCCCGCCTTTGGCGCGTTCGGCAAAATAGGCCGCCAGTTTGGCATAATTGTAAAATCGGTCTTCCAGGCCCGTGTGCATCGAACCCATAATAACGCGGTTTTTGAGGGTGGTAAATCCCAGATTCAGTGGAGCCAATAAATGCGGGTGGCTGTTAGAGGTCATGGCGCAGTCTCCTGATGGTTTAATTGATTTTCTGGTATTGCTGGCAACTGACCTGAAATAGCTGCTGGTCGGACAGACGAATCGCGCTCAGCTGTCCGCCCCAGACGCAGCCGCTGTCGAGGCCAACGATATTTTGCTCGCGCAACAAACCCAGTGCCGACCAGTGACCAAAGATCACGGTTTGCGCTTCGGTCTGACGCGGGTGGGTAAACCACGGTGCAAATCCGGGTGGGGTTTTGTTCAGGCCTTCCTTGCTGTCAAATTCCATTTTTCCTGCCGGTGTGCAAAAGCGCAGCCGGGTGAGTACATTGACGATACAGCGCAGCCGATCCATACCGGTTAGCTCTGCACTCCAGCTATCTGGTTGATTACCATACATGGCGCGCAAAAAATCGACAAACTGCGGCCCCTGCAAAACCTGTTCGACTTCCTGGGCATAATCCAGCGTTTGCGCCGAGCTCCAGTCTGGCAGCACACCGGCATGCACAATCAGATACTGTTCGATCTGCACGGCCAGCGGACGATGTCGCAGCCAGTCGAGTAATTCTTCCCGGTCCGGAGCGTCAAGTATTGGGCGCAAATAGCCATCATGATGCGGCCGGTGGTTGCCATAGGCGATGGCCAGTAAATTCAAATCATGGTTGCCCAGCACGCTATTGGCCCGATCACCCATGGCGACGAGCTTGCGCAGCGTTTGCAGCGACTGTGGGCCGCGATTGACCAGATCGCCGGCAATAAAAAGCTGTGCCTGCGGATCCTGTGCCAGAATTTGTGCATGCAGGCTGTCGAGCGGGTCGCAACAACCCTGCACGTCACCTACCACATAAATATGCTGGTTGTCGTGCATCACTGGCTGGCACCGAGACTGCGTGCGCGCGCCAAGCTTGCTGTGGCATCCTGCTGTTGCTGGCGTATCTGTTCAGGGCTGGTTGGCCAGCCGTGCAAATGGGTGGCAGTGATGTCGGCCATGGCACTGAGCCAGGCACTGTCTTCATTGAGGCAGGGGATATAATGAAATTCCTGACCGCCATGCAGCAAAAAGGCAGCCCGGACTTCCATATTGATTTCTTCCAGTGTTTCCAGACAGTCGCTGGTAAATCCAGGACACATCACATCAACCCGTTTTGTGCCCTTGCGTGCCAGCGCTTCTACACTGGGCTGGGTGTACGGTTGCAGCCATTCTGCCTTGCCAAAACGCGATTGAAACGTGACGCTGTAGTCATCCGCTTTCAATCCCAGTGCCTGGGCCAGCAAACGCGCCGTTTTATGGCATTCACAGTGATACGGATCACCCAGCAGTAAGGTGCGTTTCGGTACGCCATGAAAACTCATCACCAGATGGCCAGCGCGTTGATGCTGTTGCCAGTGTTTTAAAACACTCTGTCTGAGCGCTTCAATATAGGCCGGGTGATCGTGGTAATTGCGGATCAGGCGCAGCTCTGGAATGTTACGCACTTGTTTGTAATAGTCGAACACGGCATCATAAATCGAGGCCGTGGTGGTGGCGGAATATTGCGGGTAGGCTGGCAGGATCAACACCTGTGAACAACCCTCGGCACGCAACTGTTCCAGCACCGATGGGAGCGAAGGTTGACCATAGCGCATGGCCGCGACCACGTCGACCTGATGGCCGCGGTCTCCCAGATAACCGCGCAACAGTTTAGCCTGTCTGAGGGTATGGACTTTCAGTGGTGAGCCTTCACTGCTCCAGATGGCCGCATATTTGGCGGCTGATTTTCCTGAGCGGAACGGCACGATAATGCCGTTGAGAATAAGCCACCAGATCAGCCGGGGAATTTCCACTACCCGGGTATCTGAAAGAAATTCTTTCAGATAGGGACGCAAGGCTGCTGCCGTAGGTGCTTCGGGGGTGCCGAGGTTGACTAACACTACGGCGACTTTGCCTGGCTGGCCGTGTTGGAAGGTGACAGAGTGTGGTTTCATGAGTTGGCCAGTAATTCGCGTGCATGTTTGCGGGTGGTGGCGGTAATTTCCAGGCCGCCTATCATCCGGGCAATTTCTTCCACCCGGGCTTTGTGATCGAGCATCTCGATCTGGGATACCGTACCTTCGGCCTGACTGGTTTTGCTGACCTGGAAATGGGCATCGGCCTGACTGGCCACCTGCGCCAGATGGGTCACGCACAGGACTTGATAGCGTTGTCCGAGTCGTTTGAGCAATCGTCCGACCACTTCGGCCACGCCACCGCCGATGCCGCTGTCGACTTCATCAAAAATCAGTGTCGGGGTAGCGGTCGAGGACGAGGCAATCACCGAAATGGCCAGTGCGATGCGCGCGAGCTCACCGCCCGAGGCGACCTTGGCCAGAGGCCGTGCCGCCACTCCGGCGTGCCCGGCAACCAGAAATTCAATTTGTTCGGTGCCATACAGACCCGGATCAGACGGGGTCAGGGCAATCTCAAAACAGCCGCCAGCCATGCTCAACTCCTGCATTGCCAACGTCACGGCGCTGCCCAGTTTTTCTGCTGCCGTCTGGCGCGCCTGACGCAACCCGGTTGCCAGTGCCTGATATTCAGCCAGTGCCACACGTTCCATTTCATGCAAAGCATCCAGATTGGTGGCGCTGCCGAGTGCAGCCAGTTCATCGCTCAGGGTAATCAGCAAGGCTGGCAATTGTTCTGGTGCGACATGAAACTTGCGGGCACAGGAATGCAGCGCTTCGACCCTCTGCTCGACTGTTTGCAGTCGTTGCGGATCAAGTTCCATTCTGCCCAGATAATCATTGAGCGCGGAAGTCGCTTCCTGTAAATGAATACGCGCCGGTTCGATCGTGTCGACGATGTTTTGAATGGCGTCATCAAAGCCGGTCAGTTTACCGAGTTTTTGCTGGATCACGGCGATCTGGCTGAGTATCGGATTATCGGTTTCGGCGATCAGGTCGAGAGCCAGCTGAGCACCTTCGATCAGACTGGCGGCGTGTGCCAGACGACTGTGCTCAGCGGTGATTTCCTGCCATTCGTCGGGCAGTATGCGCAGCTTTTCCAGCTCGCTCACGTGCCACTCGAGCCGTTCGCGTTCCTGCAGTACCTGTTTGCTGTTGCTTTCAAACTGTTTGCGCTGCTGTTGCAGTGCATGCCAGTGTTTGTAGCGGCGACTGACTTCCTGCACCTGAGGATTGAGTTGCGCATGATTGTCGAGCAGCTGACGCTGGGTATCGCTTTGCAGCAGCGACTGATGTGCATGCTGACCGTGAATATCGACCAGCAGGGCGCCGAGTTCGCGCAGTTGTCCGGCGGTGGCGGCCACGCCATTGATCCAGGCTTTGGAGCGCCCGGCATTATCGATCACGCGGCGCAACAGAATCATGCCTTCAGCGGCGGTTAATTCCTGTTCAGCCAGCCAGACATCACAGGCGGAAGTTGACGAAAATTCAGCACTGATATCGGTTTTTCCGGCCCCTTCGCGCACCATGCTGGCATCGCCGCGGCCGCCTAACGTCAGGCTCAGGGCATCGATGAGGATCGATTTCCCGGCCCCGGTTTCGCCGGTCAGGACGGAAAAGCCGCCAGAAAATTCCAGCTCAATATAATCAACAATGACAAAATCACGTATGGACAGGGTGCGTAGCATGGCAGATGTGGGTGCAGATGTTAGGTGAATGTGTGGGCGGGCTTATTTTAGCCGAAAACACGTGAGGTCATTCGCTAGTTAAGATGCCCATTGACGGTCGGGTATTCATTCCAGTGCATTTTTTCGCGCAGGGTATGGTAATAATTCCAGTCTTTGGGATGCAGGAAGCAAATCACATGGCGCGAGCGCTGGATATGAATCTGGTCGCCTACCATCAGGTGGGCAAAGGTTTGCATGTCAAAATTCACGCTGGCTTCGCGCACGGCCGAAATTTCAATAATAATCTGGCTGCTGTCAGAGACCACAATCGGCCGGTTCGACAGCGCATGCGGTGCAATCGGCACAAACACGATTCCGGCCAGATTGGGATGCAGTAACGGTCCACCGGCGGAGAGTGCATAGGCGCTGGACCCGGTGGGCGTGGAAACGATGAAGCCATCCGAGCGCTGGTTATACATGAAATGATTGTCCACCGTGACCTTGAGTTCTACCATACCTGAGCCGTTGCCACGCGCGACGACAATATCATTAAAGGCCAGACCGTTGAAGATTTGCTCACCGTCGCGTATGACCACACCTTCAAGCAGGGTGCGTTGTTCGTGCTGGTGGTTGCCGGCCAAAATTTCGCTCAGGGCGGAAAACATGTGTTCAAACGGGATGTCGGTCATAAAACCCAGCCGGCCCTGATTGATGCCGATCAGCGGTATGTTGTAGGGAGCCAGCTGACGTGCAATCCCCAACATGGTACCATCGCCGCCAAGTACTATAGCCGCATCGGCATGTTGACCGATTTGTGCCGGTGACATGATGGCATAATCGCTGATAGCCAGATTAGTGGCGGTTTCGTGTTCGAGCACGACGGTATGACCGGCATCGACTAAAAACTGCGCCAGGCTCAGCAAATCCTTGGCGATTCCGGCGGCAGAATATTTGCCGACCAGGGCAATGGTGGTCAATGGTGCTGTTGTCATGGTTGTCGGTTGCCTCTGGGTAGTTTGAAACACGCCCTAAATTAAATCATAGTTCTGTACCAAACTGCGCAATTTAATGTGCTGGCCTTGTGAAATAGTAACCGGATGGGAGTTTTATGCAGCAACAGGGAGTCAATATGGGAATAAATCGCGCTCACAAGACAGCACCGGTCAGGGCAGTGATCTTTGATCTCGATGATACCCTGTGGCCGTTACTACCTTTGATTACCCGGGCTGAACAGACGTTGTTTGACTGGCTGCAGCAGCACGTCCCGGCCGTGACCAGGCAGCACAGCATTCAGAGCCTGCGCGCTGTGCGTGCCGAACTGTTACCCACCAATGCGCGCTTTGAATATGATTTGTGGGCCTTGCGCAAGGCCGTGCTCACCCGGGTGTTTACTCTGGCAGGAGAAGATTTGACCATGATAGATCCGGCTATGCAGATTTTTTCTCATGCACGTAATCAGGTCAGCCTGTTTCCGGATGCATTGCCGGTACTCACACAGCTGGGTAAAAATTTCCGCCTCGGCAGTATTTCCAACGGCTTTGCCGATCTTGCAGCCATTGGTCTGGCAGAGCATTTTGGTGTGTCGCTGGCGGCGCATCAGTTTGGCTGTGCCAAGCCGGATGCGCGTATTTTTCTCGCTGCCTGTGCTGCACTCGAAGTCGAGCCGCATCAGGCGGTGTATGTCGGTGATGATGTCCTCATCGATGTGCAGGGCGCGCAACAGGCCGGTTTGCGCACTGTCTGGATTAACCGTAGCGGTAAAGTAGCACCGCCGGATCTGCAACCCGATGCCGAATGCCGCGATCTGAGCGCTGTGCTGCACTGGCTTCATCAACATCATACCACCACCTCGCCATGAAAAAACACACATTAAGTTATCTGGGCCTGAACCTGCTGTTTATCCTTGATGCTGCCTGGCTGTTGTGGGCAATCGCGAGCGCTCACGTGGAACAAACTCTGCCGGCCAAATTTTTGCTGTGTTTTATTTTGTGGCAGCTCTTAAGCCGACACATCAAGCTGCAACCGGTATTGCTCACAGCAGTGCTGTTTTGTCTGTGTGGCGATGTGCTGTTGCAGCCGCTGGATATGAATTACACCGATCTGGGTAACTGGCGCTGGCTGCATTTTGTCCTTGGGGTGCTGTGTTTTTGCTGTGCCTATGGCAGTCTGGGTTGTTACTACCTGAAACTCAATCCGGACTGGCGCGCTCACATGCGTGCCCAGCCAGCCACCTTACTGCTAAACAGTCTGGTGACTGTACCGGTCTTGTTATGGATGAGTTGCTATAACCAGGCTTCTCCGTATTTATTGCTGGTCCTGTGGTTGTACAGTCCCATTGTGGTTGGTTCAGCAACATTGGCCATGTATACCCGTAAAGCCATCCCAGTGTTGCCCTGGGTGATCCTGCTGGTTGGCAGTAACTGTCTGATTATTTCTGATACCGCCATCGGCTTAACTGCCTTTACCCATACCACACTGCCGTGGATGAGCAATCCGCTGTGGATACTAAGCAGCTATATTTTGGGAATTTTTGCTGTTTTTAACGCCATACTGTTGATTGAACGCCAGCGGCAGTAGTATTAAGCCCTGCGGATGGATTAAAATAGGCTCATGATGCAATTAGATAATCGCGCCCAGACTTTGCTCAAGGCATTGGTAGAACGTTATATCGCTGATGGACAGCCGGTAGGCTCGCGTGCGCTGTCCAAAATTTCCGGCCTCGATCTGTCACCGGCCACCATACGTAATGTCATGGCGGATCTGGAAGAAATGGGTTTTGTCTCCAGTCCGCACACGTCAGCAGGACGCATCCCGACACCACGTGGCTATCGTATGTTTGTCGATACCCTGTTGACGGTGCAGCCGGTGGACATGACGTCGATCGAGTCGCAAATGCATGCCCTGACCGGACAGGGGCAACAGCAAAAAATACTCACTAATGCCGCCCAGATGCTGTCGTCGCTGACCCATTTTGCCGGGGTCGTCATGACGCCGCGCAATGAATCGATTTTTCAGCAGATAGAATTTTTGCGCCTCTCAGAAAAACGCATCCTGCTCGTCATTGTAGCCCCCAACGGTGAAGTGCAAAACCGCCTGCTGCTCACGCAAACCGATTACACCCCAAGCCAGCTGATTGAAGCGGGCAATTACATCAATCATCATTTTTCCGGCCTGACCTTTGCCGAAGTGCGGCGACGTTTGCAGCTCGAATTAAGTCAGCTGCAAAATGAACTGAATGTACTCATGCAGGCGGCGGTCCAGGCGGGCAGTGATGCTATGGAAGAAGCTGGTGATGAAGTACTCATTGCCGGTGAACGCAATCTGCTCAAGGTTAATGAGCTGTCCTCGAATATGGGTTCGCTGCGACAGCTGTTTGATTTGTTTGAACAAAAAACCGGCCTCATCAGCCTCCTTGATACTTCCAGTCGCGCCAATGGTGTGCAGATTTTCATCGGCGGTGAATCACAGCTCGTGCCCATGGATGAAATGAGTATCGTCACCTCGAGCTATCAGGTCAACGGCAAGGTGGTCGGCACTCTGGGCGTCATCGGACCGACCCGGATGGCGTATGAGCGAGTGATTCCGATTGTCGATATTACAGCCAAACTGTTATCCAATGCGCTCAGTTATTAACCCACGAATTTCAGGATAAGCGCATGCAGGAACATACTTTTTTGTGGCACGATTATGAAACTTTCGGCGCCAATACCCGGCGCGACCGTCCGGCGCAATTTGCCGCCATCCGCACCGATGCCGAGCTCAATGAAATTGGTGAGCCGGTCATGTATTACTGTCAGCCAGCACCTGATTTTTTACCCGAACCCGAAGCTTGTCTGATTACCGGCATCACCCCGCAACACTGTCTGGAACTGGGTATGCCGGAGTATCAGTTTGCCCAAAAAATCAATCAACTGTTTTCGCAGCCCGGCACCATCGGAGTCGGCTATAACACCATTCGGTTTGATGATGAAATCACCCGCTTTATGTTGTGGCGCAATCTGCTCGACCCGTATGCGCGTGAATGGCAGAATCACTGCGGCCGCTGGGATATTCTCGACATGCTGCGCACCACCTATGCGCTGCGCCCTGACGGAATAGTCTGGCCGCGTAATGATGAAGGCAAAGTCAGTTTTAAACTCGGTCAGCTGTGCGCGGCCAATGGCATACAGCACGAAGCTGCGCACGATGCGCTCTCCGATGTGCGCGCCACCATTGCACTGGCCCGACTGGTGCGGCAAAAACAGCCAAAATTATTTGATTTCTGTTTTTCACTGCATAAAAAAGACGCTGTCGCCGCCGAAATCGGCATGCCGCAACAACGGCCGTTTTTGCATGTCAGCGGTATGGTGCCGGTTGAAAACGGTTGCCTGTGTGTAGCCTGGCCACTGGCGATCCATCCGACCAACAAGAATGAAGTCCTGATCTGGAATTTGCAGCATGATCCGCGTGAATTACTGGGTCTCAATGCCGAGAGCATGCGCGCACGCCTGTTTGTCAAAACCGCTGATTTGCCAGAAGGGCAGGGGCGCCTGCCGATTAAATCCATCCACATCAATAAATCGCCCATCGTGATTCGCAACCTCAATACGCTCTCACCCGCCAAGGCGCAAGAGTGGGGTATTAATCTGGACACCGTCCGGCAGCATGCCCTTTATGCCCAGCAACTGCCGGACATGAGTTATTTGTGGCAGCAGCTGTACCAGCGCGACAATCAGGCGGCGCCCGATGTGGATCAGGATTTGTATCATGGCTTTATCGGCAATAATGACCGCCGCAGTTTGCAGCATCTGACGACGCTATCGGGTGAAAAACTGGCCAGAACCGTCACTGAGTTTGAGGATGAGCGTTTAAATGAGTTGTTATTCCGCTATCGCGCGCGCAATTTTCCGCAAACCCTGACCGAACCAGAAACCCAGCGCTGGACCGCCCTGTGTGCCAGCCGGTTCTTTGAAGGTAGTGGAGCAGCGCTGACGGTGGACGCGTATTTTGAACAGATCGACCGTTTGTCAGAGCAGGCCACTGAAAGTGAGCAGGAAGTACTCGCTGCCCTGTACGATTATGCCGAACAGATTGTGCCGGTACAATGATCAACCATTGCGATTGGCGCAATTGACCTTGCTGCAGTTACCATAAATTGCCAGGGAATGTTCAGCGATGGTAAAGCCGCGTTCGGTTGCAATGGATTGCTGGCGTTTTTCGATCTCGGCATCGTAAAACTCTTCTACTTTGCCGCAATCGAGGCAAACCAGATGATCGTGATGGCTGCCTTCATTGAGTTCAAAAACCGCCTTGCCAGTTTCAAAATGATTGCGGTGAATGATTTCAGCCTGTTCAAACTGCGTCAATACCCGGTAAACCGTGGCCAGACCGACATCCATGTTGTCGTTGATCAGAATGCGGTAGACATCTTCGGCAGAAAGATGGCGTACGCTGCTATTTTGGAAAATCTCCAGAATTTTCAGGCGCGGCAGGGTGGCTTTGAGGCCGCTGGATTTGAGATTTGGGGGATTAGGCATTTTTTTTCTAAAATCTTGGATATCTGCTTTATCATATAATGTTTTCGTCCTGTTGCTCAATGAATTAAGGCTATTTATGCAAATGTTGCAAAAATGTAATACAAAATTAATGTTGAGTCTGCTGGTGTTGCTCACAGCCTGTGCGACCGAACCTGCTTCTGTAGCCAGTACACCTGTGGCGGCTGCGCCCGTGTCAGATTCCTCGGTGCCGGCGGCAGCGGTCGACAGCGGACTGAGCACCAAAACCGTGGTGCCGGCCGGCTATGAGAAATTTCTGGGTGTTTTCACCCCATACCGGATCACGATTCAGCAGGGTAACTTCGTTTCCCAGGAAATGGCGGCGCAGGTAAAAATCGGCATGACGCGCGAACAGGTGCGTTTTTTGCTCGGCACGGCCCTGCTCACCGATATGTTCCATGCCGACCGCTGGGATTATATTTTCCGTCTGCTCAAGCCTAGCGGAGAACTGATTACTTCCCGGGTGACGGTATATTTTGAAAAAAGCCTGGTAGCCAAAGTTGATCGCGGCGATCTGCCTAACGAACAAGAATATTTAACCCGGATTACCAACGCGGCCATTGTCGATGCGATTGAGCATACTGACCGTAAGCCGGCTAAACCAAAAGCGGAATAAGCCCAGTATGAGTACCACTCTTAATATAGCCATCGCCGGCGCATCCGGCCGTATGGGGCATATGCTCATTGAGGCCGTCAGCGCTGCCGATGATACCTGCTTAGTCGGCGCCCTCGATGTTGAAGGCAGTGAAGCACTCGGTCAGGATGCGGCGGCGTTTACCGGGCAACTCTCCGGTGTGAAGATCAGTGCGGATCTGGCCATCAGTCTGGCAGGTGCCGATTATCTGATTGACTTCACCCGTCCCGAAGGCACACTGAAACATCTGGCATATTGCGTCGAGCATGGCATCAAGATGATTATCGGCACCACCGGCTTTGATGATGTCGGTAAGGCAGCTATTGCCGCAGCGGCGCAAAAAATTGCCATCGTGTTTGCTCCCAATATGAGTGTTGGCGTGACGGTGACAATGAAGTTGCTGGAGATGGCGGCGAAAAGTTTTTCCGAAGGCTATGACATTGAAATTATTGAAGCCCATCATCGTCACAAAGTAGATGCACCATCCGGCACGGCCCTCAAAATGGGTGAAGTCATTGCCAGTGCTATCGGTCGTGATCTCAATGACGTTGCCGTGTATGCGCGTGAAGGTGTCACCGGTGAGCGCGATCCGTCGTCCATCGGCTTTGCCACGATCCGTGGCGGCGATATTGTGGGTGACCATACGGTGCTGTTTGCCGGGATAGGCGAGCGGGTGGAAATCTCGCACAAATCCTCATCACGGGTGACTTATGCCAACGGCAGTCTGCGCGCGGCGCGCTTTTTGCAACAGCAATCCCACGGCCTGTTTGATATGAATGATGTCCTCGGTCTGCACTAGCCCCTGATTACCCTGATTTTCCTGACTTTCTGATTTTAGCTATTCACTGAATATACCTCTATCCCATGCAAGAAAAATATAACCCCATCGAAGTTGAACAGGCAGCACAGGCTCACTGGCAACAAACGGACGCTTACCGCACCCTGGAAAATGATGCTCGTTTTCCCAAAGGCAAATACTACGCCTGTTCAATGCTGCCTTATCCCTCCGGCAAGCTGCACATGGGGCATGTGCGCAACTATACGATCAATGACATGCTCTCGCGTCAATTGCGCATGAAGGGCTTTAACGTACTCATGCCCATGGGTTGGGATGCGTTTGGTTTGCCGGCAGAAAATGCCGCCATTGCCTACAACAAATCACCGGCCGAATGGACCTACGCCAACATCGCCGACATGAAATCACAGATGCAACCGCTTGGTCTGGCCTTTGACTGGACCCGAGAAGTCGCTACCTGTGATCCGGCGTATTACCGCTGGAACCAGTGGTTCTTTTTACAGTTGCTGGAAAAAGGCATCGCTTATAAAAAAACTCAGGTAGTTAACTGGGATCCGGTAGATCAAACCGTGCTGGCCAATGAACAGGTCGTCGATGGTCGCGGCTGGCGTTCCGGTGCGTTGGTGGAGAAGCGTGAAATCCCCGGCTACTACTTTGGCATTACCCAATACGCCGAAGAATTATTAACCAGCATTGATGACCTCGACGGTTGGCCCGATCAGGTACGTACCATGCAACGTAACTGGATAGGCAAAAGCGAAGGCGTGCGTTTTGCCTTTCCGCACCAGATTGCTGACACTGACGGCACCCTGATACAAGATGGCAAGCTGTATGTGTTTACTACTCGTGCCGACACGATTATGGGCGTGACCTTTTGCGCCGTCGCGGCCGAGCATCCGTTAGCGACACTGGCGGCAAAAAATAATCCGGAGCTGGCTGCTTTTATCGAAGTCTGCAAAACCGGTGGCACCACCGAAGCCGAAATGGCCACCAGAGAAAAAGAAGGTTTGCCTACTGGTTTGTTTGTCACCCATCCGCTCACCAATCAACAGATTCCGGTCTGGGTTGGTAACTATGTCCTCATGACCTATGGCGATGGTGCTGTGATGGGCGTGCCGGCACACGATGAACGTGATTTTGCCTTTGCCAGAAAATACCAGATCGCTATCAATCAGGTGATCGCCCTCGAAGGAGAATCGTTCAGCACCGCTGCCTGGCAGGAATGGTATGGCGACAAACAGCGTGGCGTCACCGTTAATTCGGGTAAATATGATGGCCTGGGCTGTCAGGATGCGATCAACGCGGTGGCTGCTGATCTGGTGGCGCAGGGTGCCGGTGAAAAGAAAACCACCTGGCGTTTGCGTGACTGGGGTATCAGTCGTCAGCGTTATTGGGGTACACCGATTCCGATTATTCACTGCCCGCACTGTGGTTCTGTGCCGGTGCCGGAAAAAGATTTGCCGGTCATTTTACCCACGGACTGCATTCCCGATGGTTCCGGCAATCCCTTAAAACAGCGGCTCGATTTTCTTCATGTGGCCTGTCCAAAATGTGGCGGCGCGGCGGAACGCGAAACCGACACCATGGATACCTTCGTCGATTCGAGCTGGTATTACATGCGCTATACCTGTCCGGATGCCACCACCATGGTCGATGGCCGCAATGATTACTGGATGGCCATGGATCAGTATATCGGCGGAGTTGAACACGCCGTGATGCATCTGCTGTATGCACGTTTCTGGACCAAAGCCATGCGCGACCTTGGACTGGTCAGCTTCGATGAGCCCTTCAAAAACCTGTTTACCCAGGGAATGTTGCTCAATGAATCGTTTTATCGTGAAGATGCCAGTGGTAAAAAAATCTGGTATTACCCAAATGAAATCGAAGTGGCCTACGATGAAAAAGGCCGTCCACTGAGCGCCAGTTTAAAAAGCGACGGACAGCCAGTGCAAATGGGTGGCATTGAAAAAATGTCCAAGTCGAAAAACAACGTGGTCGAACCGAAAGACATTATCAGCCGCTTTGGCGCCGATACCGCACGTTTGTTTACCATGTTTGCCGGTCCGCCGGATCAAAGCGCGGCGTGGAGCGATTCCGGTGCCGAAGGTGCCGCACGCTATCTGCGTCGTCTGTGGTCCAATGCCTTAAAACATCGCGACAGCGTGCGTGCTGCCGCAACAACGGCACCGGCTGACTGTGCCGAAGCCGTCAAGGCATTCCGCCGTGAAGTACATCTGACCTTAAAGCAGATCGATCACGATTACGACAAGCTGCAATACAACACGGTAGTTTCCGGGGCGATGAAATTGCTCAATGCCATTGAAGGCTTTGCTGCCACCGGTCAGGGACATCAATCGGCCTTGCGTGAAGCGTTCAGCATTTTATTGCGCGCCCTGTATCCGGTCTGTCCGCACATCTGTCACTCACTGTGGAATGAATTCGGTCTGGCGCAACAATCCGACATCATCAATGCCCCCTGGCCAGAGGTCGATCAAGCGGCGCTGATCCAGGATGAAATTGACTATATGGTGCAGGTCAATGGCAAATTGCGCGGTTCCGTCAAAGTGGCGCGCGATGCGGATAAAGCCAGTATCGAAGCTGCGGCGCTGAGTCAGGAATCAGTGCAGAAATATCTGACCGGCCCGGCGAAAAAAATTATTGTCGTGCCTGGCAAGTTGATCAATATCGTGGTTTAACCGGATGAACGAGATGAAGTATCTGCCTGCTTTGCTGTGCAAAAAATCACTGCTGTGGATAGTTCTGCTGTCGACGCTGGCATTGCTGTCGGCCTGCGGTTTTCATTTGCGCGGCGCGAGTGAATTTCCGTTTAAAACCCTGTATGTTCAGGGTTCGGAAACTACGCCACTGGGTGCAGCAATGCGACGCAATTTAAAAGGTCAGGCCAATGCCGTGCTGGTTGATAATGAGAAAGATGCCGATGTGGTGTTGCAGATTCTGGCCGAACGTCCGGAAAAAGTCATCCTGTCGCTGACCGTGCAGGGATTGGTGCGCGAATACAATCTCAATAGCTATCTGACCTATCAGGTGCGGAACAGTTACGGCAAAATTTATCTGCCGCCGACCACCATCGTGTTGCACCGGGTAATCAGTTATAACGAAAACGTGGTGCTCTCCAAAGCGGCCGAAGAAACCATGCTGTATAAAGACATGCAGGGCGATCTGGTGCAACAGGTAGTTCGCCGCCTGTCGGTACTGAAAATGGATTAACGGTGCAACTACGTCTGGATGCACTCGATGCACAACTCGCCAAAACACTTGCCCCGTTGTATGTGGTAAGTAGCGACGAGCATTTGCTGGCACAGCAGGCGCTGGATAAAATACGTGCCACGGCCAGGGCGGCCGGTTTTGTCGAGCGCGACGTGTTGACGGTGGACCGCAGTTTTAAATGGGGCGCATTGCTGGCCGCCAATCAGAGTCAATCCCTGTTTGGCGATAAAAAAATCATTGATTTGCGTATCCCGACCGGCAAACCGGGCAAAGAAGGTGCTCAGGCATTGCAGGATTATTTGCAGCAACTAAAAAACAATCCGAATCCCGACAATATCACCCTCATTACCCTGCCAAAGCTGGATTGGGCCAGTCAGAAATCGGTCTGGGTAACGCGCTTGCAGGAAGCGGCCATCTATCTGGATATTCCACTCATTGAGCGTGCCCAGTTATCGGCCTGGATTACTCGTGGTTTAAAAGATCAGGGGCAAAGCACGGCCCGCGAGGCGGTGGAATTTATTGCCGACCGGGTAGAAGGCAATTTACTGGCCGCCCACCAGGAAATTCAAAAACTTGGCTTGCTGTATCCGTCCGGGAGCCTGTCGGTTGAACAGATACAGGATGCGGTGCTCAATGTGGCTCGCTATGATGTGTTTAAATTAAGTGAAGCCATATTGCAGGGCGATGTGGCGCGGCTGGTGCGTATGCTGGCAGGTTTGCAGGGTGAGGGCGAAGCCTTGCCGCTGGTTTTGTGGGCGCTGGCCGAAGAATGCCGCACCCTGCTGAAATTAAAACTCGGCATGCAGGAGGGCAGACCGCTGGCGATGCTCTTCAAGGAGCAGCGCATCTGGGGCGGACGCGAACGATTGATGGAGCCGGCTTTGCACCGACTCAGTGTGACCACTTTGCAAACCGCGCTGCAAAACACCGCACAGATCGACAAACTGGTTAAAGGTTTGCGGGTGCCAAAATTATCGGGTGACGCCTGGGATGCAGTCCTGCAGGTTTCACTGTCACTGGCCAATGGAAAATAGATACTAAAGAAATGATGAATATTCCCGACTACATGCAACAAATCGGACAACAGGCCAAAAGTGCCAGCCGGGTGATGGCCTGCGCTTCGACGGCGCAAAAAAATCTCGCACTGACTCTGATTGCTGCCGCTATTGTGCGCGAATCCAGCGCCATCAGCGCCGCCAATCAGCTTGATCTCGACAATGCCCGCGCCAGTGGCCTGGCCCCGGCGCTGCTGGACCGGCTGGCACTTTCGGAATCCGCGATTCGCAGTATGGCCGAAGGCCTGTTGCAAATTGCCACTCTGCCGGACCCGGTCGGTGAAGTCAATGATCTGAAATTCCGCCCCAGTGGCATACAGGTTGGACAAATGCGTGTACCTCTGGGGGTGATCGGCATTATTTACGAAGCCCGCCCGAACGTGACTGTGGATGCGGCCGGACTGTGCATCAAGAGCGGCAATGCCACCATCCTGCGCGGCGGTTCTGAAGCCCTGCAATGCAATACCGTGCTGGCGCAAATTGTCCAGCAGGGTCTGCAACAGGCTGGTCTGCCTGAGCATGCGGTGCAGGTGATAGCCACCACCGATCGTGCTGCCGTCGGTCAGCTCATCACCATGCCACAATTTGTCGATGTGATTGTGCCGCGCGGCGGCAAAGGGCTGATTGCGCGCTTAATCGCCGAAGCCACTGTGCCGATGATTAAACATCTCGATGGCATCTGTCATGTGTATATTGACGATAAAGCCGATCTGGTCAAAGCCGTCAACATCGCTTTCAATTCCAAATGCCATCGCTATGGCACCTGCAACACCATGGAAACGTTGCTCGTGGCTCGTGGCGTAGCCGCACAGATATTGCCGCAACTCGCCAGCCTGTATGCCGGCAAACAGGTGGAATTGCGTTGCGATCCGGAGTCCGCCGCCTTGCTGGCCGGTTACCCGCAACTCGTCGCTGCCCTGGAATCCGACTGGAGTACCGAATATCTGGCGGCCATTCTGTCAGTGAAAATTGTCGCCGATATGGACGAAGCCATCACGCATATCAATCAGTATTCGTCCCAGCATACCGACAGCATCATCACCGAAGATTATTCCCGTGCGTTGCAGTTTATGCGTGCCGTTGATTCTGCCTCCGTCATGGTGAATGCCTCGACCCGTTTTGCTGACGGCTTTGAATTTGGCCTGGGTGCTGAAATCGGTATTTCCACCGACAAACTGCATGCCCGTGGTCCGGTGGGTCTGCATGGATTAACATCGGTCAAATATGTGGTGTTCGGACATGGTGAAGTCCGGGTTTGACGTATTTCCGCAAATTTTCATGAAACATAACGTTAAGGAGATTGATCATGTGGTTTGATTCGATGAGTGCGTATTATCTTTGGGTGAAAGCATTGCATATTGTGTTTGTCATGTCCTGGTTTGCCGGCCTGTTTTACCTGCCGCGAATTTTTGTCAATTTGGCTGAAGAAGTGCCGGGTGCAACCACCGGGCGACTGTTGAAAATGGCGCGCAAGCTGTATCGTTTCACGCTCATGCTCAGCGTGGTGGCGATCGTTCTGGGACTCATTCTGTATCTCGGTTATGGCGTCGGGCGCGGCCCTGGCAATGGCTGGATGCATGCCAAACTCGGACTGATCGTGCTGATACTCGGTTATCAACACGCCTGCGGCAGTCTGCTGAAAAAATTTGAACAGGGCATCAATCAGCGCAGCCATGTCTGGTACCGGTTTTTTAATGAAATCCCGGTGCTGGTGTTGTTGGTCGTGGTGTGTTTAGTTGTCGTTAAACCCTTTTAAGCGTGATGATGCGCTCCCGGGTTAATCGTGTTTGTGAATATTATTTTTCGCCCGTTTCTCCCTGGGCTTATCTTGGGCACCAGCGTCTGTTGGAACTGGCGCAGCAACATCAGATCATCATTGAGATGAAGCCGGTCGATACCGGCGCACTGTTTGCCGCTTCCGGCGGTCTGCCGCTGAGCAAACGTGCACCGCAGCGTCAGGCTTACCGCCTGCAGGAATTGCAGCGCTGGAGTGAATTTTTAAATCTGCCTATGCAGGTGCAGCCAACATTTTTTCCAGTGTCCGCCGATTTGGCTGCTAACCTGTTAATTGCGACCCAGTTGACGCACGGCAGTGAAGTGGCACTGGGTCTGTGTGGTTTGATTATGCAGGCCTTGTGGGCGCAACAAAAGAACATCGCCGATGCCGGCACACTCATGGCTCTGGCCGATGAGTTTGGACTCGATGGCGCGGCGCTGCTGAAATCGGCAGCTACCGTCAGTGTGGCTGCCGAATACCAGCGCCATACCCAGCAAGCCATCGCGGCCAATGTGTTTGGTGTGCCGTGGTATGTTTTTGAAGATCAGGCCTATTGGGGGCAGGACCGGCTGGATTTTTTGAGTCGTGCTTTTGATAATAGTAATTAGTAACAATAACGGATAAAGGGTATCCAATGACACACAGAAATTCCTATTTTTGCCCATGCCCACGTGGCATGGAGCAGGCACTCGCCGATGAGCTCACTGAAATCAACACCCAGTATGGTCTGTCGATTCATGTGCACAATCAGGTTCCGGGGGGCGTCCATTGCTCCGGTGTACTGACGGATGCCTACCAGATGAATCTGCATTCGCGTATTGCATCGCGCATATTGTTGCGTATGGCTCATAAGAGCTATAACAATGAAAACGACATTTACGATTTAACTATGGAGCAGCACTGGGAAGACTGGTTCAGTATTCATCACACCATCCGAGTGGATGTCACGGCCATTAAATCACCGGTACGCAGCCTCGAATTTATCACCCTGAAAATCAAAGATGCGGTCTGTGACCGTTTCCGCGATATGTGCAATGCCCGTCCTTCGGTCGACACCCAGACACCTGATATTCGTCTGGTCGGCTTTCTGGATGCGCGCAATTTCACTCTGTACATCGATACCTCCGGCGAAGCGTTGTTCAAACGCGGCTGGCGCATGGAAACCGGCGACGCACCACTACGTGAAAACCTGGCTGCCGGACTACTGCGTGT
The DNA here is from genome assembly GCA_903862415.1 of uncultured Oxalobacteraceae bacterium. Classification (GTDB taxonomy): domain Bacteria; phylum Pseudomonadota; class Gammaproteobacteria; order Burkholderiales; family Burkholderiaceae_D; genus Solimicrobium. The sequence continues at coordinate 58,984 of CAIOYD010000050.1, read as the reverse complement.
GGCTGGCTGGAAACCGGGCATGACCCTGTTTGATCCGATGTGTGGTTCCGGCACGATTCTGGCCGAAGCTGCGCAAATGCTGGCCGGGATTCCTCCGGGTCTGCATCGCGAATTCGCGTTTGAAAAATTCGGCAATTTTGATGCTGCCAGCTGGCAGGCCATCAAGGCGGCGATCAAAATCAAAGAAATCACTGGCGCACCCACTATTTTCGGCAGCGATATTTCCGGCGACATGATCAGTATGACGCGCAGCAATCTCAACAAGGCCGGCATCCGCTTTGAAGTGCCGTTAAAACAGATTGAAGCTCAGCAAATTCAGGCACCTCCGACAGAAGTCGCTGGTATTATGCTCACCAATCCGCCATATGGTGAACGTATTGGCGTGCGCGGCGACAGCAGTCTGGAAACCGATGAACTCGCGAATGCCTTCTTCAGTTCATTCGGCACCACCCTCAAGCAGCGCTTTGCCGGCTGGCAGGTGTTCCTGTTTACGGCTGACCTGACGCTGCCGAAAATGCTGCGTTTAAAAGAAGCTCGTAAAACCCCGTTTTTCAATGGCGCGCTCGAATGCCGTTTATTCCGTTTCGATATGGTGGCCGGTTTTAACCGCCGCGAAGCCGCCAAACCGAAAGAAGTGTAAACTAGCAAGTTCTTCATAACGGGTATTACCATGTTCGTTATCGCTGTGCCGGACAAAATCCGGCCCAGCCATTTTTAATTATTGCCGGAGTTGGTTATGTCCCAGATTACTGCCTTAAAGCTCAACGATAACTCGTTATTTAAAACCCAGATTTTCATCAACGATGAATGGCACAGCGCCAGCAGCCACTTTGCCGTGCGCAATCCGGCCAGCGGCCAGTTACTCGCCGAAGTTGCCAATGCCAGCGTGCAGCAGGCCCAAACTGCGATTGAGGTTGCCGAAGCCGCTTTTCCTCTGTGGGCCGCCAAAACCGGCAAGCAGCGTGCCGAAGTTTTACGCAAATGGTATGAACTCATTTTGCAGCACACCGAAGATCTGGCTCAAATTTTAACCGCTGAACAGGGCAAGCCTTTGGCTGAGGCACGTGGTGAAGTGGTGTATGCCGCCAGCTTTGTCGAATGGTTTGCCGAAGAAGCCAAACGGGTTTCCGGCGAAGTCATGGCCTCCACCTGGACCGACAAACGCATGGTGGTCATACGTCAGCCTATCGGTGTGTGCGCCGCGATTACTCCATGGAATTTCCCTCTCGGTATGATTACCCGTAAAGTTGCTCCGGCCATTGCCGCCGGTTGCAGCATCGTGATCAAACCGGCTGAGCAAACCCCGTTATCGGCGCTGGCACTCGTCGAGCTGGCCAGGCGCGCCGGACTGCCTGCAGGTGTATTAAGTGTGGTGACCGCCGACAGCGACAACTCCATCGCCATTGGCAAGCTGCTGTGCGCCAGTAAAACCGTGCGCCATATTTCCTTTACCGGTTCTACGCCGGTTGGTCGCATTCTGATGCAGCAATCAGCCCCAACAGTCAAAAAACTCGCACTCGAACTCGGTGGTCATGCTCCCTTCATCGTCTTTGCCGACGCCGATCTGGATGCTGCAGTGGAAGGTGCGGTGCAATCCAAATACCGCAATGCCGGTCAGACCTGTGTCTGCACCAATCGTTTCTATGTCCACAGTTCCCTGTATGACGCCTTCGTCGCTAAACTGGCCGATAAAGTCAAAGCCATACAGGTAGGCGACGGTACTGCTGACGGCGTTTTGCAGGGGCCAATGATTGATGCCCAAGCGGTTGAAAAAGTTTCCCAGCATGTGCAAGATGCGCTTGCCAAAGGGGCCACACTGGTGGCGGGTGGTCGCGCACATGCGCTCGGTGGTTATTTTTATGAACCGACCCTGCTCGCCCACGTCAACAATGACATGCTCATCATGTCGGAAGAAACCTTTGGCCCGGTTGCCGCTGTCATGCAATTTGAAACCGAAGAAGAAGTCATCCGCGCGGCCAATAACACCGATTTCGGTCTGGCTTCGTATTTCTTTTCCCGCGATATCGGCCGCATCTGGCGCGTTGCTGAAAGGCTCGATTACGGCATGGTCGGTATCAATACCGGGCTGATTTCCAACGAAGTCGCGCCCTTTGGTGGCGTCAAACAATCCGGTCTGGGACGTGAAGGTTCCAAATACGGCATGGATGAATATCTGGAAATGAAATATCTGTGCATGGGTGGAATTTAAGATTTTTATGAATGTGTTTATGTTTTCCAGATTTTTTTCGCAGCACTCCGAAGCACGTAAAAAAAGTACCGGACTGGCGCTGTTGCTCGCTGCCCTGGCCATGCTCGGACCTTTTTCGGTCGACACTTACCTGCCCGCATTTCCGGCCATTGAGGCGTCGTTGCATGTCAGCGGTATTGAAGTGCAGCAAACCCTGACCGCGTATATGCTGGCCTTTTCTTTTATGATGCTCTGGCATGGGGCTATTTCGGATGCACTCGGACGTCGAAATATTATTCTGGTGGCATTGACTATCTTCACTCTGGCGTCGCTCGGTTGTACTTATGCACCGAATATCCATTTTTTGTGGATTTGTCGTATCTGTCAGGGACTCTCTGCCGGTGCCGGCATGGTGGTGGGGCGCGCCATTATCCGCGATCTGTATTCCGGCCCGGCGGCCCAGCGCTTATTGTCGTTGGTGACGATGATTTTTTCGATCGCCCCGGCGCTGGCACCCGTCATGGGTGGCTGGGTGGTGACCTTATTTGGCTGGCGTGCGATTTTCTTGGTTCTGACGATTTACACCGCGGGTCTGATTTTTTTTTGCTATCGTTATTTGCCGGAATCCCTGCCGCCACAGCAGCGACAACAATGGAGTCTGGCCACCCTGATCAGCAGTTATAAAGCCATTTTCTGCTCCCCTTCGTTCCATTTGCAATCGGCCACAGTCGCTTTCAATTTTGCTGGCTTATTCCTCTATGTTGCATCCGCGCCCGTCTTTTTAACGCAACATTTAGGTTTAAATGCACAGCAGTTTGGTTGGCAATTTATTCCCATGGTGGCAGGAATTTTCCTCGGAGCATTGGCTGCCAACCGTCTGGCCGGTCATACACCGCTGTTTCGCCAGGTGCGCATCGGTTACATGTTTTTGGGCGGCGCGGCGCTGGTTAATTTGCTGTTTCACAGTTTCTTTCCAGCGGCCATTCCCTGGTCAGTCATGCCCTTGTTTTTTTATGCCATCGGCATGTCACTTGTCGCTCCCGGCGTCACCCTGATGACCCTCGATCTGTTCCCCAATACCCGAGGTATTGTTGCTTCCTGCCAGTCTTGCATGGTCACTCTATTGGGTGCGATTGTGGCCGGAGTGATTGCTCCGTTACTGGATAATTCCCCTGTCTGGCTGGCCCTTGGGCAGTCAGGCTTCGTCTGTTGTGCCATGCTGACCTGGCACCTGTCAAAACAAGCCCATAGCAAACACCACAGCTCGCTGTCAATAGAAAATTTGTAGTAATTACACATTATTTATTGATAAGTATTTTCACTAATTGAGCCATTCGCAGGGTAACGCTAAAGTTCGTCCAGCCCAAAGCTATCCATTGCAGCAAAGTAAATAGTATTTTAGAAGTAAATATTATTTATTTTTCTTGCTGTATTTGTATTTTTAAATTGAATTTAATTTTATCTGAACAGTCATCGTCTTCGCTGCTGGCGAATCGTTGAATGGATTTGCTGCACGCGGTGAGTTACTTAGCTCCAGATGAAATCAGTGAGATTGGTTATTAATTTTTAAAGGAATGAATGTATGAAAAAATCATTATTAGCAATTGCTTTACTAGGAACTGTCGGTGCAGTTTTGGCAGAGTCATCCGTAACCGTGTATGGAACGCTCGATGCTGGCGTGGCTTACACCGATTCATCTATTGGTAAAAACGACACCACCAGTCTGGAAAGCGGTCAGCAATCCTATTCGCGTCTGGGATTCAAGGGCAGTGAAGACCTTGGTGGTGGCACTAAAGCGATGTTTGTGTTGGAACAGGCCATCTCGCTCGATAACGGCAGCACCCTCAACACGTACCCCTACGATAGCCCAACCCCAAATTCAGGCAATGGCGTCTTCAGCAGTCAGGCTTGGGTTGGACTTGGTGGCGACTTTGGTACTGTTAAACTCGGCCGTCAGTTAACTCCGCTGTATCTGGCACACACTGCCATCGATCCATTTCAAAGTGGTTTCGCTGCCAATATCAATACAATTTTCGGTACCAATGCCCTGGATAATGGGGATTATCAGCGCTTAAGCAATGCCGTGACCTATTCCACGGCAGATAATCTGGGCGGATTTAATGCCAGTGTGACCTATGGTTTTGGTGAAGTTACCGGTAACAGTGCAGCACAAAGCCAGGCAGGCGCTTCTTTGGGTTATGCCAATGGACCAGTGAATGTGGTGTATGCCTATCATCAGGCCAATAACGATACCGCAACCACCAAGGGTGATACCTTCAAAACCAATTTTGTTGGCGCAACCTATGATTTTGGCGTCGTCAAGGCCCATGCCGCATTTGATCAAAACGAGCAGGGTCTGAACTTCAAAACTCAGGATTATCTGTTGGGCGTTACCGTACCATTCGGCCAGCATGCCGTGTTTGGTGAATACACCCATAAAAATAACAAGCTCGTCAAGGAAGCCGACGCAGAGCTGTACGCTGTTGGCTATACCTATAACCTGTCCAAACGGACCAATCTGTACACCGCCTATACCTATGTGAAAAATCAACCGAATGCGTTTGTTGATGTGGCTGATTCGGGCGCATCGGCCAGCGCATTTCAGGTAGGCGTGCGTCATCAGTTTTAAATGATGCCCCAGTTGTAATTCACTACGAGCCAAGGGGTGGCTTGCATTCCTCTGGCATTAAATAGCACCTGAGTTCTGCACGGAACTCAGGTGTTTTTTCAGGAGAAGTCAGATGAAAAAATTAATCTGTGGCACTGCGTTGCTGTGCATGGCTGGTCTGGCTGTGGCGGCAGACAGCGTCACCATGTACGGCGTGCTTGATGCCGGAATATCCTACAATGATGGCGCGGCCGAGGGCGCAGTTACCAAGCTCGAAAGCGGTATGCAATCAGGTTCACGTCTGGGGTTTAAAGGCTCGGAAGATTTGGGCGGCGGCATGAAGGCACTGTTTGTGTTAGAGCAGGGCATTTCAATTGACAACGGTACCTCAAGCGCTGGCCGGACTTTTGGACGCCAGGCCTTTGTTGGCTTGAGTGGCGTTCCCGGCACGCTTACCATGGGACGACAATATACCCCGCTCTACAATGCTTATGGTGTGGTTGATCCGTTCGGCAATAATACCGCGGGTGATATCAAAAATATTTTCGGTAAAGATGCCGATTTTCAGACTCGTGATTTCCGCATGGACAATGCCGTCGTGTATATGACGCCGGCAAATCTGGGTGGTTTTAATGCTTCCGCGGCGTATAGTTTCGGTGAGCAGGCAGGTGACGTGCATGCGCAAAGTCAGACGGGGTTTTCTGTTGGCTATGCCGGAGGTCCGCTGAATCTGGTGTATGCCTGGCATGAAGCCAATATCGATCAGCCACCAGTTTATACTCCCGCTTATAGAAGCCAGTTTGTTGGCGGCACTTATGATTTTAGCGTGCTAAAACTGCATGCAGCGATAAGTCAGACTTCTGAATCAGGAATGCATAAAATCCAGAGTTATTTAATTGGCGCAACCGTTCCACTGGGAAAACATGCTCTGGTTGCCGATTATATTTACCGTGAAAATAAACTGCTGGCCGACGCCAATGTGGCGCAGGTTGCACTCGGCTACAACTATGTGATTTCAAAGCGGACCAATCTGTATGCGGTACTGGCCCATACTGCCAATGACCGCTATTCGGCAGAAAATACCCCGCCAGATAATCCACAATACGGAAAATCAGTGCAGAAATATCAGATGGGTATCCGGCACGTGTTTTAACTCACCAGAAAATAAGTAACGACAAATTACAGTACCGGACGCTCCAGCCGGAAACCATCGCGGGTGGTGCTGTAACTGTCACCACCCAGTTTGCCCAGTGCATCGAGTAACGTCGCATCAATTTGCTTGTGTTGCATCACTTCTTTGGCGACAAAAATATTCACCACATCGAGCAGCATCATACTGCCACCAGAGGGATGAGGTGAGACTTCAATAATTTCGCGCAGCGTGCATTCAAAGCGCACATGTGAGGCCTTCACGCCGGCGGGTTTGACTTTGAGGCTGGCCACCGGTTCAATACCTGCGGCGGCAAATTCACTGATATTGGCCGGATAATCCGCACAACTGGTATTCATCGCAGCGGCATTGGCGGTACTGACAATGTTGACCACACACTCACCGGTAGCGGCCAGATTGGTCAGCGTATCCTTGTTGGTGCGCTGGCGTGGATTGACCTGTGTCACCAACAGTACCGGCGGATTACAGCTGGCCACGGTAAAAAAAGAATACGGCGCCAGATTTAAAATTCCCTCTGCCGACAGGGTGCTGACCCAAGCGATCGGGCGTGGAATCACACTGTGGGTGAGCAGTTGGTAACACTCTTGAGGAGTGATTTGGTGCGGATCAAAATTCATCATGTACTCCAAAGTACAACGGCCCGATGAATTCAATCACCGGGCCGTTGAAATGTTTAATTATCGGCAGACCTTAAGGAAGAAATTTCCATACATCCGTCAGAAGTCCATTGGCACTGGCTGCATCATAACCACTGCCACCAAACATCCAGAAATTACCCGTAGCATCGGTCCAGGTTAATGCATCAGAACGACTGCCAGGCATATTGGAGCTAGACAGAATATGGAGGGTGCCATAATAGCCGGCCAGATTGCCATTGTAAGAACCGTTAATCCAAACCCATTGATTACTGCTGGCCTGAAATTCCCACAGGTCATTCATGGTGGCCTGCACACCGGAAGAATTAATGCCAATACCGCCAAACAGCCAGTGATTGCCGCTGACATCAGTCCAGGCCTGTGCACCGTAACGTGCGCCTGGTTGATTGGTTGCTGCTGCCACATTGTTGGTGCCATACACGCCAACTGCATTAATGAGGTTGGAGCCGCTGATCCAGGTCCATTGTTGAGTCGTTGGTGAAAATTTCCATAAGTCGTTCAGGTAGCCCACACTGCCTATGGAATCATAACCACTCCCGCCAAACAGCCAGAAATTGCCAGCAGTGTCGGTCCAGGTAGTGGCTTGCTGACGTGCGCCCGGAAAATTGGTGCTGGCCGCCGTGGCTGCCGTGCCATAAATACCCGTAGCATTTTGAGTGGTAGAGCCACCCACCAGGGTCCAGGTAGCGTTTGCAGGAATGTATTCCCATAAATCATTTTGCAACCCGCCGGTATTGTTCAAATAAGCCTGACCGCCAAACAACCAGAAATTGCCGTTCAAATCTTTCCAGAAGGCGCTGCTGTTGCGTGGATTCGGGATGTTGCTGGTAGCGGCCACGTTGACCGCAGGATAGACGTAGTTGCCGGAACTCGAACCACCACCACTGGCGCCACCCATCCAGGTCCATTGATTGCTGCTGGTGTCATAACGCCAGAAATCATTCATGTAACCTATCAGGCCGTTAGCATCTGTACCATAACCGCCCAGCATCCAGAATTTACCTGCGGCATCGGTCCAGGTAGCGGCACTGGTGCGTGCACCCGGTAAATTGGCTGCCGCCGCTGTGCCCTGAGTGCCATACACACCGGCATTGGAGGTGCTGATGTGTGTACCAGACATCCATACCCAGCTCAGGGTGCTACTGTCAAACACCCACATATCGCTGAAACCACCGGAGCCACTGAAAATCCAGAGCTTGCCACTGCTGTCTTTCCAGCCCATGGTGCCACTGCGACCGCTGGGTTGATTGGTCGTGGCGGCAACGCCCAGAGAACCAAAGCTACCCGGACTTTGCGCCGCATTGGTGTCAGCTTCCCAGGTCCAGTTGGTTAAGGAGGCCGGGATTGCGGCAGAAGAAGATCCATGCCCTTTGCAGCCCATCAATAAAAAGCCCGCGGCAGCTGCGGCGATTAACAAGCGGTTCATTTTTATTGCGGACATAGTAATTTCTTTAAAAGAATAGGACAGGCATTATCTGGCGAGGAAATAGATAAAGTCAATCCTATTTTTGTAGTTTTATATAATGGTTCTTTGGGTAAGATTAGCCCGCAAAACTGTGCAAACGGCTCATCCGTGAATCACAGATGAGCCGCAGGGTTCAATACTGTGCAAAAGCCGTTCTGGCTATATCCAGCGTGGCAGCAATAATCGCGTCATCATGCTGCGCTGAGACAAACCCGGCTTCAAACGCGGACGGTGCGAGATAAACACCGCCGTCGAGCATGGCGTGGAACAGACGGTTGAATTGATCTTTATCCGTTTGCATCATGGCGGCATAGCTCGCCGGAACCTGGTCGGCAAAATACAGCCCGAACATACCACCGATGGAATCGGCGCAAAAACTGACACCAGCCTGTTGGGCAATTTGGGTCAAGCCCTGTGCCAATTTGGCGGTTTGTGCACTGAGACTGGTATAAAAACCATCTGCCTGAATGAGTTTGAGGGTGGTCAGTCCGGCAGCTACGGCCACCGGATTGCCAGACAGTGTGCCTGCCTGATAAACACCACCGAGAGGTGCCATGTGTGCCATTAAATCAGCACGACCACCGAAAGCGGCCACCGGCAAGCCGCCGCCGATCACTTTACCCAGCGCGGTTAAATCAGGCTTGATGTTATACAGTGATTGCGCGCCACCCAGAGCGACCCGGAAACCACACATGACTTCATCAAAAATCAGTACGCTGCCGTACTCGGTGCACAGACGTCGCATGGTGTTGAGAAATTCCGGCGTGGCCTTGATCAGATTCATATTCCCGGCCACCGGCTCAACTATCACGCAGGCAATCTGGTCGCCCATAGCTTTGAAAGTGTCTTCGAGCTGCTGGGCATTGTTGTAGTCCAGCACCAGGGTGTGTTTGGTGAAATCAGCCGGAACGCCGGAAGAACTGGGATTACCCAGTGTCAGCAACCCACTGCCAGCCTTGACCAGCAGGGCATCGGCATGGCCGTGATAGCAACCTTCAAATTTAATAATTTTGTCGCGACCTGTGGCGCCACGCGCAAGTCGCAGGGCGCTCATGGTGGCTTCGGTGCCGGAAGAAACCAGACGCACCTGCTCAATTGACGGCACTAACTTGCAGATTTCTTCGGCCATCAGGATTTCACCTTCGGTCGGGGCACCAAAACTCAGGCCCAGTGTGGCTGCAGTCTGTACAGCTTTGACGACTGCCGGATGCGCGTGACCGACGATGGCCGGACCCCAGGAGCCGATATAGTCAATATAGCGTTTACCTTCGGCATCCCAGAAGTAAGGCCCTTCTGCACGGGTAATAAAGCGGGGAGTGCCGCCGACCGAGCGGAATGCCCGCACCGGTGAATTGACACCGCCCGGTGTGGTGAGTTGAGCACGTTCAAACAGTTCTTTATTGCGCATGATGTGGTTTAGTCTGTGGTTGAAGGGTAAAAAAATAAAATTGACTGAGTTGCAGTTTAGGTGCGGTAAGGCAAAAGTTGCAAAAGCATAGACGAAAACAGTCGGTTTGCGGTGGCCACGGATTGATCAAGATTAAGTTTGATCCAAATCTTGCACCGTATCCGCCTCACGCGCCCAGAAATAGCGGTCTGGCACCAGTTTCCCCATACCAAAGCGTTGTCCGTGTGCCAGTGCGGCGTTGGTAAACTCCTGGGCTTCGAGAACCGCTTCGGGCATATCGAGACCATTGGCAATGAGGGCTGCAATCGCGGCAGACAGGGTGCTGCCGGCCCCTAAGAACGAACCGGCCAGCCGAGGCCAGCTGTCGTGCCGGATAATGCCGGTCTGATCAAACAGGAAGTTGGAGATTTCGCTGCTGCTGCTCGAACTGCCGGTGACGAGCACATATTCGCAGCCGGATTCAATCAGATGTTGCACATCGAGAGCCAGCGTGTCTTCGGTCGAGGGTTCGCGCCAGGTTTCGGCAATGCGTGAAATTTCCACCATGGAAGCGATTAACAGTGTGGTTTGCGGGATAATTAATTCACATGCAGCCAGATAAATATCTTCACTGTCTTGCCCCTGATCGGGCATAGCACTGGCAAATGGATCAAAAATCAGCGGCACTTCCGGATAGTCGGAAACAATTTCAGCAATCGCACTGACATTTTCTATACTGCCGATAGTACCGAGTTTGAAGGCTGCCACTGGCACATCTTCGAGTATGGTACGGGCCTGCTCAATCAGGATTTCAGCGTCTATTGGTTCAATGTCGGTGATTTGCGTGGTATCGCCGACTAAAATGGCGGTAATTACAGTTAATCCGTGACAGCCCATGGCAGCAAAGCTGCCCAGATCGGCTTGAATTCCGATCGCGCCTAAGGGATCGGAGCTGCCAAAACTTAAAACAAGTGGTGAAATTTGGTTTTGCACGGCGGGTAGATTAAGATGTCAGACTTTGTATTTTACTTGATAGAAGGATGAAAACCGTGAGTATTGATAATTCAGTTCAAAATGATGAATATAAAACATGGATGTGCCTGATCTGTGGCTGGATGTATGACGAAGCTGCTGGCTTGCCAGATGAGAATATTCCGGCCGGAACTCGTTGGCAGGACGTGCCGATGAATTGGACCTGCCCGGAATGCGGCGCGCGTAAGGAAGATTTTGAAATGGTAGTAATCTGATTCTGCCGGTGCTGTGATTATTCGGGTAACTTGACGATATGTTATTAAAATGAATCATTTAGGCTGCTATTCAGACAAATAGCTTATTTTTTTCGTTATTTTTGGGTAATCTAGCGCTAATTTGATGCAGTTGGCTGTAATATTGAATTAAAGCAATTATGTGTAGTCTTAACAGAATAATTTCGAGACGATTTATGACTATGGCAGCAGAAAAACAAAGTTTGAAAATCATGGTTATCGACGATAGCAGTACCATTCGTCGTTCAGCCGAAATTTTCTTGGGGCAGGTGGGTTATCAGGTAATTCTGGCCGAAGATGGTTTTGATGCGCTGTCGAAAATCAATGACTATCACCCTGATTTGATATTTTGTGACATTCTTATGCCGCGTCTCGATGGTTATCAAACCTGCGCGCTGATAAAAAAGAGCGCAAAATTCCGCAACACTCCTGTCATTATGCTTTCTTCCAAGGATGGTTTGTTTGATCGCGCCAGAGGAACGATTGTTGGCTCGAACGAATATTTAACCAAGCCGTTTACCAAGGATAGTTTGCTGAAAACCGTGCGTAATTACACAGTTTGAAAAGATTGCCGGGCGCAACTGCCGGTCGTTGGGCGGCAGGATGTAAATATAAATTGATTTTGTGAGAACTTTTGCATGTGATTGCTCTGGTTCGTGGTAATTCAGGATATTTAAAGGAATAAAAATGGCAATACAAAAAATTTTGGTAGTCGATGATTCTCCTACCGAACGTTATTTTTTGACTGATATTTTGGCCAAGAACGGCTTTTCAGTTTCCACTGCTGAAAACGGCGAAGAAGCTTTATTGAAAATCAAGGCCGATAAACCGCATCTGATTTTGATGGACGTGGTCATGCCCGGACAAAATGGATTTCAGATCACCCGCGCCATTGCCCGGGACGCTGAAACTCAGGATGTACCTATCATTATTTGCACCAGCAAAAATCAGGAAACTGATCGTATCTGGGGTTTGCGTCAGGGCGCGCGTGATTATCTGGTCAAGCCAATTGATCCGCAAGAGTTGCTGGCAAAAATCGCCAGTCTGGGTTAAGTCGTTGATTGCGGAACCGACATGAACCAGGTCAAGACAGTTGAAAAAACCAGTGAAGAAAAGCGTGGCGATCGTCGTGAACGTCTGCGCGAGTTTCAATCACAATTGCTCGAACGGATGCAGGTGGCGCGTTCGAGTGAGGCGACCAGTACCAATCAGCTGGGTGTGATGATAGGTGACACCCGTTATCTGTTAAATCTGAAGGAATCGGGCGAAATTGTTTCACTCGGCCAGATTACTCAGGTACCACTGACGCGGGACTGGTATCTTGGCCTGCTCAATGTGCGGGGAAATTTGATCGGCGTGATTGATATTCAGCGCTTTCAGGGACGTTCCAGCGTCGAGGCTACAGCGGATTGCCGCGTGGTGGCTTTTTCTGCCGGGCTTGCCTTTAATGCCGGATTGCTGGTAACGAAAGTGTTGGGTTTGCGTAACGTGGCAGAAATGACCGCGCAACAGGCAAGCGAGCCTTCCGCGTGGAAGCAGCAAAGCTATCTGGACAGTAATAATCAATCCTGGGTTGAATTAAACCTGGCGCAATTGATACAGGACAGTGATTTTTTGCATATTGGTTTGTAATTACCCGTATTAACTACTGCCATACCGGCACAGCCTTCGGGTGAGTGCCGGTGTGGCATTCAACATAAGTTGTACCGATTTGTATTTCAATTGGAATTAGGAGATTTAGTAATGGCATTAAATACATCTTTGCCGACCGAGGCGGAATTGGCCTCTGAGCATACAGAGGAACAGTTATCTCAAAACCTGAATCCTGGCACTCTGATTGATTTAGAGTCGACCCAGTCGGCATTTGTATTGCCAACGATTCTGTCCAAAGGGAAAATCAAAGAAGACGGACACGACAATAACCTCACTTTCATCGGTGACGTATTAGAAAAAGGCCGTGATATTAAACTGCCGCTGATTGGACATTTGTCCCTGCAGCGTCAGGTGCGGTTTTTATTCCTTGCTATGGCGATTTCGTTGGTGTTTGGTGCGATTTTCGTGTGGTTTAACAGCAGTCAAAAAACGCTGGCATCGATTCAGGCGCAGATCGCCGGCGATGCGCTGATGCACTCGCAACGTATCGGTAAAGCGGCACCGAATGCGATTCAGGGTACTCCGGCAGCGTTTAAGCAGCTCGAAGAAAGTCGCGCTGAGATGAATGCCGATCTGGAGGTGCTCTCCAAAGGTGGTAACTACAAAGGTTACAGCGTCAGCAGCGCCAAATCGGGCGACATGGCGGTTTTGAAAGACAGTGAAAAAATCTGGGCCAATACCAACAAGGCTGCAGAAACCATTCTGAAACTGAAAAAAGAATTGACCGGTTTTGGTCAGACACTGGAAAAACTGAATAATATTTCTCCAACTCTGCTGGAATTAACCGAACAGATTTCTGCCCAAAAGGTGCAGGGTGGTGGTTCGGCGCGTGAAATTTCTGCTTCCGGTCAGCTGGTTATGTTGACTCAGCGTTTGGGTCGCAGTGCCTCTGAATTTCTGACGACCGAGGGTGTGAATCCGGAAACGGCGTTCCTGCTCGGTAAAGATACCAACACTTTCCGCGATCTGATCGATGGTTTCTTAAGCGGCAGTGATGTACTTAAACTGACTCCGACCAAAGACGCCGATACGCGTGAAAAATTAACCGAATTAAAAACCACCTTCAGTGATTATCAGGCATCGGTTTCAACCATTCTGGGTAATCTGCAAAACTTTATTGCCGCCAAACAGGCCGAACAACTGGTGTTTACCGACAATGAAGAATTACGTACTCATCTGATTGCAGTGCAAAATAATTACCGTGATCATCTGGATTCGAATGGGTTCAGCTTTTATCTGATGTTCCTGTTCTTCGCTATGGCGTTGCTGGCCGCTGCCGGTGTTGCTGCGGTTCTGTTGCAGGATAGTCGTAATCGCGCTAAAGAAGCGAATGCGCGCCGTGTGGATGCCGATATTCAGATGATGCAGGCGCAAAAGCAGGAAAATGAAGCCAAACAGGCAAACGATCAGAATCAGGCCGCGATTTTGCGACTGATGAATGAATTGCAGGAAGTGGCGGATGGAGATTTGACCGTGCAGGCAACGGTTTCGGAAGATATTACTGGTGCGATTGCCGATTCGGTTAACTACACGGTGGAAGAGTTGCGTGGTCTGGTAGGCCGGGTTACTACCACGGCAGAGCAGGTTACTTCGGCATCGAATTCTGCTGAAGGCGTTTCGGTAGCACTGTTAAGTGCGTCTCAGCAGCAATCACGCGAAATCAAAGACGCGGGTGATGCGATGATTACCATGGCCAACGATATTACTGAAGTTTCCAAGTCCGCCAATGAATCGGCTGACGTTGCGCGTTTGTCGGTTACCGCGGCAGAGCAGGGTGCACAGGCGGTACAGAATGCGATTAAAGGTATGGATGAGATTCGTGAGCAGATTCAGGAAACCTCTAAACGGATTAAACGACTCGGTGAATCTTCCCAGGAGATTGGTGAAATTACCGAACTGATTTCAGATATTACCGAACAGACCAACGTTCTGGCGCTGAATGCGGCGATTCAGGCGGCCTCGGCCGGTGAAGCAGGACGAGGATTCTCGGTGGTTGCGGAAGAGGTTCAGCGACTCGCGGAACGTTCAGCCGAAGCGACCAAACAGATTGGCGCGTTGGTAAAAACGATTCAAACCGATACCCATGATGCGGTTTCTGCGATGGAAAAATCCACCCAGGGTGTGGTTGAGGGAGCCAAACTGTCCGATGCGGCGGGTACGGCGCTGTCAGAAATTCGCCGGGTTTCTAACCAACTCGCGGATCTGATTCAAGGTATCTCGCACTCCACTGAACAACAGGCAACATCGGCTAACGGTGTGGCACAAAATATTCAACACATTTTGACCATCACTGAACAGACGCAAAGCGGCACTCAGCAAACGGCACAGTCAATTCGGGAATTGTCCGGACTGGCGCAAGAGTTGAAAAATTCGGTATCGCGGTTCCGGGTTGCTGTCTAAGGTTTGTTCCTTAAAATGAGAAAAAATTGGCGATAATCCGCAGTCCCTGCGGCGTATCGCCTTTTTAGAGGTTCCATGAGCTCTTCTGATCCGATGCGAAACATGCAAAATAAATTTGATACCGGCCCTCTTTCCTGGGTGATGGCTGAAACGCGCGAAGCCCTGATGCAAGCAAAACGTGCCTTGCACGAGGCATTGGAACAATCGAGCGAAGCGCAATCGACCTTGCTCAAACACGCAAAGATTTATTTGCATCAGGCGCATGGCGCTTTGCAGATGGTGGATGTCGACGGTGTAGCCATCCTGTCAGAAAACATTGAAGTCTTGCTTGATCGTATGGCCGATGGACAGTTGGCCATGACGGCAGAAACCATTCTTCCGATAGAGCAGGCGCTCGACGCCATTCAGGAATATCTGGATGAATTGCTCGTCAGCGGTATTCAACAGCCGGTGCGACTGTATCCCTGCTATAAAAATTTACTGGCTCTTAAAGGCGCTGAACGGGTTACCCCGATTGATCTGTTTTTCCCTAATTTAACCGCCAACAGTCCGCTGACGATCGCGACTGAAAAGCCCGTCAAAAAATCCAGTTACGCCAATATCCGCCAGCGCTTTGAAAAGGCGCTGTTGCCGTTTTTACGTCAGACCGATGCGCAATTGCTGCAAACCAGTGCCAGACAGATGCAAAATCTGATCAGTGAAATCTGGCACATGCAAACCAATTCCCAGTCACGTTCTTTCTGGGCGGTGATGCATGGCTTTGCTGAACTCGTGGCCGAGCACCGACTGTTTGGCGAGCAAAATGTAAAGCATTTGTTTGGACGCATAAATCTGCAAATTCGTCGTTTGCATGAAGGCGCATCAAGTATTCCCGAAAGTTTGTTGCGCGACGCCCTGTTTTTTATCGCCCGCGGCACCAATTTGCCCCCGAATGCTGCTGACATCAGCCGTTCCTATCAACTTGAAGGTCAGGTTCCTGCCAACTTTGAAATTCAGAGTTTCGGCAGTATTGAACCAGTTGCTTTGTCGATTTCCAAGGAACGTCTGGCGCAGATTAAAACTCTGTGGAGCAAAATTGCCAATGGCGAAAACAATCTGTTCGCCAAGTTTGAGCAGAAAATGAATGAACTGGCCGAAGTTGGGCTGAAATTAAAATCTCCGCCTCTGTCCAAGTTATTGCGTGAACTTACTGGTCTGACCCGTCATGTGATGCAGGGGCGACCTAGCGATGCTTTTGCACTGGAAATGGCCACCAGCCTGCTGTTTATTGAGAGTGCGCTCGACCAAATTTCCTATCTGCCGGCTGATTTTTCCGATCGCGCAGATATTATTGCTGCACGCCTGTTGTCGCTTGTCAGTGGCGAATCTCTGGATCAGTCGGCGCCGTGGCTCGATGAAATGTCGCGCGAAGCGCAGCAACGACAAACCATGTCAGCTCTGGTTGGAGAAATGCAGTCCAGTCTGCGTATTGTTGAAAAAACCCTGGATGAATATTTCCGCGCCCCTGATGCGCCCAACGATTTGTTGCAAATCGATCCGATCATGCACCAGATCGCTGGTGCCCTGGCTATTCTCGATCAGGATGACGCTAATCAGGCACTGGCCTACACTCAGGATCTGATTCGCAATATGGCCACGGAGCCATCGAATCCACTGATTCATACCAAAGTGGCGCAAAATATCGGCGCGCTGAGTTTTCTGATTGAAGCATTGCAAACTCAGCCAGATACGGCCAAGAATAAATTCAGCTTTGATCCGGAAAGTGGTTATTTCCGTTCACATTTTCTGGATGTGGCTCCAGCCCTGGCACAATTGGCCGAGGTGGAAGATGCGCATGCGCCGTCCCATGTTGATGAGCCGCAGCAGGTATCGACCGAGCATGAATTGGTCGAACAGCAAAAACAATCTGCCAATCTGGCCAGTTCGTTGGTTGAGCAGCCGCACAATCTGGAAATTCAGGCGCAACTGTTAGCCAGCCTGGAGCAGGAACGCTCGGTAGCAAGGCTGCTTGACGATCCGAATGCCAGTGAACGTGCCAGCAACGCCATTGAAGCCTTGGCGCAGACCGATTTTGCGGTGTCGGAACCACTGATGACGGATATTATCAGTGCTGTCGGCACCGAGCAGGAATCAGTGGCATTACCTGTCCTGCCAGCGCACGCACCTATGCCGGTGGATGATGAAGCCATTGATGCCGAATTGTTGGAAGTGTTTTTGATGGAAGCAGAAGAAGTTCTGCAGTGTGTGAACGATACCATTCCGCTGTCAAAAGCTGATCCGAGTAATCAAGAACATTTAATCACGTTACGTCGCTCTTTCCACACCCTCAAAGGCAGTAGCCGCATGGTGGGTCTGGGTGCGTTTGGTAATGCCGGCTGGAGTGTTGAGCAGGTCATGAACAGCTGGCTCTCAGACGAACGTCATGGGACCGAGGATCTGTATGCGCTTCTGCATAAGGCGGCCGAAGTATTAGGTCTCTGGGTAGCCGATCTGAATGCCATGGGTACTTCCGATATTACCGGTAAAGCAGTCATTGATGCTGCTGAACGTCTAAAAAACGGTGGTGAGTATTCGTATGATCAAGCACTGGAAGTGTCACCCGTTTCAGTACACAAACATGCGGCGCCTGTATTGCCAGCAGTACCTGTATTGCCGATAAATGTTGCCGAGCCTGTATTAGTGGCTGTGCCAGAGTCAGAGTCAGAGTCAGATATGGCATCCGTAAATGACTTGCTTGCAGCCTATGCTGCTGCCAATGTGATTGCCGATACTGCACCTGATATTGTGGTTGCTGCCACTACTTTTGCGGGCATGGAAAATCATATCGCCGACAGTGCCACCCTTGCTCCAGAAAGCAGTTATGTTGAGCAGGTTGTCAGTGAGACAGAGTCCATGATGTCGGAATTGGATTTTACCGATATCAGTGCTGCCACCAAAATAGCGGAACCTGAATTTGAACCGGCTGCAGTCGATGTTGAACCTAATGACGCTGCTGAAGAATTTACCCCGGCGGCGCAAGTCATTGAAATGGTTGCTGCCGCTGCAGAACCGGAACCGGAACCGGAACTGGAGTCGGAGCCGGAACCAGAAATCGAATCCTTTGAGGCAGAAGAACCTGCGGCGCAAACTGTGCCGTTGCATGAAGCGCAAATTATCGATTTCCCGACCAGCTTTCCTGTGGTTGAAGATACGGTGAAGAAAATTGGACATATCGAAATCGGTGTGCCGCTGTTTAATATTTATTTGGCTGAAACCGATGAAATAGTGCGCTTTTTATTGCAGGATTTCTCAGAGTGGCGACATGAGCCACATCGGCCAGTGACCACCCATTCGGTGCATGCGGCCCATTCTCTGGCCGGTAGTTCTGCCACCGTTGGCTTCAAACATTTGCAGGAAGTGGCACATGCACTGGAAATGGTCTTGCAACGGATTGAACGTCATCCGGTGACGCTGTTGGCTGGTGAGTTTGATACCCTCGATCGTTGTGTCGCCTGCGTGAAAGAAATGCTGTACCAGTTTGCACTGGCAGAAATGCCGGCACGCAAACCGGAACAGATCATGGTGCTCGAACAGTTGCTCGGTATGCTGACCGATCGTGCCCAGCCACCTGAAGCAGAACCTGTGGCTGAAGTTATTCCTGTTACACCAGAACCGCCTGTGGAATTCAGCCAGCCAGAAGTCAGTGAGCCAAGTGAGGTCATGCCAGGTTTGGTAGAATTGCAAACCGCTGATTTTCAGCTCGATGATGCCAAACTGCTCGACCCGGCATTGCTGCCAAAAGATGATCTTGATGCTGACCTGTTGCCTGTTTTCCTCGAAGAAGGAAGCGATCTGTTTCCAGCTATCGGACAAACTCTGCGTAACTGGCAGTTAGCGCCAAACGATGCCGAACATACTCAGGCGCTGTTACGTCTGCTGCATACCGTCAAGGGTAGTGCCCGTATGGCTGGTGCCATGGCTCTGGGGCAGCACACCCATGATCTGGAAAGTCAGATTGAAAATCTGATGCATGCCGGTCCGATTGCACCAGCTGCCTTTGATGCTTTGCTGGCGCACCACGATGCTGCCATGACTATGTTTGAACAACTGCGCAACCCGCAACCTGTTATTGAAGAAGCTGAAGAAGAGACGGCAGCAGTCAGCAGTTCTAACGGACTGGTGGAAATTCCCCAACTCGTTCCCATGGTGGGGCAAATTGCTCCTGCCAGTTTCAATGCGCCGACCGCAGTTGTCCCGGCAGCAGCGGCAGCGCTGGTGCGGGTGCGTGCAGATATTCTGGACCGCCTGGTGAATCAGGCCGGTGAAGTTTCGATCTCGCGTTCGCGGCTGGAAAATGAAGTCTCGACCCTGCGTTCGTCGATGTTAGAACTCAATGAAAACGTTTCACGTCTGCGTGACCAGTTGCGCGAAGTGGAAATTCAGGCTGAAACACAGATTTCTTCGCGTATGGCGATGTCTGGTGAGCGTGAATTTGATCCACTCGAATTTGATCGCTTTACCCGTCTGCAGGAATTGACCCGGATGATGGCCGAAAGCGTGAATGACGTTTCCACCGTTCAGGGTAACATCAGTAAAACGGTCGAAGGTGCAACCGATGATCTGATTTCTCAGGCACGCCTGACCCGTGAATTACAACAGGATTTGATGCGTGTGCGTATGGTGCCGTTTGCCAGTATTTCGGAACGACTCTACCGCATCACCCGTCAGGCTTCCAAAGAACTCGATAAGCGCGTCAATCTGGATATTCGCGGCACCTCAATTGAAATTGATCGCTCGGTTCTGGAACGTATGGCTGGTCCGTTCGAACATTTGCTGCGCAATGCGATTGTCCACGGTATCGAATCACGCGAACAGCGTCAGGCTCAGGGTAAGGATGAAATTGGTCAGATTCTGGTTCAGATCCGTCAGGAAGGTAATGAAGTTGTGATCAACTTCAATGATGATGGCCAGGGATTGAATTTACAGCGTATCCGCGACAAAGCAATGCATTCCGGTTTGTTGGCCATGGATGAAGAAGTCACTGATTCGGAAGCGGTCAACCTGATTTTTGAATCGGGCTTTTCAACTGCCAGCGAAATTACTGAACTCGCTGGTCGTGGCGTTGGTATGGACGTGGTGCGTTCCGAAGCAACCGCTCTCGGCGGTCGTGTTTCGGTCGATTCCACTCCGGGCGCAGGTTCCAAGTTTACGATTCACTTGCCATTGACACTGGCTGTCACGCAAGTGGTGCTGCTGAGCAGTGGCGGTAAAATTTTTGCCGTGCCTTCCGTGTTGGTGGAACAGGTGCAACAGCTCAAAGCTCAGGCACTGGCTTCAGCCTACAATGAAGGTGCTATTCTGTGGCAGGGTCAGCGCGTAGCGATGCATTATCTGTCGACGGTGCTGGGTGATTTTTCGGCCCTGCCGGATGTACAACAATATACCCCGCTCGTTATTATGCGCAGCGGTAATGAACGCGTTGCATTGCACGTCGATCAGGTGATTGGTAACCGTGAGGTGGTGGTGAAAAACATCGGCCAACAGCTTGCCCGTATGGTTGGTATTTCCGGTGCCACCGTTCTTGGTTCGGGTGAAATTGTGTTGATCCTGAATCCGCTGCCGCTGGCACAAAAACTCGAACACGACATGTTGCGTGCTCCGCGTCTGCTACAGGAAAACAGCGATACGCCACAGGTCACGGCAGCTGACAGCCCGATGGGTGCCGTTGCCGATGCACAGGCCAACTCACAGCAGCCGGTACAGGGTTTGCGACGCCATCATATTGTCATGGTGGTCGATGATTCACTGACAGTACGCAAAGTCAGTCAGCGTCTGCTGTTACGTGAAGGTTATCAGGTTATTCTGGCCAAAGATGGTGTTGATGCCCTGCAGCAGTTACAGGCAATCACACCGGATGTGATGCTCGTCGATATTGAAATGCCGCGTATGGATGGTTTCGATCTGACCCGTAACGTGCGTAACGATGAACGTCTGCGCCAGGTTCCTATCATCATGATTACTTCGCGCACTGCCGATAAACATCGCAACTATGCGCAGGAACTCGGTGTGAATGCTTATTTTGGTAAGCCATTCCAGGAAGATGTCTTGCTCGAGGCGATCAAGGGATTCCTGCCACAGTTTGATGCGATCAGTTAAGCTGATCACGGTATAAAAAAACGCTGATTAGTTAATCAGCGTTTTTTTTAACTGGTATTGATTGTTTTGACCTATCCCAAAAACACAATCAATCCTTTTAATGCATGCAGCACCGTTTGCTCGCGCACAGACTGACGATCACCAGTAAATAACTTGCGTTCAGTGACGGTGCGGCCATTCATACTCCAGGCAAAACAGATTGTCCCTACTGGTTTGCCAGGAACCGCACCCAGTGGGCCTGCAATGCCAGTGGTGGACAGACTGACGTGCGCTTCGCAATTGGCCAAAGCACCTTCGGCCATAGCGGCGGCAATTTCTTCGCTCACCGAACCATGCTGGGCAATCAGTGCCGGTGGGATGTCGAGCAGCTCGGATTTGGATGAATTGGAATAAGTAATAAAACCACATTCAAACCAGGCTGAGGAGCCGGAAATTTCAGTGATGGCATGCGCAATCCCACCGCCACTGCAGGATTCCGCTGTGGCCAGCAAAATATTTTTTTTCGCCAGCAACGTACCAACCTGGGTTGCCAGTTTTGATAAATCATCCATAAATTCTCCTTGATCAGAAAAAACTTAACGCTGCGCCACAGCATCAATGACGCACAATGCCGTCATATTGACGATGCGTCGTACCGTGGCTGAAGGTGTCAGAATATGTACTGGTTTGGAACAGCCCAATAAGATCGGGCCGATGGCAATGCCGTTGCCGGAAGCGACCTTGAGCAGGTTGTACGAGATATTAGCCGCATCGATATTGGGCAAAACCAGTAAATTAGCATTGTTTTTCAACGTTGAACCTGGCATGTTCTTGTTACGGTAGGCCGTGTCGAGGGCTGAATCACCGTGCATTTCACCATCGACTTCCAGATCCGGAGCCTTGCGTTGAATGATGGCCAGCGCGGCACGCATTTTGAGGGCGGATTCACTGTTACTGCTGCCAAAGTTGGAATGCGACAGCAGTGCGACATGCGGGGTAATGCCAAAACGGCGCATTTCTTCAGCGGCCAGCAAAGTAATTTCGGCGATCTGTTCCGCATCCGGGTTTTCATTGACATGGGTATCGACCATGATTACCTGACGATCTGACAGGATCAGGGCATTCATGGCAGCGTATACATTGACGCCCTCGCGTTTGCCCAGCACCAGATTGATGTAATGCAGATGCAGATTAGTTGTGCCGAAGGTGCCGCATATCATGCCGTCGGCATGGCCTTTTTTGATCATCATGGAACCGATCAGGGTATGGCGGCGGCGCATTTCCAGCTTGGCGTATTGTTGTGTGACACCCTGGCGTGCAGTGATGTCGTAATAGGTTTCCCAGTACTCGCGGTAACGTGGATCGGATTCCGGATTAATGACGTCAAAGTCGATGCCGGGCTTGAGGCGCAGACCGAATTTTTCAATCCGTTTATCCAGTACACCCGGACGGCCAACCAAAATCGGTTTGGCCAGATGTTCATCCACAATCACCTGCACTGCGCGCAATACCCGTTCATCTTCGCCTTCGGCAAAGACGATGCGTTTTTTACTGTCAGGCGCATTTTTGGCAATCTGGAACGGCTGCTTCATGAAAGTGCCGCTGTGATAGACAAACTGCTGCAGGCGTTCTGCATAGGCCTCGAGATCGGCAATCGGACGGGTGGCTACACCGGACTCAAACGCAGCTTTGGCGACAGCCGGAGCGATTTTCATCATCAGGCGTGGATCAAACGGTTTGGGTATCAGATATTCCGGCCCAAAACTCAAACTTTTAAAGCCATAGACAGTGGCAACAATGTCCGATTGCTCCGCCTGAGCGAGTTCGGCAATCGCATGGACGACGGCAATTTCCATTTCACGTGTGATCGTGGTGGCGCCGCAATCGAGTGCGCCGCGGAAGATGTAAGGGAAGCACAGCACGTTATTGACTTGATTCGGATAGTCAGAACGGCCGGTGGCGATGATGGCGTCGCTGCGCACTTCACGCACTTCTTCAGGTAAAATTTCCGGCGTCGGATTAGCCAGTGCCATAACCAACGGATTGGGCCCCATGAGTTTGACCATGTCTTTTTTCAATACACCGGCCGCTGACAGGCCGAGGAAGACATCAGCACCGGCAATGATTTCACCCAGAGTACGGGCAGAGGTTTCCTGGGCAAAGCGTTCTTTGTCCGGGTCCATGAGTTCGGTACGGCCTTTGTATACCACTCCTGCAAGGTCAGTAACGTAGATATTTCCTATCGGAAAACCCAGGTCGACGATCAGATCCAGACAGGCCAGCGCAGCAGCACCGGCACCGGAGACCACCAGTTTGCAGTTGTTAATATCTTTGTTAACGACTTTCAGGCCGTTTAAAATTGCAGCGCCAACGATAATGGCGGTGCCATGCTGATCATCGTGAAAGACCGGAATTTTCATGCGGTCGCGCAGTTTGCGTTCGATATAAAAACATTCCGGTGCTTTGATATCTTCCAGATTGATGCCGCCAAAAGTCGGCTCCAGCGCGGCGATAATGTCGACCAGTTTGTCGGGGTCGGATTCATTGATTTCGATATCGAAGACGTCGATGCCGGCAAATTTTTTGAATAACACCCCTTTGCCTTCCATCACCGGCTTGGAGGCCAGCGGACCGATATTACCTAAGCCGAGTACCGCAGTGCCATTGGTGATAACGCCAACCAAATTGCCGCGCGCTGTATATTTGAAGGCATTGGCCGGATCTTTGACGATTTCTTCACAGGGTGCTGCCACGCCGGGAGAGTAGGCCAGAGCCAGATCGCGCTGATTGGTGAGTTGTTTCGTGGCGTTGACACTGATTTTGCCGGGGATGGGTAATTCGTGATATTCCAGGGCCGCTGTCCGCAACTGCAAACGGGTTTGTTCGGTTTTATCAGAATTTGAATCCATGGATATCAGCCTTTCGTTTTTATTCTGGAGTTGCACGAGAGAAGTATGTCTCTCTTTACATGCCATTAATATTAATCGGTAACCTGTGATTCTATCAGAGACCGGCACAGTAAATTAGTCGTATTTGCATAGTTGTTATGTTTGTTTGATCAAGTTATATTGCAAATTATCATGATTGTGCACCGATGGCCTTTTGTTGTTGTTTTTATTAGCTGGCATATTGAATGATTTCGGCGGACAGGCTATCTTTATCCTCATTGAATTAATTACGCAATCAGTGAGGCGAATCATGTTCCCAACATTCAAACATAAACCCAAAGACGCTTATCAATCCTATATTTGCACTGTTTGTGGCTATATTTACGATGAAGCCAAAGGATGTGCTGAAAGTAAAATTGCAGCCGGCACCCGCTGGGACGATCTTCCCTGGGATTGGGAGTGTCCTCATTGCGATGGCGGCAAAGAAGATTTCAACCCCTTGTCGGGTGCTCCTGCCAAGAACTAGCCCAGCTTGTAAGACCTTTTCATTATTTAGACGCCGGCGTACTGAGCAGGATAACACCAGCGTCGGTTCGCATTGCAAAGTCACTTTTCGCTTCAACCGGCTCTGCTGCACCGGTTTTTGAAGCCTAATTGGTTGATTTCATGCCTTTTTTTCAAAAAAACTCGATAGTTTTGTAACGAAATTGTGTCAAAGCGGCTAAATAGCTATCCCGCAGGCAGGGTTTTGGTTGATAATTTTGTCCTGTTTGATGTTGCCAGCCTATATATCAGGTAATTTGTGCCAATATTACTGAATCGCCTATTTTTTACGCCAGATGTTGGCAGGAGTGTTTTGTGTTTCCACGGTTTTCAATTGTAAAACAGCGTACGGATGTCATAGATTCTGTTTTACTGAATTTGACCTGGGGCACACTGGAATTCGGCTTTACCATTTCCCGCAAGCCGCTGGAAATCGATTTTGAAGACGAACTGTACCCGCATCAGCGCAGTCGCAATCTGACAGCCATCATTTTCATGGTGCTGGTACATTTGTTTGTGGTGTATTTTTTGCTGTTCAAAAAAGTCGACCATCCTCTCAAACCGGGTGAAGAAGCAGGTCAGTTGGTGTTTCTGGAATTGCCGGGCAAAAAAGCCCGACCGCAGCCATCCAAACCACCGGCAGAGAAAAAACCGCAAATCCAATCCAATCCACATGCCATTACCCCGCCGATCATCAGTCCACCGACCTCGTCACCGGTAGCCGCTCCCGTGTATGAAGACACCATGAGCCAGATCGCGGCCGCGCGCGAACGCCGCCGCGCCGCCGAATCACAGGCAGTCCAGGAAAACACCGAAGCGGCCAGCACCGGCCCGTCGGAAAATGATCAGGCGCTCGCCCGTATCAAGGCCAATATTCAGGCAGCCAATTACAGCCGCAAAGGCACCAATGGCATTTTTCAGGTACTCAATGTGGGTGTGCAAAATGGCCGTTTTGCTTTCCGTGGCTGGACCAATAGTCCGAGTGAAAGTACTCACCGTACCTATGAAGTCGATGCCGGAATCGGCGGTGATGTGCGCATGGCAATTATTCGCAGAATGATTGATTTAATCCGCGAACATTATTCAGGTGACTTTAACTGGGATTCCCAGCGGCTCGGACGCGTAGTGGTCTTGTCTGCGCGTCCGGCAGATTCTGCCGGACTGGAAATATTTCTGATGAAAGAAATATTCGATACCAAAAACGATTCATATCATTAAAATTTTCTACTCACCCTCTTTCATCGCCACCACCGGGGCTACCAGCGGCAATTCAATTTTAAAGATGGTGCCAAAACCAACCTGCGAAGCCACATCGATTTGACCACCTAAAATCCGGTGTACGATATTATCCACCACATTCAAGCCCAGTCCACTGCCGCCATGGCCGTGACGGGTAGTGAAAAACGGTTCAAAAATTCGTTTCAGATGACCGACCGGAATACCATTGCCGTCATCGGTGAAGCTGATTCTGACCCAGTTGGGGGCAAACATTTCGGCATTGATTTGCATATGCCCTTGTTGCTTGCCTTCAAACGCATGCAATAGAGCATTGTTGATGAAATTCGTCATGATCTGCCCCAGGGCTCCCGGATAACTGTCCATGATGATGGTGTCAGGTATATTGGTGCCGAGCGTGTAAGGTTTGTTTTTGAAGGTGTGCTTGAGCGTGGTGATCGTTTCGGTAATCGTGCTCGCCAGATTGAATATCCTCCTGCGCTCGGAAGACTGATCAACCGCAACCTGTTTGAAACTCTGTATCAGTTCTGCTGCTCTGCCGAGCGATACTTCCACGATCTGACTACCTTCCTGACATTGCTGAATAAACTGCCTGAGTTCACTCAGGCTGACTTTACCTTCGGCGGTACGTTCACCAAACTGGGTCACAAGCTCGTTGATGACTCCGGCAGCCATGAGGGCATTGCCGATCGGGGTATTGATTTCATGCGTGATGCCGGCCACAATCGCGCCCAGACTGGCGAGCTTTTCCGATTTTTGCAGAGTTTCACGTGCTGCGTGCAATTCTTTCTGATTGCGTTCGAGCTGCAGGTTAGCAACGTCGATATCCATGGTGCGATGCTGAACCCGCTGTTCGAGCTCAGCATTCAGAATAGAAATTTCTTTGACCTTGGATTGCACCGCATCGGACATCAGGTTAAAGCTGTGTGCTACTTCATTTAATTCATCCCGACCAATTTCGGGTATATGCAGGTCGTAATGACCGGCGGCAATTTCCTGACTGGCGTATTTTAAAGCGGATAACCGGCTGGTCATTTTCATGCCAAACAAGGCCAGTGCAATAAAGCTGAGGAAGATGACGATCGATGTCAAAATTAGCGAGCTACGGCCGCTGTCAGCCATTGCCTGCATCAAATCCTGTGTGGCGATACCGTATTGTAAAAAACCGATTTCATTATTTTCCAGTAATACCTGATCACGCACATGAATTATTCCTGCATGTGCTGCTTGAGCGTAATTGGCTGGCAGATCAGGTGCAGGCAACAGTGCTTTGCCATTACCGGCATGCATTAAAATTCGACCATTACTGCCCGCGACCGTAATGTACACAATACCGTTACGCTCATTGGTTTTGAGCATTTCATTGAAGTAGGTTTCCAGAGTATGTAAATTATTGTCGCGCACATTAGTGGCAGAAGCGACGGTGGCATTGATGAGTTGCGAACTCTGATTGATATTGGTCAGTACATTTTTAAGCAGATTGGCCTCGAGCATGCGGTAACTGATGAAGTAGTTGCCGCTGCAAAGCACAATGAAGGCGGCCAGCACTGCTACGAGCAGCTTGCTTGTCAGCGAGAGATTGAAACGACTGAGTTGCTGTTGTAATAAGGTCATGACCGGGTTAGGTTTCATTAAAGTGTGCAGACTCCTGAGCCTTGCGAATTCAATTGCCACATTGCCAAATTCAATTTAGCTGCAAAAGTAACCCAAAGCAAGTATGGAATCAGTACGTCGCCAGTAGCATCATCCAGAGGACAGGGGTAAAATGTCCCGATGTCTGAATTCGAACTGATCCAACATTATTTTACCGGGCGTCAACCTGCCCATGCTGCCGTTACCCTTGGTATTGGCGATGATTGTGCTGTATTGACTCCGCGTGCAGGCACTCAGCTGGCGATTTCTACCGATATGTTGGTTGCTGGGCGGCATTTTTTTGCGGATGCCGATGCGCGCCTGCTGGGTCATAAATCATTGGCTGTCAATTTATCCGATCTGGCCGCCATGGGTGCACAGCCGCGTGCCTTTACGCTGGCGCTGGCCCTGCCGGAAATTGTCCCCGACTGGCTGGAGGGTTTTTCTACCGGATTGTTTGCGCTGGCCAACCAGTTTGACTGCCAGTTAATTGGCGGCGACACCACCAAAGGACCGCTGACAGTTTGCATTACCGTGTTTGGTGAGCTCCTCGACGGGCAAGGATTTCGACGCGCAGCCGCCAGAGTGGAGGACGACATCTGGATTTCGGGCACGATTGGTGACGCCAGACTGGCATTGGCAGGTTATCTGCGGCAACAAAATTTGGCGGTCCCGGTATTGAATGCGGCGGCAACCCGCCTGCATCAACCCAGCCCCAGAGTGGCGCTCGGCCTGGCCTTGCGCGGTATAGCGCATGCAGCGATCGATATCTCGGATGGTCTGGCCGGCGATCTCGGACATGTGTTGACGCGTTCCCGGCTCGGCGCCACCCTGTGGTGTGATGCTTTGCCGTTTGGTGCGGCGTTACTCACGCAAGCACAGGAGTTGCGCCGTGATTATGCCCTCAATGGCGGCGATGATTATGAATTGTGTTTTACCGCTCCACAGAGCCGCCGTGCAGATGTCCTTAATGCGGCTCAGGCCAGTGCCACCCGGGTTACCCGGGTCGGTGTGATCGAAGCGGTCCCGGGTTTGCGGCTGCTTGATGCCAGTGACTGCCAGCTTGATCTTCCCATCCATTCATTTGACCATTTCAAATCATGAACCAGCCAACCTCCGACGCCAGTCCACCGTCATCCACAGCAAAAATCAGGCCGACGCTGTCCTTCATGCTGTCGCAACCCAGTCATTTCATTGCTCAGGGTTTTGGCAGCGGACTCTCGCCGGTTATGCCGGGGACGGTCGGTACGCTCTTTGGCTGGTTTTCCTGGGTGCTGTTAAGCCAACGCTGGCCAGCTTTTTTTACGGAAGTGCATTGGGCCGGAATTATCGTGCTCGGTTTTGCACTAGGCGTACTGGTGTGTGAACGCACTGGTCGTGCCCTGGGTGCGCCGGATCACGGCAGCATGGTGTGGGATGAAATCATTGCCATGTGGCTGGTATTGTTACTCATTATGCCTGCCAGTTTCTCTACCCAGTGCTGGGCTTTTTTCTGGTTTCGCGTCTTTGATATGGTCAAGCCGCCCCCGATTGCCTATTTTGACCGTCATATAAAAGGGGGCTTTGGCGTGATGTGGGATGACATCGTGGCCGCCTTTTACACCCTGCTGCTGTTTACCTGCTGGCGGCTGATTTAGTTCCCAGATTCCTGTGGGCAGGAACGTACCTGATTTTGCAATCCCTTCTGAATCGCATCGATACCATCGGTACGTGAAACTGTCGGTGCGTCAACACAATAACTGCTCTCACCATGGTTGACCCGGGTGACCCGCTGCGCCGAACCGGCAGTGTTGATTTCAACCATCTCTGGTGCATCGCCATGTTTTGCGGCTTTTTTAAACAGCTGATCCAGTTTATTCGGTTCCGAGGACAGAGTTTCGCTGCTTTGCCTGGTTTGCGCAGGCGGGTTGAGCTCGGCGGCAATCTTGCTGACATCCAGATTGAGTTCTGTGGTCGGCGCTGACGTCTGCACAGGCGTCACCGTGGTTTTGTCCTGAGCGCTGGCAGCTGCACAGGCACACAGGCAGATCAGGCAAATGATTTTTTCATGCATATACATTCCCAACATCAATTTAACATGGTGGTGACTTTGAGCACTTCATCACAACTGGTCAAACCCTCTATAATTTTATGGGCTCCGGCGATGCGCAGCGGCTTGGTGCCATCTTTAATGCACTGTGCCCGCAGCGCCGATAAATCGGTTTCCTTGCGGATTAAGCGCGTAAATGCCTGACTGACGGTGATCAGCTCATACAGGCCGGTACGACCGCGATAGCCGGTCTGGCGACATTCCGGACAGCCAACCGGGCGGTAGATGGAGGCTGGCTTGGGAATATCCCATTGGTCAGTCAGTGAAGCCCAGATCGGTTCTGGCAACTCGGCATCATTGATTTTGCAGATTGGACATAACGTGCGCACCAGACGCTGAGCCAGAATCCCGACCAGTGTGGCTTCGAGCAGATAGTACGGCACGCCGAGTTCCAGCAGGCGCATGACGGCCGATGGCGCGTCATTGGTGTGCAGGGTGGAAAACACCAGATGACCAGTCAGGGCTGCCTGAATTGCCATTTCTGCGGTAGCCAGATCGCGAATTTCACCGACCATGATGATGTCCGGATCCTGACGCATCAGTGCGCGTACACCATCGGCAAACGACAGATCAATACCATGCTGAACCTGCATCTGATTGAACGAAGGTTCGACCATTTCGATCGGATCTTCTACCGAGCAGATATTAACTTCGGTGGTGGCCAGTGCCTTGAGGGTGGTGTACAGCGTGGTGGTTTTTCCCGAGCCGGTGGGGCCGGTGACCAGAATAATGCCATGCGGCTTTTCTGTCAGTTGCTTCCAGCGCAGCGCATCTTCGGTCGGGAAACCCAGTTCCGGCAAGGTTTTGATGACCACGTCGGGATCAAAAATCCGCATGACCATTTTTTCGCCGAATGCCGTTGGCAGGGTGGATAAGCGTAATTCAATTTCCTGGCCGTTACTGGTGCGGGTTTTGATGCGGCCATCCTGGGGGCGGCGCTTTTCAATCACATCGATCCGGCCGAGCAATTTAATCCGTGCCACCATGGCAATCATCACCGTGACCGGTACCTGATATACCTGATGCAGTATGCCGTCGATCCGGAAACGTATCGTGGCTACATCGCGCTTTGGTTCGAGGTGGATATCCGAGGCGCGCTGTTCAAAAGCATATTGCCACAGCCAGTCGACAATGTTGACGATGTGCTGATCATTGGAATCGAGCTGTTTATTGGTGTTGCCGAGTTCAACGAGTTGTTCAAAGTTGTTGCGCAGGGCGACATCCTGCCCTTTGGTCATGCTGGCATTCTTGATTGATTTGGCCAGAGAGAAAAATTGCGCAATGTATTGGGAAATTTCCAGCGGATTGGCCAGCACCAAAGTTAATTCGCGCCGGGTAACCTTGGCGATTTCCTCATGCCATTCAATATTTCCAGGGTCGCAGGTGGCAATGGTGACTTTGGTCGCAGTAATTTCTACCGGCAGGATATTGAAACGCGCAGCATAGGTGGCCGACATCACATCGGCGACTTTGGTGAAGTCGACTTTTAACGGATCGATGCGGTAAAACGTCAGCTTCATTCGTTTGGCCATCCACTCGGTTAGCCAGTCGAGATTGAGATGGGTGCCAGGAGAAGTCAGTGCCGTCAGTTTGCATTGCGCCAGCGCTGTCAGTGGGTGCATGCTCATGGGGGCATTTTTCAGAATTGCCTGTGCCAGCGGATACTGCGCGCGCGCCATATCTTTGGTGAGAATGCCGTCGTGTATCAGCCAGTTTAAAATTTGTTGCAGGTCGAGATGTTTGATCATGTTTTGGCTTGGATGGCTTGTTGGATTCCGTTTACCCAGGTTTTTGCCGGCAATTTAGTGAGCAGTTCGATTTCTGCTGCACGTTCAAACAGGGCAGTAAAATCAAACTTAACCCGGTCATTGAACGCAATAGCAATCACATTACCATCATGAATGGGTGGCAGGCAAATTACCTGATCAAAGACGAACTTCATGACTTTGATATTTTTCACATAGCTCGGATGGTCACCAAACAGATTGACTGTCAGAATTCCATCCGGTTTGAGACAGTCAGCGCAGGCTTGATAAAATTCGGCGCTGTCGAGTACCGGACCACGCGCGGTCGCATCATAGACATCGACCTGCAACACATCGAGTGTGCCATAACGGCTATGTTCGTTAACAAATTCTTCCCCATCCATTTCCAGCACCTGCAGACGATGATCATTGTCGGGCAATTTAAACATCGCTTCGCAAATCGCAATCACCGATGGATTCAACTCAACTGCTGTTACCAGTGTTTCGGGAAAGTGTCGGTAGCAGAATTTAGTCAGGGATGCCGTCCCCAGACCCAACTGCACGATATGCTGGGGTTTGGGAATAAACAGCATCCAGGCCATCATTTGCTGGGCATATTCGAGTTCCAGCCAGTCCGGTTTGCGCAAACGCATCGCTCCCTGTACCCATTCGGTGCCAAAGTGCAGATAGCGACAGCCATCCATTTCTGACAGTGTCACCGGTGCGTACTTGATTTTGCGTCGCGGTGAGCTTGATACCCCGGATTTTTTATTGGCTTCGGCTTCGATGGATTTTCGTTTAATCAGCATAGGGGATAAGTAATCTGGTTGGTGGTTGTGTGAATGCGCAATCAGGCGCAAACTCAGCAACAAAATATATAACAAATTTCAGCTGGATGATATGGAGGAAGTCATTAAAAAGCCAGTAGAAATTTGCTTGACTACCAGCGGGAGGTTTTTCTGGCATTTCGCTTTGAAGGCTAAAAACGGTTTTCACAGCAAAAATTCCGTTTTTCGTCGTAAGTTGTTACAATTGGACTTGTTGCTGAAACATTATTGTTCTTGTCTGTCTGTGCCAGTGGCAACACAATAGGGGTAAGCGTTTAATCTGGAGGATAAAATGAAACAAAAATTATTAGTTACCTGTATTCTTGGAGCTGTTGCCCTCAGTGGTTGTGTGGTGCAACCCAATTCTGCCAGTGTCTATCAGGCACGTCAGACCCAGGGTGAACAAAGCGTTCGCATGGGCGTGGTGGAGTCACTCCGTAATGTGTTGATTGAACAAAACCAGTCCGGCGTCGGCACTCTCGGCGGCGCCGCACTCGGCGGACTGGCAGGCAATACGGTTGGTCGTGGCAATGGTTCGGTTGCCGGAGCCATTGGCGGTGCGATTGTAGGTGGTCTGATCGGTCAGCAGGTGGAAAAAAACATGAATACCAAAGCCGGTCTGGAAATCACCATCAAACTCGATAATGGCAATTTGACGGCCGTGACTCAGGAAGCCGATGAACCATTTAATGTTGGTGATCGTGTGCGCCTGTTGTCCAATGGACGTACCACTCGCGTTACTCATTAAGTATTCTGTAGTCCGGAAATAAAAAACGCACATCCATGATGTGCGTTTTTTTGCCTTGAAAAAACTCAGGCAGCCATGTTTAACAGCATTTCATTCATACGTTTCACATAAGCACTCGGATCGGTCAGGTTGCCACCTTCAGCCAGCATGGCCTGATCAAACAGAATGTGTGCCCAGTCATCGAACTTGGCAGTTTCGTATTTCAGACGTTGAACCAGCGGATGATCCGGATTGATTTCCAGAATTGGCTTGGCATCTGGCGCTGCCTGGCCGGCAGCTTTAAGCATGCGCGCCAGATTACCGGACAATTCGTGTTCATCGGCCACCAGACAGGCCGGTGAATCCGTCAGTCGGAAGGTGACGCGCACATCCTTGGCTTTGTCGGCCAGAGCGGTTTTCATTTTGCCGACCAGCTCGACATAATCGGTCTGGGTTTGTTCATGCTGCTGCTTTTCGGCCTCGTCTTCCAGTGCGCCCAGATCCAGATTGCCTTTGGCGACTGAAGTCAGTTCCTTGCCTTCAAAGTCGCTCAGGAACGACAGCATCCATTCATCAATCCGATCGGTCAGCAACAACACTTCCACGCCTTTTTTGCGGAAAATTTCCAGATGTGGACTGTTTTTGGCGGCGGCAAAACTTTCTGCGGTTACGTAGTAAATCCGGTTTTGACCTTCTTTGGCGCGCGCCACATAATCTGCCAGTGAAACAGTCTGGCTGTCGCTGTCATTGTGGGTAGAGGCAAAGCGGATCAGTTTGGCAATGCGATCTTTGTTGACGGCATCTTCGCCGACGCCTTCTTTTAATACCTGACCAAATTCTTTCCAGAATAGCTGATACTTTTCTTTTTTCTCAGCTTCATCGGCATTGGCCAATTCTTCCAGCATGCCCAGAACCCGTTTGGTTGAGCCTTCACGGATGACTTTGATGTCGCGTGATTCCTGCAGAATTTCGCGCGAGACATTCAGTGGCAGATCGGCCGAATCAATCACACCTTTTACAAAGCGCAGATACACCGGCATCAACTGTTCGGCATCGTCCATGATGAATACCCGCTTGACGTACAGCTTGATGCCGCCACGTTTGTTGCGGTCCCATAAATCAAACGGCGCACGCGAAGGAATGTACAGCAACTGGGTATATTCGCTGCGGCCTTCAACCCGGTTATGGGTGTGGATTAACGGTGCCTGGAAGTCGTGCGAGACATGTTTGTAGAATTCATCATACTGTTGTTCGGTGATGTCATTCTTGTTGCGTGCCCAGAGTGCACTGGCCTGATTGACGGTTTCGAACTCATCCTTGATGACCTGTTCTTTTTTATCTTCATCCCATTCTTCCTTATGCATCAGGATAGGCAGGGAAATATGGTCAGAATAGGTGCGGATGATGGATTTGAGTTTCCATGCTGACAAAAACTCATCTTCACCTTCGCGCAGATGCAGAGTAATATCAGTGCCGCGACTGGCTTTGTCGATGTCTTCAATACTGAAATCGCCAGCGCCGGCAGATTCCCAGCGTACTGCTGCACTGTCACCGGCACGGCGAGTTTCGACGCTGATTTTGTCTGCCACAATAAAGCCGGAATAAAAGCCCACACCGAACTGACCGATGAGTGCGGCATCTTTTTGCTGGTCGCCTGAAAGTTTGCCAAAAAATTCTTTGGTGCCGGATTTGGCAATGGTACCCAGATGGGAAATAGCTTCGTCGCGACTCATGCCGATACCGTTGTCGGAAACGGTAATGGTGCGTGCTTCTTTGTCAAAGGTGACCTTGATCTGCAAGTCGGGATCGGATTCCAGCAGGGCTGGATTATCGAGTGCTTCAAAGCGCAATTTGTCTGCCGCATCGGAGGCATTGGAAATCAGTTCACGTAAAAAAATCTCTTTATTGGAATACAGGGAATGTATCATCAACTGCAATAATTGCGATACTTCTGCCTGAAACCCCAGGGTTTGCTTTTCATGGCCAGCCATAATTGTCCTCTTGGTTATACTGTAGATGTACTGTAGATAAGTGAGTTGTACCGGCATCGCTGTCGGCGCAGTGTTCCTGAAATGAGGGTTAAGCAGCTATTTTCAAGGGCAGGTGCACCATTTTAATGTTGGCTTTTTGCTTTAATGGCATCTTTTAG
The DNA here is from genome assembly GCA_903862415.1 of uncultured Oxalobacteraceae bacterium. GTDB lineage: Bacteria > Pseudomonadota > Gammaproteobacteria > Burkholderiales > Burkholderiaceae_D > Solimicrobium. The sequence goes on along the minus strand of CAIOYD010000050.1, from coordinate 24,241 downwards.
AAATTGCCACACCAGCGGATCGGTCATGGCGGCGACATTGATGCGCATACGGGTTGAAGCTAGCTGGCAGGGCGAAAACATGCTGCCAGGGGATAGTAAAATTCCCTGCTCCAGTGCTGACTCGGCCATGGTGTTGGTGTCGCAACCGGCATCGACCCACAAAAACATCCCGGCCGGGGTGAAAATATCCACCTTGATGCCGATATTTTCCAGTCGCTTTGCCGTGCTCAGCCGAACCGGTTCGAGCTTGTTGCGCACCCGTTCTATGTATTTACGGTAGTGACCTTCTGAGAGAATTTTAAACACGACCCGTTCACCAATTTCAGTAGTAGTCAGGGTGGAGAGCATTTTCCGGTCTGATAGTCGGCGCGCCAGTTCATGCGACGTAGCGATAAAGCCGACACGTAGATTGGCTGCCAGCAGTTTCGAAAAACCGCCCAGATAAATCACCCGGTTAAGTTGATCCAGACTGGCCACCCGGGTGGCTGGCTGGACACTGTTGCCCGGATGCAGATCACTGTATATATCATCTTCCACCACGATAAAATCAAACTGCTCTGCCGCTTTTAAAACCTGAAAGGCTTTCGCGGCGGACATCGACGTGGAGGTCGGGTTATGCAGAATCGAATTGGTGATATACATTTTCGGCCGGTGTAGCGCTGCCATTTCGCACAGAATGGCAATGTTGGGACCATCCTGTTCGCGCGGGATCCCAATGACGTTGATGCCCAAGACGGCAAACGAACCGAACATCAGAAACCAGGCGGGATCATCGACGAGGATGGTGTCGCTCGGATGGGCAAATTCACGTGCGACCAGATCAAGTGCCTGAGTTACGCCCGAAGTGGTGACGATTTGCTCCGGTGTGGCCGCAATTTCCAGTTCAGCCAGTCGCAGTTGCAATTGCTGGCGCAGTGGATAAAACCCCTGGGGTGTGCCGTAGTGCAGTAATAAATTCTGGTTCAGGCGACTGACCGCACGCAAGCCGTTGGCCACTAGTGCGCCATCGAGCCAGTCGTGCGGCAACACCCCGGAGCCCGGCATTTTATGTGGTGGCATTTGCCGGAACATATTGCGCACCAGCCAGACCACATCGAGTTGTTGCGGATTGGCCGGCAGTTGTGGCGGCGGGCTCAGTGGAGCGCGTTCGCGCACAAAAAATCCCGAGCCGCGGCGTGATTCCAGGTAGCCACGCGCGACCAGTCGGTCATAGGCCTCGACGATCGTAAAGCGTGAAACTTCCAGTGAGTCAGCATAGCTGCGAATAGAAGGCATGCGTGCCCCGGTGCGCAGTAATTTGTCGTCAATTTTATTTTCAATCAGCCGCACAATCTGATCAACCAGTGTTTCGCTGGAGTCGCGCAAGAGGGATGGGGTCGGAATAGTCATCATGGAATTGTCTCCTGCTTGTTTGAGCTGAACTGTACTGTTTAAAAGACCGTTACAGACCGTAAAGTAATTGAGTAACTGTAACGTTACTGTATTGGTAATGTCAATTACGATGGCATTGTTAATTAAGTTTAAGGGTAAGTTAATCATGCTGCCAACGAGACAACAGATAGAGGATGCTGCCGGCATTGTTTATCAAGCCATGCCACCTACACCACAATATTCCTGGCCCCTGATTAATCAGTTTTTGGGTGCCGAGATCTGGGTCAAGCATGAAAATCACACTCCGACGGGTGCGTTTAAAGTACGCGGGGGGTTGGTGTATCTGCATGCCCTGGTAAAGCGTGCGCCGCTGGTACGTCACGTCGTCGCTGCCACGCGTGGCAATCACGGTTTATCGGTGGGCTTTGCGGCCCAGCGTTACGGCATCAGCGCGCACATTGTTGTGCCCCGCGGAAATGGCACCGAAAAAAATGCCGCCATGCGTGCTCTTGGTGTGGACCTGATCGAATTTGGTGAGGAGTTTCAGGATTGTCGGGAACATGCCGCGCGACTGGCGCATCAGCATGACTGGCACATGATCCCATCCATGCATATGGATTTGCTCTGTGGAGTGGCCAGCTACTGGATGGAGTTGCTTCAGGCACGGCCTGATCTGGATCTGGTGTACGTTCCGATCGGTCAGGGTTCAGGTGTTTGTGCTGCCGCCGCGGCCATACAGGCGCTGGGGTTGGCTACCAAAATTGTTGGAGTGGTATCTGCCCATGCTCCGGCATATAAATATTCGTTTGAAGCCGGTCGCAAAATCGAAGCCCCGGTCACCACGGTTCTGGCCGATGGATTGGCGTGTCGTGTGCCGGATGAGACTTCATTGAAGATCATTCTGGCCAATGTGGATCACATCGTTGCTGTGACTGATGAGGAGGTGGCGGCCGCCATGAAGCTGCTGTATGTGGCTACCCATAATGTTGCCGAAGGTGCCGGAGCTGCCGCCATGGCCGCAGCGCTGCAAGAAAAAAACCACCTGCAAAAATTAAAAATCGGCTTGCCCCTGTGTGGCGGGAATGTCGATGCCAGCCAGTTTGCCCGGATTTTGGGTGCCAGTTTATCGGCAGATTGCACATCACAGGCAGCCTGACGACAGTCGTGGCTAAATTTTCTACGGTGAATTCCCCTCTCTGTACTGCCCGACCAACTTTTCTCAGGCGGCAATGGCGTATTTTGGGGTATGAATAGGGCGATTGGCACCGTACAATACAGCGTTGGCGGAACGCCCGGATCGTCGTTGTTCTCTTTATTACTTTTAATGGAAATCATCATGTCCTTTTACGAAAAACTGTCTGCCTTAACTATTGAATTGCCCGCCGTGGCTGCTCCGGTCGCGGCGTATGTGATGTATGTGCAAACTGGTAATACCGTGTTTATTTCCGGCCATATCGCCAAGCAACAAGGAAAAGCATGGGTAGGACAGCTGGGTAAAAACATGACGACCGGAGAAGGTAAGCTGGCCGCACGCTCCGTCGCCATCGACTTAATGGCCACCTTGCAGGCGGCCTGTGGTGGTGACTTGAACCGGGTGAAACGCATTGTTAAATTAATGTGTCTGGTCAATTCGACCGGCGACTATACCGAGCAGCACCTGGTGACTAATGGCGCCTCAGAATTGCTGGCTGAAGTTTTTGGTGAGCAGGGCAAGCATGCCCGCTCCGCCTTTGGTGTGGCACAAATTCCTATGGGTGCCTGTGTTGAAATCGAATTGATCGTTGAACTGAACTGATCGATCCCGGCGCACTATTTTTCAAGGGAAGCGCGCCGGTGGGAATTTAAATTATATAACTATAACAATTATGACAAAAATCGCACACCTGGCCCCGATGGAGTGGAAATTCTCTCAGCGCGCCGAGCAGTTAAAAAGCTCCATGATTCGTGAAATTTTAAAAATCACCCAACGCCCGGAAGTGATTTCTTTTGCCGGTGGTTTGCCGGCAGCCGATACCTTTCCGGTTGATCGCATGCGGGCTGCGTTTGACTCGGTGCTGGCTAACTCGGGTAAATCAGCGCTGCAGTACGGGCCTACCGACGGCTACTTGCCACTGCGTGCCTTTATCGCCGATTCGCTCTCAAGCAGCGACGTAAAGATCGCTCCTGAACAGGTCTTAATGGTATCCGGATCACAGCAGGGTCTGGATTTGTTGGGCAAAGTTTTACTCGATGAAGGCAGCAAGGCGTTAGTGGAGTCGCCGAGCTATCTGGGCGCCTTGCAGGCATTTTCGGTGTATCGTCCGGAATTTGTTTCTGTCGGCATGGATGCGCACGGTCTGATTCCGGCAGAAGTCGCTGCCAAAGGCACTGGTGCACGGCTGCTGTATTGTCTGCCGAACTTTCAAAATCCGACTGGCCTGACACTGTCGGAGTCGCGTCGGCAAGAATTGGTGGAAACCTGTGCAAAGATGGGCATTCCATTGCTCGAAGATGATCCGTATGGGGCGTTGTGCTATCGTGGCCAACCGATGTCGAAAATGCTCAATCTGAATCCAGACGGTGTGATTTACATGGGCTCATTTTCCAAAGTGCTCACCCCGGGGATACGTCTGGGTTATGTCGTGGCACCACTACCTTTGATCCGCAAACTGGAACAGGCTAAACAGGCAACCGATTTGCATACCGCCCAATTAACACAGATGGCGGTGTACGAAGTGGTCAAAGATGGTTTTCTGGATCAGCATATTCCTACTATTCGCAGTTTATACGCCAGTCAGTGCGATGTGATGCTCACGGCCTTAAGCAAATTTTTCCCTGCGGGTGTGAGCTGGACCAAGCCGGACGGAGGTATGTTTATCTGGGTAACGCTGCCGCAGCATATCGACAGCATGGCCCTGTCTGCCGAGGCGATTGCCAATAATGTGGCGTTTGTTCCCGGTGTGCCGTTTTATGCCGGAACGCCGCAAACCAATACCTTGCGCCTGAGCTTTGTGACCGTGTCACCAGAACGAATTTACGAAGGTATCGAAAAACTGGGAAAAATCATTGCCAGTAAAATGTAGTAAGGGAAGCACAGATTAAATCCTGAAAAAACCGCATCGCTGCGGTTTTTTTGATCTGATCACTGACCGCGTTCACCAACCAAAATACGGACCGGTTCCCTTGGTCGTGGTTTTGCCTTCAACGACGGTATACACGCTTCTGCCATAAAAGAATGGCAGGCCCCAGTCGAAACTGTACAGCGTCGGAGTGTTACTGGTGATGTCGGTAGTGATGCCTGCGATGTCGTTAATGGCAGCATAGGTATTATTGGCAAACAGCGCACCGGCATTAGCGACATTAAACAGTACATTCGCCGTGCCCACTCCTGAGCCTGTGATGTTCGCTGACAGCGGAATCGTCACGGATGGGCAATAGAATCCGGCATAGTTGCTGCCGCATTGCGGAATACTTAACCCCAGAGCGTTGAAAAAATAGCCATTCGAGCCGGAATCAATAAAACTGGCGGCATAAGTCTGCCCATTGAGTATGGTGGTGATGTAGCCATACTTGGGGTCAGACTGATTATTGTTAACCAGAATCGTGTTGCTGTTGCTGCTGGCATTATTGGCTTGCGTGTCGATTCCAAAAGTGAGCGTGCCGCCGACGGAAGTTGAACCAGTAGCAGCAGGGGTATTGAGCGCCAGAATCACGCCATTATTATCTTTCGGGAACAGCACAGTTGGATTTTGCACCTGCGTTGCCAGCGATTGCGCACTGTTGACGCAGTTTGCTCCTGTTGAAGAACAGGTGAAATAAACATACATGTTGTTGGCGGCAACGGTGCAGTTGGCGCCACAATCCTGAGCATATAAACCGACCCCGAGAACGCCGTTGGCTCCGAAGCCATTGTTGTTGCTGGTGTTGGTGTTGGTCGGTGAATCCATCACCACACCCTGACTGCTGCATGCGGTTGGAATGCTGCTGAAACCCGGATCGGCAATGACCTGAATGGCGACGTTGGCGGCAATTTCAGAGCCCACCACAAACGATGCATATTTGACTGGCCCCCAGGTGACACCCTGAGCAAACGGCAGACACTCAACCACAGGACTGCCGCCGATAGTTTGCTGCACCAGGTTGAGGCTCGTCAAGGCCGCCGTCGTCAAGGGTTTGGCATAGACACGCAAACCCACCGAACCGGTGTCGACCAAAATGTGATCGATCGTCATGCAGTTGTTGCCATTGGTCGGGGAACACAGCGTAATACTGATAAACGGGCTGTTGAGAGCGCCAAACGATTGCGCATCCACACTGACCGGCACCACGTTGGACGAACCGGTTGGTGCTGTGGGCGTGGTCGGGGTGACCGGTGGTGTTGGCGTTGTTCCGGATGAACCACCACCACCGCCTCCACAGGCCGAGATCAGTGCGCATAATAAGGCAGCCAGTAGCCAGCGGGAATAATTGTTATGGGAAGTTTTCATCAGAGCGGAATCCCGTTATTGAATTTGGTTGATGTCAAAACCGGCTGGTAACAGCTTGGGCAGATAGGCTTTGCCATGAAAGGCGCGCAGCTGGCCATGCGACTGCACCACCAGATCATCGCTGATCATGCTGGCATTGCGGTGATTGCCGCTTTGAGCCGGACGCTGGACAAAACTGTCAAACGAACTGCCGAGCAATTGTTTTAAATTCGGCAAGGTGGCTCCCTGCCAGCTGACAGCAACAACGACGCCATCGACATTGAGATATTCCCTGATCTGGGTTCCAGAGGGCAATTTGACCTGAACAACAGTCAGTGTTGCCGGATTGCCGGGGATGGCGGCCTGAATTTGGACTGCTTCTTTTGCCGCTGTGCCGCCGAGTTCAGCAAAGCAGGGGGCGATTTGCAGTAATAAAACCGCGCACAGGGATAGTCGGAATAAGGAATTTTTCATACTGGCCAGTTGGTTGGGGTAAATGAAAATAAATGATTGAATGATCAATTTTACGCTGAGTTGATCCGGGTATGGCGAAAAAAACATCGGGTTTGTTTCAATTTTATCCGTCGGGATGACGCTGATTGAGCAGATTTAACAGCGCAAATTGCACAAATGCTTCGGATGCCATCGGTTTGGCGAAAAAATAACCCTGCCCGATATCACAGCCTTGGGCCCGCAGCCACTGGCTTGTCGGTTCATCTTCGATGCCTTCAGCAACCACGATTAAGCCGAAATTGTGCGCCAAATTAATGGTGGCGGCGGCGATTGCCTGGTCACTGGTATTTTGTAACAGTTTGCGTACAAAACTCTGATCGATCTTTAATTCCTTAAGCGGTAATTTTTTCAGGTAAGAAAGGGAAGAGCTGCCAGTGCCAAAATCATCAATCGACAGCATAAATCCATTGTCGTGCAGACGAGTTATAGTTTCGAGAGTGCGTTCAGGTGAATGCGAGAAGCAGCTTTCAGTAATTTCCAGGCTAAGGTTTTTAGCGGCCAGATTGTATTTGTACACAGCTGCCTGCAAGGTAGCCTGCAGTTCCGGATCTATTAAATTCAGCGCCGACAAATTAATCGAGACAGTGATGTGGATGTCGAGATGCTGCCAGGCGGCACACTCACGCGCACAGGTATCGATGAGCCAGGCAGTGAGTGGCCGGATCAGTCCGGATTCTTCTGCGACCGGAATGAATTCCAGTGGGGAGATAAAACCTTCAAACGGATCGTTCCAGCGCAACAGAGCTTCCGCACCGATGACTTTACCGCTTTGCAAATCAATTTGTGGCTGGTAGTGTACGCGTAAATGTTGTTGTGAAATTGCTTCCCGCAGTTTGCCAAACAGCAGATGGTGGCGCACAAAAGCCTGTTCGCTTTGCGGATCAAAAATCGCCCATTGCAGTCCATTGGTTTTCGCCTGCAACATGGCGCGTTCGGCTTTGTTGATCAAGTCAACCGGTTCCTGTGCATGGTCGGGATAGATCGCCATGCCCATGGTGAATTCACAGTACAGTTGATATCCCTGCACTTCTATCGAAATCTGCCGTTCTGCAATCAGTCGCTGCAGACCCTCCTGATTGAACTGGGTGCGGGTAGTGTGGTATGCCACAATAAATTCGTCATGACTTGTATGCGCCAGCGCACCTTTGTCCCGAACCAGTTGTTCAAGGTGGCGGGAAATTTTAATGGTTAAGTCAGCTGAGCCGGCTGAGCCCACTATATTGGCCATTTCAAATAAACGCTCGAGACGCATGTCGCAGACCACCAGGATGTGTTCATCGGTGTGAATTTCGGCCAGCTGATTTTGCACAAGATCGACCAGCATTAAACGGTTGGGTAATCGTGTCTCTGGATTATGAGTGGCGTTAAATTGCAGTTGATTGAGTAATTCAGTCGCATCCAGTGTTTTGATTAGCACTTGCTTTTGCAATTGTTCTTCAAAACGGCTACGTAAATGATTGAAGGCCGCGGCGATTAAACTGTAAAAAACGACAGAAATAATAAACTGGATCATCACGACCGGGGTGAACTGGTAAGCAAACGGCAATAGCCGGTTGAGTCCTAAAAAGTAAGTACTAATGAGGACGCCCAGAGTAAAGCTGTACCACCAGCCGAGTCGCTGACCTTTGAGGAAAAATGCTAAAAATGGCGCGGTATACACCCAGAACAGACCAGTGCCTTCGATACCGCCATAAACGATCAGGGCACTGACGATGATCAACATTGCCAGCAGAACCAAGGTTTCGGCGCTGCTGACAAATTGCGCTTTTCTGCCAAGAATGGCTGCCGGCAGCATGCAAAACACGACCACGCCGAACTCAATCAAACCGAGGGAAAACATATTCGGTGTGAACAGATTAAAAAGCGCAAATACCAACCCAAACACAATACCGATGATGGCAACGGCCGTGACTTGCCGGATGCGTTTTTCAATGACGATCTCGTCTTTGATTTTTAGTCCGAACACATCCACCAGCAGCAGCGTGATGTGATGTACTTTGCTGGTAAAGCTCATATCTTGGCCTTGATGGTGTGTTGCTTTTGAGTGATGTTGTCGGACCATACCAATTCCAGATGGCCGGCCTGAGCCAGCTGGTAAAAGTCATCCGGTGTGACAGTGGTGCGCTGCATGAAACTCAGATGTTTGGCCACGGATCCCAGCGGATAAAAACTGTGTGCCAGCGCCTGCAGTCCGAGTGCATCGTGTATGCCACGGAAGCAGTAATACACCAGTTCGGCACAGCTGAAACGGGTATATTTTGTGGTGGTGATACACTCAAAATCATAGGGCTCACCAATTTTTTCCAGAGCCGAGAGTTTGGCCGCGCTGATGGCAGCCTGGGCAGGAACTGTCCCACCCTGACGTAATAGTTGCTGCAGTTGGATGCTGGCGATTTCTGAGTCTGTGGCATGGTTTTTGGTCATGGTATCGATATTGGCCACCTGAGTCAGCATTGGTTTAATGCGCAGCACCGCCAGATAATCACAGCGACACCAAGTCAGAATATCTTCCGAATGTACGCCTTTGGACATTGAGTGTAATACCATCTGGCTGCCCTGTTCAAAGTAGCCACTATTGTGTCGAAATCCTGCAGGAACCCTGGACTGGTCTTGTTCATTCAATTCGCCAATGTACATTGCTGCATGGGTGAACCAGCCTGGCTGATAGTGTTTGCTCAAAGAAGAATGGCGAATGAAGGCGCCATCCAGATAGCCGTCATAGGCACGCAATAAAATATCGCCCGGTTGCAGCACGGTTAAAATTTGCCGCATTGCCTGACCATTAATGCGATAACTCATGGGGTTTTCAACCAGAAATCCTGATGGCAAGCCGACTTTAGCCATTTCTCCTGGGCGGGTATTCCAATACCAGCGCAGACTGGCAAACCAGGACATGAATCCACTTTGTAATGGATTCGGGTCGCCCGCCGAGTGTTGTGTGTACACCATGAGTGGAATAAGGAGCGCCATGACGAACAGCAGCCAACCACCGGCATGTACAACGCGGATAAGGTCGGCCGACAATAAGTTAGCGTGATGCGCATACAGCAGGGTGCCGATAAACACTGGAAATGACAGGCACCACAGCGAATACACAAAGTAACCGGCGCGCAGCAGGGACAGCGGAATGAACCAGAGATATTTCATAGTCAGGCTTCCTGTTGAGTTGATGTGGCGGTGGCGACAGAAGGTAATAGCACCATATCATTTTAATGCAATCAGGCATGCAGCGTTACTATAAAGCTATGGGAAGTCAACGCAAACTCTTGGTTAACTATAGACTCTGCCATTGGATTCTCAAAATTCAGTACTGCATTTGTTACAATTGATTTCACAGGGGTGGGTCATCGTTGACAGTCTGAACCTCTGTGGCGAAAATAGCAGCAGCCATTCAGAAGTTTCATTCAATGAATCACATGAGCAAACAAACAGGAAAGTTTATGAACCGGGCCACAAAAAAACTTGAAACCATTATTTTTTTCAGTCGCTGGATACAGGCACCGTTGTATCTGGGGCTCATTGTTGCTCAGGCGGTCTATGTTTATTTGTTTTTGAATGAGTTGCTGCATCTGTTGCAACATGCGTTTGGCAGTGGTCAGATCAATGAAACCGAAATCATGTTGACCGTGCTGGGTCTGATCGACGTTGTCATGATTGCCAATCTGTTGATTATGGTGATAATCGGCGGCTATGAAACTTTCGTGACCCGCCTGCATCTCGATGATCATCCGGATCAGCCGGAATGGTTATCGCATGTAAATGCCGGGGTGCTGAAAATCAAATTATCGACAGCCATTATCGGCATTTCCTCAATTCATCTGCTCAAAACCTTTATCAATGCCAGTAATATCGACGAGCACACCATTAAATGGCAGGTGATTATTCACATTACCTTCCTGCTTTCCGCGCTGGCCATGGTCTGGGTAGACCGGGTCATGAATCAGACGACCATCTTGCTGGCGCAGCGCGAACATTAAACCGGCAGCAGGCTCTTCATAATGGAAATGGTGCCGTTTTGGGCAGTACAATGAAGAAGGTACTGCCTCCTTCGGGCGATGATTCCACCCGCAGTTCGCCGCCCAGTATGGAGGTGGCAATCCGGCGTGAGATCGACAGGCCAAGGCCAGAACCGCCTTTTCCCAGTTTGGTGGTAAAAAAAGGATCAAATACGCGTGTAATCACGGTTTGCGGCATACCGACACCATCGTCATGAATACGCAGGATGACTTGATTTTCCTGATTGATGGATTGTATGTCGATGGTTCCGAAACTTCGATCTGCAAAACCATGCAAAATGGCATTTTGAATCAGATTGGTTAAAATTTGCCCAAGAGGGCCGGGAAAGCTGTTGCACAGGATTCCTTCAGGCACGCGATTGTTGACGGTGATCTCTTTTTTCTTGAAATTGGGTTGCATGGCGGAAAGATTGTCGTTGACGACGGATTTCAAATCAAAATCGCGCCGCTGTTCTGAAGTTTGATCCACCGCCACCTGTTTGAAACTAAGTACCAAATCGGCCGCCTTGTGGGTTGAACGCGTAATCAGCCCCGACATTTCCAGGCCATCTTTGACAAAATCAGCAAACGCGACGCGCTTTAAATTTCCCCCTTGCATTTTTTCAGCCATGTTTTCAAATAATTTTTCCATACTGGTGGCTGCCAGCAAGGTGTTTCCTATGGGGGTATTCAATTCATGGGATATTCCGGCGACCATTGAACCCAGCGAAGCCAGTTTTTCCGCCTGCACCAGTTCGGTCATGGCATGTTCGAGTTTTTCCATCGAAAATTGCAACTCTTTATTAGCATTTTCATATTGTTCAGTGCGTTGTAATACTCGGTTTTCCAGCTGATCATTGAGTTCCAGTAAATCATTTTTGGACTGGTTCAGTTCGAGCAGTGCTTTACGTAAATCACTGGACAGCACAAAGGCAAAAAAACCGGAGGCAATTAATATCAACGAAACGTTGATCAGTACACTGAAATTGGTTTCCACCTTGTCAGGAATCAGATGCCAACCCTGCTCATGCGCCAGTACGATATAAGTTAAAAATCCGATCAGACCGGCAAGCAGCGAAAAAAACTGCAGGCGAGTACCAAACATGCAGGCAAACAACAGAATTGCTGGGAAAATCACAACTGCCTCGTCATGCAAACCCTCAGCCTGATAGATCAGTGAACTGGCCAACAGTGTCAATGTCACTATAAACAGCGTGGTGGCATGTTGGCCTTTGCGGTGTTGAATCAGCCAGAGACAGAGTAAAAATATGCAAAAGGTAGAAAGTAGCGATGTTTGCACGCTGTCCCACGCCCATCCTTTGGCAACAAAAAAAACCATGCTGATGGAAACCGAGATTAGTGATATCCACACAATTTGGGTAAGGCGATGTGATTGCATCACAAAGCCTGGCCTTGATTCAAACTGGGTTGTTGTGTTGATCGTAGGCTTATTCATCAAAATGCATGCCCAGTTAATACCTGAAATAGTCAAAGGTATGGATTTAAAAGTGCGGCTAAAATCGGACTGATGTAGCCAGAATAGTTGAGCAATCAACAAAAACAAGTTGCCATGAAGTATGTTTGGTTTAAAGCTGACAAATTAAAAGCCTTCCTAGGGCAACAGAAAAGGAAAATAGTGCCAGCAATTTAAACAAATAGTTAATTTATATGGCAAGAAAGGTCAGGACTGGAAAAATAGGTACAACGGATGTGAAGTCCTTCGGATGCAGGGAAATAATAAGACAGGGGGAAGTCGATTTTCATCTGCCCCCTGTTTACAGGTTACCCAACACTGACATGGAGATTGCTGTGGTGCACCGACACTCTCTTGGGTGGGTAAAAATCATGTTCGCAGTTCAATTCTGGTTCTTTTAATTTGAGCCAGATAGCGAGTTGCATATCCATCTTTGATAAATGAAACACAAACCATTTTGGTAATATTGAAAGCGTCTCACGTGCAGCGTCAAACTCCCCACGCAGCACGTTTGGTGTGACTATATGTAATGCATGCAATAATTTTCCGTGCTCTTGGCGATGTTCCCTGATTTGAAAAAACTGGCACTTTTCCATCAGATCTTCTTCCTGTTTGAAATTGTGCTCAAGTTCTTCAAGCAATTCAAGAAAACACGTGGAGAATTCCAAATCAGGCGCCCGCGCAAGTTCAGAAAATTTGTGTAAAAAACGTTTGTGCTCCTCATCGATAATAACAACGCCTAGCGACATTTCAGGTATCCATTCGATATTATTCATATCTGCGTCCCAAGAAGACTAAGTCTCATCTCCATTAATTATTGTAGTTTTGATTGTTAGCTTCCGAAGTTATTGACGTTCTAAAGGAAAGAATCGTCAACATCAACCTCGGAAGGACTAGCGAGTTAATTGTATCTGTCACTGCACTTTTATTTGCTTAATACTGTTCCCTTCTGCTTTTTTTGGCAAAGTCAGTTCGAGCACACCATCAGTAAATTTTGCCGATGAATTGCTGTCATCTATCCCACATCCCAGTGTAAAACTGCGATAGGTCTTACCTTCATAACGTTCACTGTGAATGATACTTTTGCCTTTTTTTTCTTCCTTGTGTGATTTGATATCGGCGCTGATTGAAACCTGATTGCTGTCAACGCTGATCCGGATATCTTCTTTTTTTACGCCTGGCAAGTCGGCATGCACGTAGTAATTTTTGTCATCCTCGGATAAATCCATTTTAAGGGTTGGTCCATTGAGTGCTTCCGGCTCATCCAGAAAATTGGAATGATTTAAAACAAAATTATTGATAAAACGATTCAAGCGCGTACCGAATGGATCATAAATAGAAAGATTAGTCATGATATTTCCTTTGCGATTTAACTATGGAGTTAGTGCAAACAGTAATGAAAAATCCGCTGACTATGAGCTGCCAGCAGCCCTGCGAGAAAATACATGCAGTTATTTTATTCGTAAAATAAATTCACTGACTACTATCGTCCAGAGTACCGCTGCAGCAGGGGTTCTTTTTGATCGAGATCAATAAAAATACATTGAAATTTATTTTCAATTTCTGTTAAGAAATACGCTGGTTGATATTGGATATGTTGATGGATGTGGTGGGGATTATTGCACGCTTGCAGGTTCTTCACGGCAACAAAGTTGCTCCATTGCTATAAGTAACAAGGATTCGAATTGTTCGGTAAACAGACGGACAATGAGATCCGGATCAGGTACGCGTTTTAAGTCACTCACGATACCAAAATTAATTTTTCCGGCATAACTCAGAATGCTCACACCAACACCAATACCGCCTGATTGTGGCACCCAGAAAAGCTGTTGATTAATTTTCTGGCCTGCGAAATATCTGCTTTCAGGGAATCCGGGCACATTGGTCATCACCACGCTGGCATTGGCAGCCAGGGCTTCCAAGATGCGTTCTCTGAGCAGCGATGGAGCAACCCCCAGACCCGCAAGAATGCCAAGAGCCACCATAGGTTGTTGTGAATACTTGAGATGTGACATGCGTTGCTTTACTTCAAGCAATCGTTCTATTGGATCGGCAATGTTGAGGGGTAAATCCAAAAACACTAAACCAAATTGATTCCCCAATTCAGTAATCTCGCCGGGTGGTCGTAAATTGACCGGAACCATGGCACGTACGTCGAGATGATTGACCTGATCCCCATGCGCCTGTAAATAGTGCCGTAATGCACCACTGGCACAGGCCAGTAAGACATCATTAATGGAACAGGCATAGGCTTCGGAGACGGCCTTGACGTCAAATAGTGACAGCGCATCCGTCCAGGCTACCCGTTTCATGACACCGAGCGTTCCTTTGAAGCGCGTGACGGAATCGGGTTTCATGTTGGCAATAATTGCAGCTTCAGCCACCAGATCCATGCCTGTTTGTGCAAATTCCATCGCGTGCGCGGGTTTTTTCAGCCAGTCTGCGCCCGTTGCAACCAGGCAGCCGGCCAGTCTGCCGGCATCACCGAGCACCTCGGTAACAGGACCAAGAACACGTTCCCATGTAGCGCGATGGCTCGCAGGTGGGCGCATATCTTCTGGTTCGATGCTGCAATATCCGGGTTGCAGATCGGTCATCGACATGACGACATGCATTAAGGCAAAGCCGTCGCCATAACAGTGATGAATCCGCATGACTAAAGCAGATTTGTCGTTAGCCATATCAACCAAATGGAATTGCCACAGGGGTTTGCTGGGATCCAGAGGGGTGCTGATGAGATCGCTGACCACCTGTTCAAATTCACTGTGTCCCGCCTTGCCCGGCAGGGCGATTTGCCTGACATGCCAATCCAGATCGAAGTGCGGATCAGTAGCCCAATACGCCATCAATCCCTTGTCGATAATCCGTTGACGAAAACGGTGAAAACATAACATCCGCGTTGCGATGGTGTTACGTAAATGCGGCAGGTTGAGTTTTCCATCGAACATCAACACGCCACAAATCATCATCAGATTTGTTGGCCTGTCCATACGTAACCAGGCCGTATCTACAGAGGATATACGTTCTTGCTCAGTCATATCCGAGTCCCGTTTGGTTTAATTTTAAGAATAAAATTAGTCGAGCAAATCAAGGTTACTGTTGTAAATTTTCAATATCAAGCAAAGAGTCGCCAACGTTTGGCCCAGATTAAATCAATAGCAAATAATTTGTGCGCCAGGTTCAGTTTAAGCAGTATCGTGGTGAACGACTTGGAGAACATCATGACATGGCGAAAATTCCCCTACCCAGCATCCGATTTTCACTACACTCCAGAAAGTTTAAAAAAACACTGGAGCCGTCTACATATTGGCGATGCTGAAAAAATTCCTCATAACGATGATTTACTTGCGGCATGGATTGCCTTTCATGGCGGAAATTTTGAAGCTGCCTGCAGGATAGGGTTGAAGCTGGGATTGGACGGTTACACGGTGGCCAATAAAGCCTCTTGCATTTACGCAAATTATTTGGAAGCCGATAAAAATAAAAAAATACGCTTTTTTGAAGATGTTTCTGAGCGTTGCATTGAGCAACAAAAGGCGGATCCCAACGGAGCATCTGGTTATTATTGGCAGGCCTATGCACTGGGCCGTTATTCGCAGGAAATTTCCGTGTTGGCGGCACTTGCCCAAGGCATTGCCAGCAAAATTAAACACTGTCTGGAAATGACCATTAAATTGGCACCAAAGCATGCGGATGCCTATATTGCCCGCGGTGTGTATAACGCCGAAATCATCGACAAAGTAGGACCGGTGATCGCTTCACTGACCTATGGTGTTAAAGAACAGGATGGCATTGCCATGTTTAAGCATGCACTGAGCCTCAATCCAGAATCAGCCATTGCGCGTATTGAATATGCCAATGGACTGGTGATGTTCCAGGGTAAAGCCAAAATGGGCGAAGCACTGGCACTGTACCGGGAGGCTTCTGTTTGCGTACCTATGGATGCCATGGAGCGACTGGATGTGCAATTGGCCCTGGATGAACTGGAAGAATGATCATCCATATTGTTCTGTCAGATTTTGAGCGGATTTTCTTTACCTGAATAAAGATTGTTCAGGATGATTAATTCACGCTGGACGATGGTTTCCACAAAGGCTTCCGGATTTTTTAATTGCTTGAAGGCATCGAAGCCGCGTTTTAAAAATTGATGCAATTCAAACAGACCGGTCAATCTTGCGGGAATCGACATGCCTTTGATTGAGGCACCAATCAAAGGCATGTGTACTAATTCACACAGCGAATGGCCAACCGAATCAATATGGGCCAGCTGTTTTTCCCGGTCGCTGCGTGTTTTTACTTTGCGATAGGCTTGCACATATGCATCGTCGCTAAACTGCTCCCCTAATTTGTTTGCCATGTCGACGTCCAGTGCTTCTGACAGCGCATCCAATTCGATGGCTTCAGCAATATATTGAAGTGCTATCAGCGGCAAAACTCGTTCCATGATCGGGATAACCCGTTCGATATCAGCATCCCTCCCGGAAAAATCATTAGTGCCGTACAGATCTTCTAAAAAAAACAGTGCAGCCAGTCGTGTTTCCTTGTTTGCAAGAAAGTCGGCATGAGTTTGGGCCAAACGAGCCATCTGAAACTGCCGTAGTGCAAGCCGCGCTTGAGCCAGAGATGAACGCGTAATCGTGCTACGTGTTTCAATGGCGCTGTGCAAATCACGGCGCAAATTGTGGATGATAGTTTGCTTATCCATCTGCACCTTGTCGTCCATGCACAGCGTCACTTTTCGGAACCGGCATTATCTGGCACTCGGTCTTTCTTTTGCTGCGCCTGCTTTGGTCGCCGCTATCCTCGGCATCGCTTTGGCTGCAGATTTTCTTGCGGCTACTTTTTTTACCGGGCTTTTGCTGATAGTTACGGTCGGGGTTGCTGCTGAAGGATCGAGTTTGGCAATCTGAAGTGAAAGTTGTTCCACGCGTTTGCTTAAATCGTGCAAATCTTTGCTTGTTGGTACGCCAAGCTGAGCAAGTGTATGAGTAACCCTGTCTTCAAACACTTTTTCAAGTTTTCCCCAAGAACCAGATGCCTGTTTATTGATATTGGCGGCAACTTTGGACATGGAAGCAGGTATTTCAACATCGGCCAGGTGGCGGGTGCGGTTTTGGAGGGCTACGCCATCTTTAACCAATTTTGAAAAAAGTTTGCTACCTTCATGTTCAGCGACCGAAAATGCACCCAGTCCGGCCTGCCATATTTGCTGTGCAGAAGCACGGATAGCTTCAGACAGATTTTGATCTTCACTATTGGCTAGTGTATTTAATTTTTTGCCCATCATATTCCCCTGTTTAAACATTCAAAATTGAAAAACCCACGTCAACGAACTGTATGAAAAACGTATGATTTCCTATGCCTTTTCAAGGCTGACATTTTGCTTGACCGCCTCATTGGTCTCTTCAGTAACCAGACGACGCAAAACCTTTCCAATGGGAGATTTTGGTAGCGGCTGATCACGAAACAGTACATATTTTGGCACTTTGTAACCGGTTAAATTTTCCCGGCAGTGGTTTAAAATCTGACCTTCAGTGATACTTGGATCATTGGTGACAACCACTATTTTTACCACATGGCCTGAACGGTCATCACTGGCTGGAATGGCGACTACTTCGAGCACGCCGTTAATCATCATGACAACCTGTTCCACTTCGTTCGGAAATACTTTAAATCCCGAAACGATGATGATGTCTTTGATTCGATCAACCAGCTTGATATACCCGTGTGTATCCATCAAGCCGATATCCCCGGTTCGCATCCAGCCATCAGCACTAAGGACATTAGCAGTTTCATCTGGCTTATTCCAATATCCTTGCATGATTTGCGGGCCACGGATGCAGATTTCACCTACATCACCTAATGGAACTTCCTGACCGGATTCATCACGAATTTCCACTTCCGTTGATGAAATTGGCAATCCGATCGTTCCGGTAAATTCTTCGATATCTAAGCGGTTTGCACAGACTATCGGCGATGACTCAGTGAGTCCATATCCTTCGATTAAGGGAGTGCCAAACACGTTATGCCATTTTTTTGCTACCGCAGCTTGTACCGCCATTCCGCCGGCAATCACTACCTTGACTTTGCTGCTATCAATTTCCCGGACATCAGGCGCATTTAACATGGCGTTGAATAAGGTATTCACACCAATCATGGCAGTAAACCCGAGGTGTTTAATTTCTTTAATGAAGCCCGGTAAATCACGTGGATTGGTGATCAGAATGATTTTGGCGCCAAATTTAAAAAACGTCAGCACTGCAATTAATGAAAAGATGTGGTACATCGGCAAAGGAATAACGACGATTTCTTCCTGCTCTTTCACTGTATTACTGATCCAGGCGGATACCTGCAAAAGATTGGCAACAACATTGCCGTGGGTAAGTACGGCTCCTTTTGGGGTCCCGGTGGTCCCACCGGTATATTGAAGGAAGGCAATATCCTTTGCCTCGATGTTATTTTCGGCTGTGACTAAAGCTGAGCCGAGCTGTATCGCATCGTTCAAGGTGACGTAGTCATCAATATGCCATTCGGGAACAATTTTTTTGACGTGCTCGACAATGAAATTAACGATTTGTTCTTTGGGGAAATGAAACAAGTCACCCACGCGGGAAATGACCACATGCTTAATGGCGCTATCTGAGATGACTTCTTCTAGGGTATGGGCGAAATTTTCCAGAATGACGATACAGACGGCACCGGAATCGATGAGTTGATGACGCAATTCACGCGCTGTGTACAGCGGGTTGGTGTTGACTACAACACAGCCAGCCCGTAAAGCACCAAACAAAACCACCGGATACTGCAGCAAGTTCGGCATCATGATGGCAACGCGGTCACCCTTGCTTAGATTCAGAACGTTGTTCAGATAGGAGGAAAATGCACTTGAGAGCGTATTGAGCTCCCGATAGGTAATGCTTGATCGTTGATTGAGAAATGCAGGCAAATCTGCATAACGACGACATCCCCATTCGAGGATGTCCTTCAATGAATTGAATTCACTGAGATTAATCTCGGCAGGAACGTCAGGCGGAAAACTTTTCAGCCAAATCTTGTTCATTGCGTTCTCTAATCTATTTAGATAGATATTCGTTCACTTTAGTAGTAAGCCAGAACGTAGTTTTGATATGCGTCAATATTTTCATTTAAGCTTAAACTACATAACTGGGCTTCTCTAAAAATGCAACCCACGTAATAGTTGCTGCATGGCATATTGATCGGTTTGTAAATCCGAATTGCCTGATATTAGTTCTTGTGAATTTGTTGACGTGGCAGTGTTGGAGTCTGGAAACATACGGAAGCTGGTATTCATGATGATTTGCGAAGTGCGTGGCATGAATGCCTGCACCATTTCGCCAAATCGCCCCAGCCGTGTCGTGATGCAAACTGGTTTATAGACTATCGCTTGAATAATTAAATCGGCTGCCTGTTCAGCTGTTAGCGTGGGAACGTTGGCGTAAAGTTTTGTGGGCGCAATCATCGGTGTTCTGACCAGAGGCATATTGATGGTGGTGAATTTAATCCCGACATCAGAAAATTCAGACGCAGCGCAGCGCGACCAGGCATCCATGGCGGCCTTAGTCGCGACATAGGCGGAAAAACGCGGTGCGTTAGTCAATACACCAATCGATGAAATGTTAATAATATGCCCCATT
Organism: uncultured Oxalobacteraceae bacterium; assembly: GCA_903862415.1. Lineage (GTDB taxonomy): Bacteria > Pseudomonadota > Gammaproteobacteria > Burkholderiales > Burkholderiaceae_D > Solimicrobium. The sequence goes on along the minus strand of CAIOYD010000050.1, from coordinate 4,788 downwards.
TTTTGTTCTGCCATTTTGGGCAGTAATCCCATTGTCAATCGCAGAGCGCCGAAGTAATTCAATTGCATTAAGCGTTCAAAGTCGTGAAAGCGCTCATAGCTGGCTTCAATACTACGCCGAATTGAACGGCCGGCATTATTAACTAAAATATCGATGTGGCCATATTGGCTGATCAGGGTTTTCACAAACTGTTGGCATTGATTCGCGTCTGACAGATCGACCTGAAATATGGCAACATCAAAGCCTCTGGCGACAATTTCACTTCTTGCCGCCGCCAATTTATCTTCATGGCGTCCGCAAATAATGGTATTCGCTCCCGCTTGAACCAGTTTGTGCGTCAGGGCGAGTCCAATTCCGGAAGAGCCCCCTGTGATAAGCACACACTTCCCTTTGACTTGCCCTTTTAATGTATGGTCGATCTGGAGTTCCGGATCGAGGTGGCGTTCCCAATAATCCCAGATGTTGTTGGCATAGGACGACAGTGGAGGACAACGGATATTGCTTCCCTGTAAGGCGGCAGCGGCATTGCGGTTATCAAACCGGGTTGTGTAGTTAATGAACTGCAACATATTTTCCGGTATTCCCAGATCAGCCAGCATGGCTTCTTTTAAACGCCTTACAGGCGTTAATGCCATGAGCCCTTTCTTAATGGTTTCGGGAATATAGTTCAGCAGGGCTGCATTGATACGCAAACTGAGTCGGGGTGCATGGGCTGATTCTGCAAAGACATTGATTACTTCACCCACGCGCATTGGTTCAGGATCGGTCAGGTGGAAACACTGTTCATCAAGACCGGGGAGGTGAGCAATATAATCCATAGCATTGACCACATAATCGACCGGAACAATATTGATCCGGCCTCCTTCAATGCCGATCATCGGCATCCATGGCGGTAAAGTCTGGCGTAGCCGCTGAATTAATTTAAAGAAGTAATACGGGCCATCAATTTTTTCGGCTTCGCCGCTGAGCGAATCACCGACGACCATGCCAGGGCGATAAATGCGATAAGCAATTTTTGCTTCGCAGCGCACTATTTTTTCGGCGTTGTGCTTGGTTGAGAAATACGGATGATCAAGATGCTCTGCCTCGGTAAACATGTCTTCGCGAAATACCCCCTGATACATCCCGGCAGCGGCAATTGAACTGATATGATGAAATAGTTTTGCTTCGATGATATTGGCAAATGTCAGCACTTGCCGGGTTCCTTCTTCATTGACATGGAGTTGAATTTCAGCCCCAGCCTTTAAATCGTAAATCGCTGCCAGATGAAAGAAATGATCAATTTTATTGCTAAGCCGTTTCGCTTGTGGTTCTGAAATTCCCAGCATTTTTTTTTGCAAATCACCCAAAACGGGTATGGCGCGTTGTTCATCCACACCCCAGTACCTAAGCAGCTCTGGCACTTTGCTCAAGTTGGCTTCGCGCAACAAAAAATAGACGGTGCTGTCAGGGTGGGTGAGTATTTTTTTGATGAAACGCTTGCCGATAAATCCGGTTCCACCGGTCACAAAATAGCGCATGATGTCTCCTGTTGACAAGAAACGGCCAGCCATTTCAAAAGTTGTTGATAAACTTCGTCCCGATTCAATAAATCGAGATGATTCATGCCAGGAAGGATGACTTGATTTTCTGGCTTAAACAGCAGATTCAAACTGGAATTCTGATGTATTCCGAGAGCGCTGTTAATTGGAACCAGGCCATCTCCGAGCAAGCGGTCTCTGATATCGCTTTTCCGTTTGCCGATGGTTGCCGCCAAGGCATAACAGTCAATTTCTTCAGGTAAAGGTACTGGAATGCGGCGATCTTCACTATGTACAAATCGGTCAACGCCATGCCAATCCTGGGACAAAAGATTTCCGTGGCGTAAATCAGTAATTCCAGCGCTGCGGATCCGTCCAAGGCTGGAAAATGGTGCCAGGTAACGGTTATTGCTGATGAATAAATGAAACCAGTGTCCGCTGCGTTCCAGTGGGGCGCCATGATGTGGAGTCCCAAGAAAAACCATTCTGGAAGTTTTGGATGGCCAGGTATATCCTGCCTTTTCGGCATAATAATGGGCGCTTCGAACCAGCATGCCACCCATGCTGTGGCAAAGGAAAGTTAATTCTTGTATGGGCACCGGCCAATTTTGCACCAGAGATTCCAGTTGTTGTGCCAGTTGTTCACCATTGCTGGAAATATGCAGTCCACTGTTGTAGCGCAAATAAACCGCTGTGCAGGCGCAATCGTGTTCCAATGCTGCACCATGATCATGCTGGTTGCGTCGCCACATCAGATCACTCATGCATAGTCCGTGTGCCAACACTAAAACATGCCCGTTCAACCTGGGTCTGAGCTGGCGCAGGGTCAGTTTTTTTTGTTCGTTGGCCACTACGTTGATGCCCCTGCACTTTAATTCCATCTCCATTGCCAGTGGATTTTGTGTGCTGTGTAAATAGTCACCTAATACGCCATTTAATACGGCAATTACTGAATCCCGGCCTTTCCAACCCTGATTTGTTACCAGGTATGGGGTGAGCCAATTGACTAACTGATCAATGCCGGAGCCGGCGAGATTGGTGGCATGGCGTAGCTTGTGGTAGACCAGTGAAGTTGCCTTCATTAAGGGCTTGTGCAGGGAGGGGGCAAAACTGGTGGTGTGATTAAGTATGCTCAAATGCACCTGTTCAGCCAGATCGGTGCTCCCAAGCAAAGCATCGATCATCAACCGATTTAATCCCAGGAGGTCGGATGCATGAGAATGTTTGCGCGACATATGAACTCCACGGAGAACATAAAACATCAGAACTAATTACGCTACTCTTAATATCTGTTAGTAAATTATTCTTTATCAATATTGCTGCGATTTCATTGAAATAACCGATACGAGTGAGTCAGACGTGGAAAACGTAAGCTGACAATGGCGATTATCGGAGAATGCCTATTTGTCTCCTTTTTAATACATGCATCAAAGGAATTTCTGCGGTATTTTCTATGGCTTCCCTTGTGTGTATATCAGAATGCCAAAGTTATATGATTTTCATATAGTAAACGCACTTCCAGTTATGACGGTTGCAGCTCAGCAAGTTCCGGCAGTAGTTGAAGAAGCACTTCAGCAAATTACCGTTGTTGGTGTCAGGGATGTTGGCGCCGACTGAATATTGACCCTTTGGGGATGCGGATATTTTCTTGGACTGATTTACGTTGTTAAGCCTAAGCTCTCACGGTACTCGATCGGACTAAGATAGCCAAGGGACATTTTAATCCGTTTCTCGTTATACCAGCGAATGTAGGTATCGAGAGCGTCAATGAGCTCGGCAATGGTCGATGATCGCCAATCGCGGGGATAGAACATCTCTGTCTTTAACCTCCCGAAGAAACCTTCACAGGCTGAATTATCCGGCGAGCATGCTTTACGGGACATTGACCGAATCAAACTTGCATTCGCCATCCTTGTCAGCCATCCAGGCCACCGGTAGTGGCCACCCCGATCGGAATGGACGATCGTCTTCTCATCGTCCCCGGTAATCGTCTCAATGGCAGCATCCAACATGCCATTCACTAAATTCGCGTCAGGGCTTGTGCCAATAGACCAGCTAACGACCATGCCATCGAAACAGTCAATCATGGGAGACAGATAGACCTTTCCTGCTGGGATCTGGAATTCTGAGATATCCGTTAGCCATTTTTCGTTTGGCGCTGAAGCATGGAAATTACGATTGATAATATTTTCCGGTGCCGGGCTGATTTCCCCAGCGTAGGAACGATATCCGCGCCGCCTGGGCCTGGCCACATGGAGCCCCTCTTGTTTCATAAGGCGCTGAACAACTTTTTCCGATATAAATATCCGTTGGCCATTTAATGAAGCCTGAATTCGGCGATACCCATAGGATCGGTAATTCTTCTCAAAGATTTCAGTCACGGTGCGACGGACTTCCGCATATTTGTCGGCAACCCGCATCGGTGACCGATGGTAAAAGTAGGAGCTGCGCGCCATGTCCAGCCGGTCGAGAAGCGCCGCTAACCCATATTCCTTCCTCAGGGCGTCAACCAATATCGTCTTCTCCCTGTTGCCCAGGAGAAGGAGGTCGACGCCCAGGTCCTTTTTTAGCAGTTCATTGGCCTTCTTGAGGAGATCGTGCTCAAGCTGCAAATTGCGGATGTCGCGTCGGAGCGTTTCGATTTGCCGCTTCAGTTGGTCGCGGTCATCTTCTACTTGTGGGCGTTTATCACGTTTCATGGAAGCTTGGGCCTCACGGCCAAGTAATTGGTTCTTCCAGTTGTACAACGTTGTTCGGTTGACGTCCAGCTTTTGTGCAACTTCCTGTGCGCTTCCATCACGGGTGCAAAGCTCATACACACTAGCACGCTTAGACGCCAGCGTTGCGGGCCGCCCACCCCTCTTGCCGACGACGTGTTGCTTGAATTCGGGGAATTGCTCGAAAACCCATTCCCTCAGCTTTGCTTGTCCCGGATAGCCTAACGCCTTGATGGTAAAGGCAAAGCAACGGCCATGATTCAAATAATGTTCGATTGCTGTATCCCTTTGTTCGACTGAATATTTTGACTTTGCTCGAACATAGGTTGATTTAAAATCGCCAGTTTTTTCCAATTCGTCATGCCAAGCCAACAATGAATTTTTGGTCGGGTATCCCAATTGACGAATCGTTGCTTTGCAGCGCCTGCCGAGTTTAATATATAGTTTCACCGCCTTAAGGCGTTCTTCGTATGAATACATGGACCACTCCAAAAGTAGTCCAAGATTTTATCCGCACCCCCTGTGGCTCAAATTTGGACGATTCTCAACAC
>CAIOYD010000049.1 GCA_903862415.1 uncultured Oxalobacteraceae bacterium | reverse complement strand
CTAATGATTGCATCAGTGGTCGCGAAATTTCGTCAAGGATGTTGTCGTAAGAGTGTCGCTCAGTTTGGGTGCTCGTAATTAAAGATGATACCGGCAAGATCATCGGATCCTTCACCGCACCATCGCGTCGCAAGATATCGTTGATGAGGAAACGATGCACACGTCCATTGCCATCGGCGAGTGGGTGGATATACACAAAGCCAAAGGCCGCTACCGCGCTACGCATCACCGAAGACTGTCCTTGAGTGCGTTCCAAAAAGGTGATTAACCCCTCAAGCATGTCAGTTATGTCTTCGGCTGGTGGGGCGATGTAGTGGACGACTTCTTGGTAGCGGGCGATTTCACCCACGAACACAGGTGACTGTCGAATACCAAACTGTTGTAATGTTGTTCGTTTGCCTAGTATTTCAGCTTGCAACTCAGCCAGCGATGTTTGATTTAAAGTCCATGATCCTTGGCCGGTGCGGCGAGATAACACATCGGCAAAACGCTGAATTCGATCGGATAGATTGGCTTCGCCCTCAATCGCAAAGCTGGACTTACTTTCGCGCAGCGTCATCCAGACGGCTGAGCGCATCAATAATTCCTCACCAAATTCAAACGTCAGATCTTGAATCAGTCCTGGCACATCTAGGTCCATGGCTTTAAGCAAATCACCTGTTTTGCGGATCACCGGACAAAAAGCACGTGTGCCCGGAAGGTTGTTGCGAATGCGCCAGCGTCGGTTAGGCACTGAGTGCTCAGGCGAGGCGGCTACTAGTTTATTGTCATCGATAGCATTAATATAGCCCCCCGTGATTTCTATATCAATTGCCAGTTCTAGCCCAGTGAGAAACTCATAAAGGAAACCAGCTCTCTTGATATACTGCCCAGAGGGTTCATCAGCTACCCAAACTGACAATTCGCGGGGATCAATTTTTCCGAATAGTTGCGATAGAAACGCTAGGTGAGGTATTTCATGTTTGAGGTGAAAAGTTAGATGTCCGCGCAAGGTCGCGCTTGGGCGCATACTCTCGACGTAGGTCTCAGTCCTAATGTTCTCGATAACCTGTGTCGTACGGCGTCCACCAATGCGGCTAAGGGTCTGCAGCGGCATGACGAGTTCGATGTCATAATTGGCGACTAACCAAGCTCCGCCGAGTAAATTTTTGTTTTCCATGTGCTCATTATGCATAAAAATGATCATGAGTGTAAAATTTCTTTATAAAAACGCTTATTTTGCTCAAAAACAATAATATTCGCAATTCAACCTATTTTGTCTACTCATGGCCTTAATCATTCCCGTATTAATGTTACTTACTTTTGGGAAGCTAGGAATTCCCTTCTTTAGGTGAGGGAGGATGAAAATTAAACCCGTTTCTGAGTATTTGCCAGAAACACATTCATGGCAAAAGCCACAATGAAAATACCTGCCGGTATCGATTGTGGTGGTATTGGAAATGGCAGTGTTAAGCCCATGAACAGTAAATACAGAGCGCCCAGCATGACATACAGACTATAGCGAT
>CAIOYD010000048.1 GCA_903862415.1 uncultured Oxalobacteraceae bacterium | reverse complement strand
CATGATTTATGGGCTGATCCCGTCTGATTATTTTCCGTTAATGATATTTTTTGAGACTTGCATGAAACCACATCCAGCGACCAAAATTATTCACCCTGAATTTACCGTGCCGGAAGGTTTTGCAGCCTTTCCGACGGCAATTCATCATGCCTCGACGGTGTTGTTTGAAGATGTGGCTGCCATGCGCAACAGCCATCAGGCTGCCTACACCTATGGATTGCACGGCACACCCACTTCACGCACACTCGAAGCACAACTGGCCGCGATCGAAGAGGGTAAGCATTGTCTGTTGGCTCCCAGCGGTCTGGCAGCGATTGCGCTAGTCAGCCTGACGTTTTTAAAAACCGGTGACGATGTCTTAATTGCCGACAATGCCTATGGTCCGAATCGCGAACTCGGTCAGTGGCTCGCACGCGATTACGGTATTTCAGCGCGCTATTATGATCCGCTCATCGGTGCCGGGATCAGCGAACTGATTCAAGATAACACCCGTTTGATCTGGACTGAGGCTCCTGGCTCGATCAGCATGGAAGTGCCGGATTTGCGGGCTATTTGCAGTGCCGCGCATGCCAGAAATGTGCTGGTGGCGCTTGATAATACCTGGTCGGCCGGCATTGCCTTAAAACCGTTCAATCACGGTGTAGACATCAGCATGCAGGCGCTGACCAAATATCAAAGTGGCGCCTCCGATGTACTCATGGGCTCGGTCGTGACCCGGAATCATGACCTGCATGTGCGCATGGAAGAAGTACGACGTCTGCTCGGTATGGGTATCGGCATGGATGACGTGTACCTGATTTTACGCAGCCTGCCGAGTATGCCGATCCGTTTCGCAGCCCATGATCAGCATGCCAGAAAAATTGCCCTGTGGCTTAAGAGCCGCCCGGAAATCACCAAGGTGCTGCATCCAGCCATGGAAGACTGTCCTGGTCACGAGCACTGGCAGCGTGATTTTACCGGTGCCGGTGGCTTGTTTTCTGTGTTGTTTGATCCACGGTATTCGGAAGCCCAGACTGACCGGTTCGTCGACAGTCTGACGCTATTCAAAATTGGTTACAGCTGGGGCGGGGCGCACAGTTTATGTGTGCCATACCGCATGAAGAACATCCGCAGTAACTGGACAGCACAGGGGCAGCTGGTACGTTTCAATATCGGCCTCGAAGATGTGGCTGACTTGATTGCGGATATTGAGCAAGGGTTGGCGACACTGTCGAAGTAGTTTTTTTGTCTTTTTTTTTCAATTATTCACTATGTGATTGAATAACAGCCAATTTTCTCCTAATTTAAAACAAATGCTTTTGTTTGTTTTTGGTAACTTTGGAGAAAAAATGTATAAAAATAAATTTTCATGGCTGTTTTTGGCGCTCGCCTATCTCGTCACTATCTCAGCCTATTCCGCTGATTTGCCAGATACAGGGAGTGCTCCTGAAGCTGCGCCGTTTGTGGAAACTCGTATTTCCGGCTTTGGTGAAGTAACCGTTGGCCGCTTACTGGACGGTTCGCCAACTACAGGGCAGGGTGGCAGCACACCTTATACCCTTTCCGCCAAACCCGGAATTAACTATAACTGCCCTTGCTTCATTTCTAACTTTGAACGTGCCGGTGTTTATAACTATAAAAAAACCGATATTGCGCCCGATTCCGTGCTCGGTGTGCAGGGGGATTTCAAATTTTCACCAGATTTTTCGGCTACGGCACAGGCTGTTGCACGCGGTGCGGACCGTTCTGTCTATATGGATTGGGCATATGTCAGTTATAGATTCAATTCCAGCCTGACTTTTCAGGCCGGCCGCAAGCGTTCGCCATTGTATTACTACTCCGATTTTATGTATGTCGGTTATGACTATCCGTGGGTACGCACACCGCAGGATCTGTACGCCTGGCAAATCTTTGATTATGATGGCGCCAATCTGATGTATTCGACCAATCTCGGCAGTTGGTCGCTGAGTAGCAATGTCTGGGCCGGAACACGTACCACGAAAGATAACACCACCCTGGGTAATTTGTATTATTCTTCAAAAATCGAAGAAAGCTGGAAGCCCATGGTTGGAGCCTATATCGATGCTACCAACAATGTGATTGATGCCCGGGTTGTTTATATGCATACCAGCGTGGATCGGTTTGCGGTTGCCCCGGATGGAACTAAATCCTTGGTCATGAGCGGTGAAAACGGTGTCCTGGTCAATGGCGTCGGGCAAGCCTTTTATGGTGTTTCGTTAAATGCCGATTATAAAAACTGGATAGTACGCAGTGAACTCAATCTCGTCGATCGCCCCAGCGTCAAAAACACGTACACTGCGCAAATGTATTCCGGCGGCTATCAATTAGACAAACATACGTTGATGCTGACCTGGTCGCAATTTCAGGAACGCGCCAAATACTGGCCCACCGGCGTCGAAAAACACTCAACGCAAACCTTGTCCTATCGCTATGATTTCGCGCCTTCACAATCTTTTAAGCTGCAGTATGACAAAATCAAGGATGAATCCGGATGGTTATTCTCCGGCAATGCCAGTTTGTTGTCGGCATCGTGGCAGTTCGTGTTTTAATCAGGCCTGAGCTACTCGCAGCATGAAAACCACATCGGTGACGGTGTGGTTTTTTTATGCCGTACTTGCAGTAGAATTGTGGCTGCATCTGTAGCCACTTACTTTGGAAAACCTCATGTTTGAACAACGTCTCGAAGATATCGAAGTCAAATTAACCCGTCAGGAAGATCTGGTTGATGTGCTAAACCAACAAATTTATCAGCAACAATTAAAAATAGATGAACTTTCTTCGCTCTGCAATGCTCTGATCAGCCGCGTTCGCGAGCTGAGTAGCCAGACACAGCAAACTGGCTTGCCCCATGAGCGACCTCCGCACTATTAACCACTTTATTTTTCCTTAAATGAGCCTATAATTTCCATTTTTACTATTTATTTAAACAAGAATGGAGTAGTGGCACTATGCATAATTCAAACGCCTTAGTGGAAATATCCAACAAACGCCGTATTTTTGCCATCATCGGAGCTTCATCTGGCAACCTGGTTGAATGGTTTGATTTTTATGTGTATTCGTTTTGTGCCATTTATTTCGCACCAGCATTTTTTCCTTCTGGTAACCCAACAACACAATTATTAAATACAGCAGGGGTCTTTGCTGCCGGATTTTTAATGCGGCCGATAGGCGGATGGCTATTTGGGCGAATTGCGGATACCCACGGGCGACGGATTGCCCTGATGCTGTCGGTGTTAATGATGTGTGGCGGATCGTTGATGATCGCTTGTTTGCCTACCTACGCCACTTTAGGTGCTGCCGCACCGGCATTGTTACTGTTGGCGCGCCTGATACAGGGGCTCTCAGTTGGCGGCGAATATGGTGCCAGTGCAACCTATATGAGTGAAGTTGCCCTGCAGGGAAAGCGTGGTTTTTATGCCTCGTTTCAGTATGTGACCCTCATTGGCGGCCAATTGATGGCGGTGCTGTTACTGCTGATCTTACAGCGTTTGCTCACAGATGAGCAATTGTACGCCTGGGGCTGGCGTATTCCTTTTGTCATTGGTGCATTTGCGGCGCTGGTGGCTTTACATTTGCGCAGATCATTGCGGGAAACTGCCAAAAAATCTACCTTGAAAAACAAGGATGCCGGCACTCTGGCTGGTTTGCTTAAGCATAAAAATGCCTTTTTGTCGGTGGTTGGTTTTACTGCAGGCGGCTCTCTGTATTTCTATACCTTTACAACCTATATGCAAAAATATCTGGTTAATACTGCGCACATGAATGCCAAAACGGCCAGTGTCGTGATGACGGGGGTTTTGTTTGTGTATATGGTCATTCAACCGTTGTTTGGTGCCCTGTCTGATAAAATCGGCCGGCGGAAAAACATGCTGTGTTTCGGTGTGCTGGGAACCCTGTGTACCGTACCCATCATGTTTTCCCTGCGTGATGTCAACAATCCTTATCTGGCGTTTGGACTCATTACGGCAGCGTTGCTGATTATCAGTTTTTATACCTCGATCGGTGGCCTGATTAAGGCGGAAATGTTTCCGGCCGAAGTGCGTGCTCTGGGCGTTGGATTATCCTACGCCGTTGGAAATGCTATCTTTGGTGGTTCGGCTGAATACGTTGCCCTGAGTTTAAAATCGATCGGTATGGAAACTAGTTTTTACTGGTATGTAAGTTTCATGTGTGCCGTTGCTCTGCTGGTGTCTTATCGCATGCGCGACACGAGCAAAGTGGGTTATCTGGTCAATGAACCCTGATTCACAGACATGCAGGGTTTGTAGGGTGTATTAGCCCAAAGGGCGTAATACACCTGATTACAGTAAATTAATGTGCACCACTTGCATCCGCACCAGCGCTGCCCGATTTCACCGGACGTGCCATCCAGACCACGCCGATCAGCACAAAAAACACCATGGATGAAGCATAAAAAATATCGTTGGCCGACATCATGTAGGCTTGCTGATCAATGCTGCGGTTAATCACCGCCAGCGCCTGTTCATAATTGAGTCCGGAGGTTTGTAAATTGCTCAGTGTTTGTACCGTGGGGATGCTGGCCAGATTCAATCGTTCTGTTAAATGCGCATGATGCATGGCGGCGCGGTTTTCCCACACCGTGGTGGCAATCGAGGTACCGAACGCACCGGCCGTAATCCTGGCAAAATTCGACAGTCCGGATGCACCGGCAATCTTATCGGGAGATAAACCCGACAATGTCAGCGACACCAGCGGGATAAAGAAAAACGCCATCGCCACACCCTGCACGATGGTGGGAATCAGAATCGTAGTCAGGTCGGCATTGACATTAAAACGTGAACGCATCCACAGCACCAGAGCAAACACCAGGAATGAAATCGTCGACAATATCCGCGGATCGATTTTGCCTATGCTTTTGCCCACCAATGGTGACAACAAAATCGCCATCACGCCAACTGGAGCTAACACCATGCCAGCTTGTGTAGCGGTGTAGCCCATGTATTGTTGCAGCCATAAGGGCAACAACACCACATTCCCAAAAAATACCCCATAGGCTAAGGATAGTGCAACCGTACCGGTCCAGAAATTACGACGGGCAAACAACTGCAAATCGACCACCGGATGTTCATCCGTTAACTCCCAGACGATAAAGAAAGCAAAACCAACCACAGCGGTAACCGCGAGGGCGATGATTTGCGTGGACTCAAACCAGTCCAGTTCTTTACCCTTATCCATCATGATTTGCATAGCACCAACCCACACAACCAGCAAAAACAACCCAACTTTATCAATCGGCAGTTTGCGAATTACTGAATCACGATGCTGATAAATACTCCAGGTGATTGAGGCTGCAATAAAGCCGACGGGAATATTAATGTAAAAAATCCACGACCAGGAAATATGATCGGTAATCCAGCCACCCAGTAACGGACCCATGACGGGTGCAACCAGCGTTGTCATGGCCCACAGGGCTAAAGCCATGCCGGCTTTGGCTTTGGGGTAACTCGACAATAACAAAGCCTGTGACAATGGAATAATCGGTCCGGTAACGGCGCCCTGAAAAATCCGGAAGGCAATCAGCGATTCAATATTCGGAGCAAATCCGCACAGCCAGGAAGCCAGTACAAACAGCAAAATACTGATAATAAATAAACGCACTTGTCCAAAGCGCATCACCAGCCAGCCGGTGAGCGGGATCGAAATCGCATTAGCAACGGCAAACGAGGTAATCACCCAGGTGCCTTGTGACGGACTTACGCCCAAGTCACCGGAGATAGCAGGAATCGAGACATTGGCAATCGACGAATCCAGCACAATCATAAAAGTAGCTAATGCCAGCGCAAACGTTCCCCACAACAGGGTTGCCCCAGTTAGTGGCGGGTGTTCGATATGCGCAGGCGGATTGCTGTTAACAGGTTTCGACATAGTCAGCGCGCCTGATGAGTACCTGTATTGGCTGCGATGATTTTGCGGATTTCTTCATCAGCAGCAGTTGTGTTGGAGACGGTCATTTCAGTAGTTTTTGTGCTCGCAGCGGTGCTGACCAGATCCTTGCCAGACTGATCGGCAATATCCACATCGACTACCATGGACAAACCAATGCGTAGAGGATGTTCCTGCAGTTCTTTAGGATCGAGCTTGATCCTGACTGGCACACGCTGAACTACTTTAATCCAGTTGCCGGTAGCATTTTGTGCCGGTAACAGGGCAAAAGCCGCGCCGGTGCCGACGCCCAGACCTTCAATGGTGCCGTGATACGGGACATTTTTACCATACATATCAGCAACCAGATTGACGTGTTGACCAATGCGCATTTTGCGCAACTGGACTTCCTTGAAGTTGGCATCCACCCATAACTGCTCCAAAGGAATTACAGCCATCAAGGGTGTGCCGGCCTGAATCCGCTGACCCAGCTGAACACTGCGACGCGCTACATAACCGCTTACAGGCGCAAGCATTTCAGTACGCTGTGCATTGACAAAAGCTTCGCGGAATTTGGCCGCAGCGCGCATCACGTTCGGATGTCCGGCAACATGCACGCCGTCCGTGAGAGCCTTGTTTGCAGCCAGTTGTTCTTTGGCGGAATTGAGCGCGGCCAGTGTGGCTTCATGCGCGCTTTGGGCGGAAATCAAACTGGCTTTGGCATGCTGCACTTCTTCTTTGGAAACCGCGCCGATTTCGGCAACTGACTGACGACGTGCCAGATCTTCTTTGGCACGAGTTAATTCGTTGCTGCTGCGCGAGATTTCAGCTTCTCGCAAACTGACATTGGCTTTAAAAGCGGCATTGTTGCTGTACAGCGTGCGCACTTCACGCACCGTCTGGGCCAGCTGGGCTCGAGCCTGATCGAGCGCGATCTGTGCATCGGCACCATCAAGCTTGACCAGACTTTGTCCGGCGTGGACAAAATCGGTGTCTTGGGCTGCAATTGAAGTGACGGTGCCGGAAATTTGCGGTGTGATCTGTACTACGTTACCAGCAACATAGGCATTGTCGGTATCTTCGTGCTTGCCATTGTTGATGATCCAGTAAACGCCATAAGCAACCGCAGCGATACTGAAAATGCCGGTAAGTGCAATCAGTGCCGTTTTGCGTTTTGCCTGACCGGGAATAATTTTTTCTGCTGAGTGATCCATCGTATGTCCTGTTAATAATTAAATGAGGTGTCTGGCGTCAAAATTCGCTGTGTGGTTTCTGTTCATGAAACCCGCCGCCCAACGCACGGTTTAAATTCATGGTCAGCTCCAGAGCACGCGCCCGTAAATCCAGCGCAGCACTTTGTTGGCTCAGAACATTGGTTTGTGCATTCAGTACACTGACGTGACTGATTAAGCCAGCCTGTTCACGCTTTTGTGCCAATTCATATACCGATTCGGCATCGCGCTGCAGTTCTGCCTGCTGCACTTGTTGCTGGCTCAACGAACGCATAAAACTGAGCTGGTCAGCAACGTCATGCACGGCTTCAATCAATGTCTGGTTATAACTTTCCACGGCAATATCGTAATCGGCATTTTTACTACTCAGATTGGCGCGCAAACGGCCACCATCAAAGATAGGCAGGCTGATTGCCGGACCGACGCCATAATCACGACTCGAACCGTCAAGCCAGTGAGTAAACCCCAGACTGCTGAACCCGGCGAAGGCAGATAAATTCACATTCGGATAAAACTCGGTTTTGGCGACAGCAATTTGTCCGAGGGCAGCTTCCACCCGGGAACGGGCTGCGCTGATATCGGCACGCCGTCCTATCAGTTCAGCTGGAACTTGCTCGGGTATGGTCAGGCTGACACCTGGCGGTAAAGTAGCTTCCAGATTCACGGTGGTTGTTGGGCCTTGGCCCGTCAGCGCCGCGAGTGCATTGCGGGTCAGGCTGATTTGTTCATCCAGACGAATAATGTCGGCTTCAATTGCCGGTATACCTTGTTTGCTCAAATGCATATCCTGACTGGTATCGAGACCAGCAAGTAAGCGTTGCTGAGTAACTTTGGTCAATTCCTGTCGCTGCTTTAAAGTGGTTTGAAGAATTTTTTTCTGTTCACCCGCTCTGGCCAGTGCAAAATAACTTTTCGCGACACTGGTGGTCAGGATGATGGCCGCAGACTGAATTTCTGCCTGTGCCGCTTTTTCCGAGCTCAGAGCCGCATTCAGTGCAGCGCGATTCTTGCCCCAAAAATCGAACTCATATTTCGCGTTCACCATCAGCATATTAGTGGAATACACTTTGCCAGCAAACGGAGGAGGGTAAATGTAATTTTCGGTAAAATGCTCAGGCATCACGCTGGCGTTGATCGCGGCTACCGGATAAGCGCCGGCATCGGCCATCTGCGCCATGCTGGCGGCTTTGGCCAGACGAGCCTCTGCCAGTTTCATGCCGGGATTTTGGGATAGCGCTTGCTGGATCAAGCCTGTCAAGACCGGATCATGGTAACTGTCCCACCAGTGTTGTTCCGGCCAGGCTTGTGCGCCCGCACTCAGATTGAGATCGTTGCCGCTATTAATGCTGGCGTGGGGATGCAGTCCGCTGTAATTGACGCAACCGGCTACCGCCAGTGCGGCAATCAAGGGTGCGCTACGTAAAATTAAGGCTGATTTCATGGTTTTCAGGGATAACTATAAAGGTGAGCAAGGCAGGTCAGGGCAGTTGGCCATTGATCAGCATGCGTTCAAGATAGCCTTTCAGGCTATCGACTTCGGATTGATTAAAACCCTTCAGGTGCTGGTTCATGACTTTGCATAAGCCAGTGGGAATATTTTTACAGATGCGCTCTCCGGCTTCGGTTAACTCCAGATGCACCACCCGGCGGTCCTGATCGCAGCGTTTCCTGATCAGTAAGCCCTTGTTTTGCAGACGGTCCAGCATGCGGGTAGTGGCACCGGTATCCATATGGGTTTCTTTAGCCAGAGCGGCAGCGGTGGCAACCTTGCCAGTGGAAATAAAGAGCAGCGGACGCCATTGCATGGCGGTCAGATCGTACTGCTGCATTTCGACGTCGATCATTTTGATGAGCGACATGTGCAGGCTTCGTACCATGTAACCGATGGTGTTTTCCGGTTTGTAGGTGGCTGGCTGGTAAAACTCGGTGTTGGTGCTGTCGGCGGATGGTTCGGGATGCATGCAAAAGCCATTTATCGGGAGAATCGGTAATATAGCTGCATAGGCAGCTATTGTCAAGGCAGTTGTTTTTGAAGCCGTTGAGATGGTCTTTTTGATATTGAATATGCGGCAATAAGTTCAATTCTGACAGCCTGACTGCTGACGGGTTAAAATGCAACATCAACCTAAAGGATAATCATGCTCAAACATATCGTGATGTGGAAGTTACATGCCGAGGCAGAAGGTGCAGTGAAAGCGGACAATGCTCAAAAAATGAAAGCCCTGCTCGAATCCTGCCGCAATCTGGTACCTGGCATGCTGGACCTCGAAGTAGCACTGGCCCAGCCCGGACTGGAAGCGACCTATGACGTGATTCTGTATACCGTATTCACTGACAAGGCGGCGCTCGATGCCTATCAGGATCATCCGACCCATGTGGCCATCAAACCGTTTATTGGTGCTGTGCGTGAAGCACGTCAATGCATGGATTTCGAGGTTTAACATGATACAGGCAACTTATCAACGTATCGTACTGGCCAGTCGGCCGCGTGGCAGTGTTACTGCTGACAACTTCCGTCTTGAAACCGTATCCACACCGACGCTATTGGAGCCTCAGCAGGTGCTGGTGCGCAACCAGTTTCTCTCGCTCGATCCCTATATGCGTGGTCGCATGTCGCTGGTGAAAAGTTATGCTCAGCCACAGGAACTCAATGACACCATGATAGGTGCTACCGCAGGTGTGGTAGTTCAGTCGAGTCATGCTGACTTTAATCCGGGTGACAGTGTGACAGGTATGCTGGGCTGGTCTGAAATGGGTGTGGCCCCGGGTGAGCAGTTGCGCAAGGTCGATGCCCGACAAATACCGTTATCGGCCTATCTGGGCATTGTGGGTATGCCGGGCGTGACTGCCTGGTATGGGGTTAACCAAATTTTGCAGGCCAAAGCTGGCCAGACACTGGTGGTTTCGGCGGCCAGTGGTGCCGTAGGCAGTGTGGTTGGTCAACTGGCCAGATTGCTCGGCTGCCGCGTGGTCGGGATTGCCGGTGGTGAGCAAAAATGCCGCTATGTGGTCGAGCAGTTGGGCTTTGATGCCTGTGTCGATTATAAAAAATATGCGACTCCGGAAGAATTGCTGGCGGCATTAACGGCGGCCACACCAGCTGGCATTGATCTGTTGTTTGAAAATGTCGGCGGCAATGTACTCGATGCCAGTCTGGCGCAATTAAATGCGTTTGCCCGGATTGCCCTGTGTGGCATGATTTCCGGTTATAACGGCCAGCCGCAGCCACTCAAAAACACTAACCGGCTGCTGACTATGCGCGTCATGTTGCAGGGATTTATTGTGACCGAACATCCCGACATCTGGCCACAAGCCCTGTCGGAACTGGCGGCACTGGTGGCAGGCAAACAAGTGATTTATCATGAAACCATTGCTGACGGACTGGCTGCTGCACCGGCAGCGTTCATGGGCTTGCTCAGTGGTCAAAATCTGGGCAAGCAACTGGTCAAACTTAACTAACTAACTAAAAACGATGACAGCCAAGATCATTTTAGCCCCTTGGGCAGAACTAAAACCAGCCGCCCGCGATGTTCGTATGCAGGTTTTTGTGATTGAACAAAACATTCCGGTGGAGCTGGAGTGGGATGAGATGGATGAGCATTGCCTGCATGCCGTGGCCTGGAATTCCTCCGACGTGGCTGTGGGTACCGGCAGACTGCTGCCAGATGGACACATCGGTCGCATGGCGGTTCTGGCCAGTGCCCGTGGCACCGGTGTTGGTGGCCAGATTTTATCTGCCCTGATGCAGGCGGCAAGAGAGCGCGGGGACCAGTGTGTGGTGCTCAGCGCTCAGCGTCAGGCCGAAGGATTTTATGCCGGCTTCGGTTTTACGCCGGTGGGTGCCGAGTATCTGGAAGCCGGGATAGTGCATATCAGTATGGAACATCGGTTTTGAGGGACTAAACCCGCATTATTCAATCAGCTGATTTTTGATCGCATAGTGCATCAGTTCGGCATTGTTTTTCAGTTTCATTTTGAGCAAAATGCGCGCCCGGTATTCGCTGATGGTTTTGACCGACAGCGACAATTCCTTGGCGATGTCACTCACTGCCTTGCCGGCCGCAATCAGGGTCATGGTTTGATATTCACGGTCAGACAGGGTTTCGTGCAGGGTGACATGATGTTCTTCGTCAATGTGGTTGGCCAGCTCTTGGGCGACTGAGGCATTGATGTATTTCAGACCGGCCGCCACCTGACGGATGGCGGTGACGAGTTCTTTTGGAGCGCCTTGTTTGTTCAGATAACCGGAAGCCCCAGCCTTGAGTGCACGGATAGCGTACTGATCTTCCGGATGCATCGACAGCATGACCACGGCAATCTGCGGATGTTCTTTTTTGATTTGCTTTAACACTTCAATGCCACTTTTATCTGGTAACGAAATATCGAGCAGCAACACATTGAACTCATGTTCACGGCACATTTTAATTGCGCTGTTACCGGTCTCGGCTTCGCCTTTTACAATGATGTCTTTGGTGTCGCCAAGAATTTGCTTTAACCCTTCTCGTACAATAGCGTGATCATCTGCAATAATAACGGTGATAGAAGTTTGGTCTTTCAATTTAAGTCCTTGTATTTCAGAGTAATGATAATTGTTCGTTTTGTGGATCTTCCGACGGCAGGATGATATTTTTTTCCGGTAACATTAATGGAATCTTAATGGCGATCACACAGCCATTTTCAGGTTGGGAATCCACCAGAATAGTCCCGCCAATTTCCTTGCAGCGTTCCGACATACCTAATAAGCCGAATGAATTCGGCTTTCTGCCATGGTCAGCCATCAAGCCGCAGCCATTATCGGCAATCGTGATGCTCATGGCCGTGCGGGTGTAGATGATGGCCAGGCTGGCATAGCTGGCATTGGCGTGTTTGGCGATATTGGTCAGAGCTTCCTGCACCATCCTGAAGATCGCGGTTGAATGTTCCGAGGTCAGGGCAATATCAAATTTATTGGTTGAAAAAGAACAGCGGATACCATACTGTTTTTCAAATTCCTTCACCTGCCATTCAAGAGCGGGAATAATACCCAGATCGAGCACAGAAGGGCGCAAATCGCGTGCAATCCGGTGGCCGGCTTCAATGGAGCGATCGATGAGGGTATCCATGTACTGGGTTTTTTCTTTCAGCCATGGCTGATCTTCGGGCAAACGGTTTTCCAGTGTGTGGATCACCATTTTGACCGCCACCAGATTACCGCCCATTTCATCGTGAATTTCACGAGCGATGCGGGTGCGTTCCTGTTCTTTAATGCGTTCAATGTGGGCAGATAGTTCGCCCAGACGTTGACGATACAGATGGTTTTCCACCGAAATAAGTTTGCGTTCGGTGATGTCCGTAATAATGCCTTCCCAAACGGTATTGGTTCCTGACATTTTGCGCGGCATGGCACGCAAGTGCAGCCATTTAATGTCACTCCACTGTTCCACCCAAATACGGCCTTCCCAATTCCAGGGTGTTTGTGCCTGAGCGGAGACCCGCATGCTGGAATGAAACGTCGCCTGATCTTCCGGCAAAATGGAATCGGTGAAGCGCGACGAATTCAAATACAGGGCTTCAGGTGTGAAGCCCAGAGTATTGTCGCAGTTGGCACTTAAAAACAAATAACGGGTCATATCGTCTGGACGCAGCAGCATTTGAAACACCACGCCAGGCAAATTGGAAATAATACCGGAATAGCGGGCGTCACTTTCCGAAGCGGCTTCAATGGCGTTTTGCTGAATGCTGATATCAGTGCTTATGACCACTAAAATATCATTCTCTTCCGAGGTATTGCGCAAGACATGTAAAATAACCGGATAACGAACGCCGTTTTTACAGGTGTGATAAGTCTTGATATCGATTTTTGGTTGTTGGCCACTGAGCAGAGGTTCGAGCTGACGTTGCCAGTCAGCCTGGGTAAATTCACGCGCGATTTGCCACGGCCGCATGTGCTGAAGCTCGTTAAAGGTATAACCCAGACTTTTTTGTGCGGTCTGATTGACGTGCAGATAGGTAGAGGTCGATGCTTCAATAAGAAAAATCTCATTGAAGCAACCCTCGATAACTTTGCCAAGTAAACCGTTTGTATCCATGGATATCTGCTCTCGCTTTACTGTTATTAGCCAGAAATGATACTGATGGCAGATAAATTACCATAATAAACACTTGTTTTGTAGATGTAGTGCAACTTTAATAAAGCAATATTCACATTGCGTCGTAAGAATGGACAGGAAATGCGAAAAAAATGAATAATCCTATGCAAGCAGATGACGATGATGAGCAAATGAGTGCCTTGCTGAAGATTCCTGCCGGCGCCAAAAACTACATCACCATGGCTGGATATCAATCCATGCGCAACGAATTACTGCAGTTAATCGATGTCGCCAGACCCGAGGTCGTGAAGATTGTTTCCTGGGCAGCTTCCAATGGCGACCGTTCCGAAAATGGTGATTACATTTACGGTAAACGTCGGCTGCGTGAAATTGATCGTCGCATCCGTTTTTTAACCAAGCGTCTCGATCTGGCCGAAGTAGTCAATCCCAGCCTGCATCATGGCAGTGAGCAAATTTTTTTTGGTGCTACGGTGTGTTACGCCACCCAGACCGGTGTCGAGCATACCGTCACCATCGTTGGGGTAGATGAATTTGATCCTTTGCGTGGCAAAATCAGCTGGATTTCCCCCATAGCCCGCGTACTCAATAAAGCCCATGCAGGTGATACCGTGATGCTGCAGACACCCGCCGGGCTGGATGAAATCACTATTCTGGAGGTTAGTTACCCCGATTAATCTTGCATTATGCTGACGTTTTTCATGTCCTCCAAGAATTGTTGATGTAGCTCAACCACAATATGGCCAACAGGCATACGATGAGTGCTTATTCAGAGGAGGGTGTTTGTGTCCTATAAAACGATTTTAGTGTATGTGGATGATTCTCCGCACTTGCCCAATCGCGTCAAGTTTGCCGCCAATGTGGCTGCGGTGGCGCATGCCCACCTTCTCGGCGTGGCTGTCACAGGAATTTCCCGTTTGCTGCAGGCGCCAGCCGTCTCAGACAGCAGCCAATATGCAGAAAACGGTAACCCCTACAAACCTGAATATATGCAAAAGCTGACTGCCAATGCCAATCAGGCGCTGGAACAATTTCAGATGCTGGTGAGCTCTTTCAAGCTTGATTCAGTTGAAACACGATTAATCGACGATGATGCGTCTGATGCCATCAGCACCCAGGGCGTGTATGCCGATCTGATCGTGCTGGGCCAGAACGACAGTGACAATCCCTCACTGATTGCCAAGGTCGATTTCCCGGAATACGTTGCGCTGCATTCTTCCTGTCCCGTCCTCATCGTACCCTGCCATCCCATTACCCAGACCATAGGTGAATCTGTGGTGGTGGCTTGGAACGGTAGTTTGGCGGCCGCCAGAGCGGTAAAAAATGCCATGCCTTTCCTGCACCGTGCCAAATATGTCCGGATAGCGGTGTTTGAATCCCCCACAGCACCTCAACAGGAAGTCTTTGTTTCTTACGACGATATCGTTGCCAAACTCAATCGCCATCACGTGTCCGTGGAAATTGTACGTCGCACCGTGACTGAAAATGTCGGTCAGGCGCTGCTCGATCTGGCGCTGGAATGCCATTGCGATTTGATCGTCATGGGTTGTGCTGCTCACCAGCGCTGGCGCGGTGTACTGCTCGGCGGATCGACCAGAGTGATACTAGAAAATGCTACATTGCCGGTACTGATGTCGCATTAGCGATCAATAAAAATACTAATCTGAAAGTCGGAAAGAAACATATGGAAAATATTGCATGGTCTGAAGATTTGCTGTTGGGTGTTGATGAAATTGATCGCTCGCATCAATTATTTTTGGCACAGCTAAACCAACTCAGGCTCGCGGCCGACAGCGATTTACCTGAGAAACTCGCGGCGCTCACCAAAGAAATGGAAAGTGACTTTTTTCATGAAGAAGCGTTGATGGAAAAACTGAATTATCCCGATATTAAAATGCACCGTGAGCAGCATGCGATGGTGTTGAGTGCGTTTCATATTATCGTTCCGGAAGTCATGCAAGGAAAGTTTTCCAATGCCCGTAATGCCTTGGAACTGCTGCCACAGTGGCTGGTCATGCATATTAAAACGGTAGATAAAGCGTTGGTACTGTTTTGGCTGCAAGCCAAAAAAAATAGCTGCCAGACCGCTGTCAGCATGGAAATATAAACCTGACGGACTGTCTTGGAGCAAACCACGTGATTGTGATTGCAGGTTTTTTAGTTTGTAGCAAAAACGTTTTTTATCCGCTGGCGCGTTATACTTGCTGGATATTTTTTCACCGTTTTTCTCACTTAAGCAAAGCAACTCACTACTCATGTGGATCGATACCCACTGTCATCTGGATGCGCCTGAATTTAATGGGCAGGGCGATGATGTTGCCCGTCAGGCTTTGCAGGCTGGCGTGCAGCGTATTATTGTTCCAGCCGTGTGCCGGGACAATTTTGCCCGCGTAGCTGAACTCGGAAAATGGGGTGGATATGCGCTGGGCATTCATCCGCTGTTTGTCCCCTTGGCGGATGAAAGCGACCTGGATTGTTTACGTACTACCATAGAACTCGCCATGGCAGACCCGAATTTCGTTGCCATTGGCGAAATTGGTCTGGATTTTTTCGTTCCTGAATTATGTACGGCCGAGATGCGTGACAAGCAAAGTTATTTTTTTCGCGCCCAATTGCGTATCGCCCGAGACGCCGGTTTGCCGGTGCTCATGCATGTGCGCCGCTCTGTGGATCACATTCTCAAGCATCTGCGTCAAATTAAGGTCAGCGGCGGCATTGCGCATGCGTTTAATGGCAGTGAACAACAGGCTGCAATGCTGCTCAATCTGGGCTGCAAACTAGGTTTTGGCGGCGCCATGACCTATACCCGCGCTCTGCAGTTGCGCCGTCTGGCTGCAGGCTTGCCCTTATCTGCTATCGTGCTTGAAACCGATGCCCCTGATATTGCTCCGGCATGGCTGGAATCTGGCCCGAATACTCCTCAGCAGTTACTCCGCATCGCACAGGTGTGTGCTGATCTGCGTGGCATCTCCATGGACGAACTCGCACTCGCAACCACCCGCAACACTTATGCGGCATTGCCCCGATTGCGGCACTAATAAGTATCATGCGCTTAGCCATTGCCAGTTTTACTCTTGGTGTGTTTTTGTTGCAGCAGCAGGGCACCTTATGGAGTCCTGTGTCCCTGATAATGACCCTGGCAGGAATAGCTGGATTATCGCTGTTATGTACGCACCTGAGACAGCCAATCTGGCGTTGCCTGATGGTGTGCCTGCTGGGCTTGCTGTCCGGATGGCTGTGGGCCAGCGTATTTGCTCTGGTGCGTTTAGCGCAGCCTTTAGACCTTCAGCTCGAAGAACAACCTCTTACCGTCATCGGTATCATCGACAGTTTGCCTGCCGCCACCGAATTCGGCACACGACTGCAGTTTTCCCCGGAACAGGTTCTGACGCCGGGCGTGAACCTGACTCAGTTGCCCCAAACTGTGCTGTTGAGCTGGAATGGCAATTCCACCAGTGTGCAGCCGGGAGAGCGCTGGCGCCTCACTCTGCGTCTGCGTCGGCCACATGGTCTGGCCAACTGGCATGGCTTTGATTATGAAGTCTGGCTTCTGGGTCAAGGTATCGGCGCCACCGGCATCGTCATCACCAATGATCTTTCCTTATCGAATCTGCGACTTAACACTTTCGTCTTCAGCTTGCATCACTGGATAGAACGTATGCGTGGAAAATTGCGTGATCATATTCAATCCGCCTTGCCACAACAACCTTATGTCGCCATTCTGGTGGCACTGGTAACAGGCGAACAAAATGCCATTGATACACAGGACTGGACGCTATTTGCCCGAACCGGTGTAAGCCATCTGATTGCCATTTCCGGTATGCACATCACCTTGCTTGCCGGTCTGTTTGCCAAAATAATGTCACTGCTGTGGCGTCATCCCTGGTTATTTTCAGCCCGGCTGCCGTTGATGTTGCCGGCCCAAAAAGCGGCGGCGCTCGCAGGCATGTTTGCTGCTCTGTGTTATGTGGCGCTGGCCGGATTTGGTGTGCCGGCACAGCGTACCCTGATCATGCTGTCGGTTGTCGCTTTCGCGGCGTGCTGCAATCGCCACACCAGCAGTTCTCAGGTGCTCAGCCTGGCCTTGCTGGCCGTGTTGTTGTTTGATCCCTGGGCCGTTTTGTGGCCGGGTTTTTGGTTGTCCTTTGTCGCCGTCAGCGTAATTTTTTTTGCTGCTGGTTCGCAACATGCTGAAGTGGATGAGCCTGATGCCGATACGCCACGCATAAGCAGAGTGATAGTCATGCTGCGACAGGCTTGGTCTACCCAATATGCAGTGACTGTCGGACTGCTGCCACTGACCATATTGCTGTTTAATCAGATTTCACTGATCAGCCCATTAGCCAATGCCTTAGCCATTCCGGTGATCAGTTATGTGGTGGCGCCGGGTGCGTTAATCGGCAGCGTAATGCCTGCACCACTGAATGTCTGGATTCTGACGTTGACGCAACAGATTTTGCATTGGCTGATATCTTGTCTGACCTGGCTGAGCAGTTTATCGTGGGCGGTATGGCAGGCAGCCTATCCACCTTGGTGGTTGATGCTCATTGCAACGATAGGCACAGTCTGGTGCCTGGCGCCGACTGGCTGGCCGTTCCGTTGGGCCGGTCTGCTGGCCTGGATTCCGCTGCTTCTCAATACCAGTCACTATCCAGTTGGCGATGAATTTGTCGTCACGGCGCTCGATATCGGTCAGGGTACAGCGGTACTAATAGAGACCGCACATCACCGCATGCTGTATGACACCGGTCCGACCTATTCCAGTCAGGCCGATGCCGGCAGTCGTGTGATAGGACCGTATCTGAAAGCGCGCGGCATTCATCGTCTGGATGGGTTGATGATCAGTCACAATGATACCGACCATTCCGGTGGCGCCTTATCGCTGATGCAGCAAGTCTCACTGGGTTGGGTAAAAAGTTCGCTCTCAGGAGACAGTCCTGTTGTACAGCAGGCCAGAAAACAGTCACGCCACATTCCCTGCCTGGCTGGTGATGCCTGGCAATGGGATGGAGTGCAATTTGAGCTGTTGCACCCGGACGAAGAAATTTACTCACAACCCAAAGCATCTCCCAACAGTAAATCCTGTACTCTGAAAATATCCCGTGGCAGGCAAGCTATTTTATTGCCCGGCGATATAGAAGCCCGGCAGGAGCGCGCCCTGATTACTTCCATTCCAGATAAATTGGCTGCGACAGTGCTGTTTGCGCCTCATCATGGCAGCGCAACTTCTTCTACCGAGGAATTTTTGCAGGCTGTGCATCCTGATTGGGCCATTTTTCAATTCGGTTACCATAATCGCTATCACCATCCCAACGACGTGGTTTGGCGGCGCTACGCAACTCAGGGAAT
Organism: uncultured Oxalobacteraceae bacterium; assembly: GCA_903862415.1. Lineage (GTDB taxonomy): Bacteria > Pseudomonadota > Gammaproteobacteria > Burkholderiales > Burkholderiaceae_D > Solimicrobium. The sequence goes on along the minus strand of CAIOYD010000048.1, from coordinate 21,239 downwards.
ACGACGTTTGCGCAATGATGATGCCGGTGCGATCAGCATTTATGTTGGCAATGAAATCAGGGTTGAGACATATCGGGCCAACCATCCACGCTATTGGTATCCGGTGGCAGAGTGATTTAATTACCCATACCGAATGCATGCCAATTTGCCATTATCGCGTTTCAAGGATTGGAATATTGCATCTAAATCCGTCAAATAGGCTGCAAGTTCATTCTGTTTGGGCAATACTGTCGTTTTATACGGAAGTCGTCTATGTCTGATAACGCAGCACCTTTTTGGTTGACACCTGCCCCCGCCAGCACTTTGCCACGTCTGCATTTCAGCCATGGCAACAGCTTTCCCACCGGTACGTATCGTGAATTTTTAACCTGCTTACAGCCGTATTACCAGATTACGTCGCTGGAAATGATAGGTCACAATCCAGCCTATCCTGTCACCGATTGCTGGCCGGATCTGTGTCTGGAATTAATCGCCAGTCTGGAAGCCGGAGGAGGGCAGCCAGCCATTTTGTTGGGACATTCACTCGGCGGCATGCTCAGTCTGATGGCAGCCAGAATGCGTCCGGATCTGGTGCGCTGTGTATTGCTGTTAGATGCGCCGGTTGTAGCTGGGTGGCGCGCGAGTTTGCTCAAGCTTGCCAAATTATTGGGACTGGCAAAGGTGCTCTCGCCAGCCCGGTTTTCCAGAAAACGACGTAAAAACTGGCCGGATAAAGCCAGTGCGTTTGCGCATTTTGCGGAAAAAGAGATGTTTGCCATCTGGCCGCAACAGGTGTTGCGCGACTATATTGAATTCGGCATGGAGCCGCACAGCAAGGGCATCACCCTGCATTTCAAGCGCGAAATTGAAACTGCGATTTATCTTTCACTGCCACATAATAATTCTCATTTTGTCAGCCAGCCATTTCCGGTGCCTGTCGGTTTTCTTTGCGGAACTACCTCGGAAGAATGTCGCCAGGCCGGGATAGGCAATGCAAAAAAATTGGTGGGCGAAAATTTCGCCTGGATAGAGGGTGGTCACTTATATCCGCTCGAGTCACCAGACAAAGCCGCGGCCAAAACGCATGAAATGATTACCCAGCTGCTTAAACAATCATAAAAAAAGGGCGGTCTGTCATGACCGCCCCTTTATTAGAGTTGCTTCAATTTACCAGATAATCACACGCTGTTGCGGTGTCAGGTACATCTTGTCACTCGGTTTGACATCAAACGCTTTGTAAAACTCAGGCTGATTGCGCACGGTGCCATTGCCACGGAATTCTGCCGGCGAATGAGGATCAGTTTTGATCTGCACCAGCATGGCAGCATCCCGGCTCTTGCCTTGCCAAACCTGACCAAAGCCCATGTAAAAGCGCTGTTCGCCAGTCAGACCATCGATGACCGGAGCCGGTTTGCCGTGCAGGGAAATTTTATAGGCTTTAAACGCAATCGCCAGACCTGAATTGTCGGCAATGTTTTCACCCAGAGTCAGTTCACCATTGACAAAATAACCGGGCAATGGGCTGAAGGAATTGTATTGTTTGACCAGGGCCGCTGTTTTGGCAGCAAATTTTTTGTGGTCCAGTTTAGTCCACCAGTCACGCAAATTACCGTGTTGATCGTACTGACTGCCCTGATCATCAAAGCCGTGACTGATTTCATGGCCGATGACAGCACCGATACCGCCATAGTTGACCGCCTCGTCGCTGGTGGCATTAAAGAACGGTGGCTGCAAAATCGCGGCTGGGAATACAATTTCATTCAATTCCGGATTGTAATAAGCATTCACGGTTTGTGGTGTCATACCCCATTCAGTCCGGTCGATAGGCTGACCGAGTTTATTCAGTTGAACCTGAGTAGCAAATTCATTGGCGCGCAGACTGTTACCGATCAAATCGCCTTTGACGATGGTCAAGGCAGAATAATCACGCCATTTGCTTGGATAACCAATTTTTGGCATAAACGTGGCCAGTTTGGCCTGGGCTTCTTTTTTGGTTGCCGGGCTCATCCAGTCAAGCTTGTTCACGCTTTGTTTGTAGGCTGCCAGCAGATTGGCAACCAGTTGTTCCATTCTGGCTTTGTATTCTGGTGGGAAGTATTTGCCGACATAAATTTTACCCAGTGCTTCACCCATATCGCCATCCGCCAGACGCACTGCACGTTTCCAGCGCACTTCCTGTTCAGGAACGCCGGTCAGCGTTTTGGTGTAAAACGCAAAATGTTCATCGGCAAAGTTAGCCGGCAGCAGAGCTGCATTGGCTGAAAGTGCATGCCATTTAAAATAGGTTTTCCAGGTGTCGAGCGAGGTGCTCTCAAGTACCTTGGCCAGGGCAGTAAAATAACTCGGCTGTGAAACGATCACATAAGTAACTTTACCTTCGGCTCCGACAGTTTTTAAATAGCTGGAAAAATCCAGATTTGGTGTCAGTTTGGCTAAATCGGCGAGGTCGATTTTGTTATAGCTTTTAATCGGATCACGCTGTTCAACTTTGCTCCATTGAATTTCCGCGATGGCGGTTTCAAGTGTCAGAATGGCAGCAGCATTCTCAGCCGCCTTGGCGTCACCGGCCATGGAAAGCATTTTTTCGATGTGTGCCTGATAGGCGTCGCGTGCGGCTTTGAGTTTGACGTCATCGGCTTTCAGATAGTAATCGCGATCAGGCATACCCAAACCGCTCTGACCCAGATCGACGATGTATTTGGTGGCGTCTTTGGCATCCTGATGCACGCCAAAATCCATCGGGGCAGTAATGCCGACACGATTAAAATGGGCAATCAAGCCAGCGAGCTGGGTTTTATCAGTCAGGGCGTCAATTTGTGCAAAAGTGCTGTCGAGGGGTTTGAGCCCCTGAGCTTCAATGCTGGCGGTATCCATGAAGCTGGCATAGATATCGCTGATTTTTTGTCCGTCGGTACCATTCACATTGGCGGCATCATTACTCTGCGCTTCAATGATGTCACGCAACTGAGGCAGCACCGCTTCTCTTAAGACATTGAAGGAGCCCCAACGGGATTTATCGGCCGGGATTTCGGTATTTTTCAACCAGGTGCCATTCACATGGCGGTAAAAATCATCCTGAACCCGGACGCTGTTATCAATGTTAGCCTGATCAATTCCTGATGGCAGGGCAGTTGTGGCGGCGTTGATGCTGGCGCTGGATAAGGCCAGAACCAACGCGCTAAGGGCAAAGCGTGGGGTAAATTGCTTCATTGTTTGGTAGCTCCATGGTTTTTATAAATGAGGTGTAATCAGGACAAATAACGGCTGAGTCGATGACATGAGTATTCTGTAAGAAAAAATTCACTTATGCAATTAAAAACTATTTTATTTAAATTCTAAGTATTTACTGGGCAGACGTAGTGAGGCATGCTGCTTCGTCATCGATGTTATAATTTAACTAATTTATAGCTGTAATTAACCCCCGGCAGTGAGGAAAACCTGAAGAAGTAGCTGGATGGAAAGTCAGTTTTACTCTATAATAGCAGGGTTTATCTAACTTAATATCCCGCCGCATAGCGCATACCAATATCCACATCTCACAGCGGCTGCAGATTTTCCCCAAACGGATCATTGTGGCACTGACAGAACGGTCGCAGCGGCGGTAACAACTCAGGAGTTACCCTTGCTGCCATTTCCGCAGTCTTTATCGCATTCCTTATGCCCCGGGCTGGAATCACCAGCCGTACTGGCACTTGCCGACGGCACTCTGTTTCACGGTTACTCCATTGGCGCATCTGGTCACACTGTTGGTGAAGTCGTCTTCAATACTTCCATGACCGGTTATCAGGAAATTCTGACTGACCCAAGTTATTGCCAGCAAATTGTCACGCTGACTTATCCGCACATCGGCAATACCGGCATCAATTCCGAAGACAATGAATCGGCCAAATGCCAGGTGGCTGGGTTAATTATCAAGGATTTACCCTTGATGGTTTCCAATTTCCGTTCCGAGCAAAATCTCTCGGATTACCTCAAGTCGCAAAATATTGTCGCCATTGCCGGTATCGATACCCGAAAATTAACCCGCATATTGCGTGAAAAGGGTGCGCAATGTGGCGCTATCCTCACTGGTAATGATGCGGCCAAAGCGGTTGCGCTGGCGCAAAGCTTCCACGGTCTGGCTGGTATGGATCTGGCCAAAGTTGTCAGCACCACAGCAGCCTATGAATGGACTGAGACAGAATGGGTGCTGGGTTCCGGTTATGGTACGCAGACTCAACCTCAATATCATGTGGTGGCGCTGGATTTTGGCGTGAAACGCAATATCCTGCGCATGCTGGCTCAACGCGGTTGCCGGATTACTGTTCTGCCGGCGCAATCAACTGCCGCTGACGTGCTGGCATTAAAGCCGGACGGCGTGTTTCTGTCGAATGGCCCCGGCGATCCTGAGCCTTGCACCTACGCTATTGACGCCACCAAAGAACTGATCGAGCGCGGCATTCCGGTGTTCGGTATCTGTCTGGGTCACCAGATTATGGCGTTGGCGTCTGGCGCCAAAACTCTGAAAATGAAATTCGGCCACCACGGCGCCAATCATCCGGTGCAAGATGTGGTCACCAAAGAAGTCTTCATCACCTCGCAAAATCATGGTTTTGCCGTCGATGAAGCAACCTTGCCGGCCAATTGCAAAGTCACGCATATTTCCCTCTTTGATGGTTCACTGCAGGGTTTTGATCGTACCGACAAACCGGCATTCTGCTTCCAGGGACATCCGGAAGCCTCACCAGGCCCGCATGAAATTGCCCCATTGTTTGATCGCTTCATTGCGTTGATGAATTCGGAGAAAAAGAAAAATGCCTAAACGTAGTGATATAAAAAGTATTTTGATTATTGGCGCCGGTCCGATCATTATTGGTCAGGCGTGCGAGTTTGATTATTCTGGCGCACAGGCGTGCAAGGCATTGCGCGAAGAAGGCTACAAAGTTATTTTAGTCAACAGCAATCCGGCTACCATCATGACGGATCCTGAAATGGCCGACGTGACGTATATTGAACCGATTACCTGGCAGGTGCTCGAGCGTATTATCGCCAAAGAACGTCCGGATGCCATCCTGCCGACTATGGGTGGCCAGACGGCACTGAACTGTGCGCTCGATCTGCACCGCAATGGCGTGCTGGAAAAATACCACTGCGAACTCATCGGTGCCTCACCAGAAGCCATCGATAAAGCCGAGGATCGCTCCAAATTCAAAGCCGCCATGACCAAGATCGGTCTCGGCTCGGCTCGTTCCGACGTAGCTCATACCCTCGAAGAATCCTGGGCCGTGCAGCGTACGCTGGGTTTTCCTGTCATCATTCGCCCATCTTTTACAATGGGTGGCACCGGCGGCGGGATTGCCTATAACGAAGAAGAATTCGAAACCATCTGCAAACGCGGACTCGAAGCATCACCGACGACTGAATTGCTGATTGAAGAATCGCTCATCGGCTGGAAAGAATTTGAAATGGAAGTCGTGCGCGATCAGGCCGACAACTGCATCATCGTTTGTTCGATTGAAAATCTGGATCCTATGGGTGTCCATACCGGTGACTCGATTACAGTGGCCCCGGCACAGACCCTGACCGACAAAGAATATCAGATCATGCGTAACGCCTCCATTGCGGTGTTGCGTGAAATCGGTGTCGATACCGGCGGATCTAACGTTCAGTACGCGATCAATCCGGCCGATGGCCGCATGATCGTCATTGAAATGAACCCGCGGGTGTCACGTTCCTCCGCGCTGGCGTCTAAAGCCACCGGTTTCCCGATCGCCAAAATCGCGGCCAAACTGGCAGTGGGTTATACCCTCAATGAATTGCGCAACGATATTACCGGCAGTGCCACACCGGCGTCATTTGAGCCGAGTATCGATTATGTCGTTACAAAAATCCCGCGCTTCACGTTTGAAAAATTCCCTCAGGCGGATCATCACCTCACCACCCAGATGAAATCGGTCGGTGAAGTTATGGCTATTGGTCGTACCTTCCAGGAATCGTTCCAGAAAGCCTTGCGTGGACTCGAAGTTGGTGTCGATGGTCTGAATGAAAAAACCCGCGATCACGAAGTCATCAAAGAAGAACTTGGTGAACCTGGTCCGGAACGTATCTGGTATGTCGGCGACGCCTTTGCTCAGGGATTCAGTCTGGAAGAGGTCCATCAGCTGACCCATATCGACCCATGGTTCCTGGCTCAAATCAAGGATATCGTGGATATCGAACTGTGGCTCGAAACCGCGCAGCTCGCACAGCTCGATAAAGCCACACTGTTCCGTCTCAAACAAAAAGGCTTTGCTGATCGTCGTCTGGCTAAGCTTTTGCACACTACCGATAAAGCGGTGCGTGAACTGCGTCACTCCTTCAACATTCGTCCAGTTTATAAACGGGTAGATACCTGCGCGGCCGAATTCGCCACCAAAACGGCCTACATGTATTCGACCTATGAAGAAGAGTGCGAATCACTGCCGACCAACAATAAAAAAATCATGGTACTTGGCGGCGGCCCCAACCGTATTGGCCAGGGGATTGAATTTGATTATTGCTGCGTGCATGCGGCACTGGCCATGCGTGAAGATGGCTATGAAACCATCATGGTCAACTGTAATCCGGAAACCGTTTCAACCGATTACGACACCTCTGACCGTCTGTATTTCGAACCTGTGACGCTCGAAGACGTACTCGAAATCGTCGCCAAAGAAAAACCCATCGGCGTGATTGTGCAGTACGGCGGGCAAACGCCATTGAAATTGGCACTCGATCTTGAAGCCAATGGTGTACCGATTATCGGCACAACGCCAGACATGATCGATGCCGCCGAAGATCGTGAACGGTTTCAGAAAATGCTCCAGGAGCTCAACCTGCGCCAGCCGCCCAATCGTACCGCCCGTACCGAAGCGGACGCGATTTTGCTGGCCGCCGAAATCGGTTACCCGCTGGTGGTGCGACCTTCATATGTGCTTGGTGGTCGTGCCATGGAAGTGGTGCATGAACAGCGTGATCTGGAACGTTATATGCGCGAAGCCGTTAAGGTGTCGCACGATTCTCCGGTTTTGCTCGATCGGTTCCTCAACGATGCCATTGAAGTCGATGTCGATTGTCTCTCTGATGGTCAACGCACCTTTATCGGTGGCGTGATGGAGCACATCGAACAGGCTGGCGTGCATTCCGGTGATTCTGCCTGTTCACTGCCACCGTATTCACTCTCAGCGGCCACCATCGCCGAATTAAAACGTCAGACTTCGCTCATGGCCAAAGGCCTCAATGTAGTTGGTCTGATGAACGTTCAGTTCGCCATCCAGCATATCGATGGTCAGGATGTGGTGTATGTACTCGAAGTCAATCCGCGCGCATCACGTACCGTACCGTTTGTGTCCAAAGTCACCGGTTTGCAGCTGGCAAAAATTGCTGCCCGCTGCATGGCTGGTCAGTCACTGGACTCTCAAGGCATAGGCAGTGAAGTGATTCCGCCTTACTTCAGCGTTAAGGAAGCCGTATTCCCGTTCGTGAAATTTCCTGGCGTCGATACCATTCTGGGACCGGAAATGAAATCCACCGGTGAAGTCATGGGTGTGGGTAAAACCTTCGGCGAAGCGTTTGTTAAATCACAAATTGGTGCCGGTGTGCAGTTGCCGCGTTCCGGTAAGGTGTTTTTAAGTGTAAAAAATAACGATAAGCCACGTGCTGTTAAAGTCGCAGCCAATCTGGTTGAGATGGGCTTCACAATTTTGGCCACCAAAGGAACGGCGGCGGCGCTCAGTGCTGCCGGCGTTGCTGTGACCCCGGTGAACAAAAAAAGCGAAGGTCGTCCGCATGTGGTAGACATGATTAAAAACCGTGAAATCGTCATGGTCGTCAATACAGTGGAAGAAAAACGTTCTGCCATTCAGGACAGTGGCGCCATCCGGGTTTCTTCATTGGCGGCAAGGGTAACAACCTTTACCACCATCGCTGGTGCAGAAGCGGCTGTGGAAGGAATGCATCATCTCGATGAATTGCACGTCTATGATTTACAAGGGTTGCATAAATCATTACACTAGAGCTTAAATTACCACGACATTAACCGCGGAGCTTATTTATCTGGCACTTTGTATCGGTGCAGTTAAATGAGCTCTTTGGTTTTAACCTGAAGAAATACGATGAGTACAGTACCCTTAACTAAATACGGCGCAGAATTGTTAAAACAGGAATTGCACCGTTTGAAAACCCGCGAACGCCACGAAGTGATTGCCGCCATTGCCGAAGCGCGCTCCCATGGCGATCTGTCGGAAAATGCCGAATACGATGCAGCCAAGGAACGCCAAAGCTTTATTGAAGGCCGGATTGCTGATTTAGATGGCAAACTCAGTTCAGCGCAAATTATTGATCCCACCACGCTTGATGCGGATGGCCGGATCGTATTTGCCTCGACGGTTGATCTGGATGATCTGGAAACCGGTGAAAAAGTCACTTACCAGATCGTCGGTGAAGATGAAGCCGACCTGAAAGAAAAGAAAGTATCGATTACTTCCCCGATTGCCCGTGCTCTGATCGGCAAATATGCCGGTGATGTCGTCGGTGTACAGGCACCTGCCGGTGTGCGTGAATATGAAGTTCTCGAAGTGCGCTACATTTAAATGTCAACCGTCTGGAGCAGGGCGCAATTGATGGTGACTACCGCCTGGGTAGGCAGTCTGTGGACCATAGGTTATCTGGTGGCGCCAACGTTGTTCAAAACCCTGGCTGATCGTGCTCTGGCAGGAACCATCGCCGGACAGCTATTTTTTGTAGAAGCCTGCTGCTCACTGATCTGCGGTACATTTCTGTTAGTCTATGGCTACTGGCAACACAAACGCATGCCAGGCTTGGTCGCAGGTATGCTGTTTTGTACTCTGGTCGGCTATTTTGCGCTGCATCCCTTTATGGCTGATCTGCGTCAGGCAGGGCTGGAACAAAGCGATAATCACTGGAAGTTTGCTGTACTGCATGGCATTTCAAGTGGTTTTTATCTGATGCAAAGCATTCTGGGTGCTATGCTGATATTGGAGCCATTGAATAAAGGTGGTGAGATTGTCAATAGCTGACAATCTTCCATCTCTTCATGCTGACGACTTAAGTGCTTTTCAAGGCGGATTTTTTAGCACTGGCCTGACGCGGTTTGGCACGTTTGATATTGCCGCCAGCCGTGACTCTTTCATTTCCTTTTAACATCACTTTTGAAACAGTCGGGCGTTTGGTACCGCTTGGACTAGGTTTGACGATAGTGACTTCACGCATGCCGCCACCAACGGTTTTACGTAATACTTTGGCGGTTTTTTCTTCCTGTGCTGGACGGAAAAGCACTAAAAGCTTACCGATGTGCTGGATGGGAGCTGCTTTTAAGGTTGTACAAATGGTGTCATACATCGCCGCGCGGGCTTCTCGGTCATCACCAAAAACACGAACTTTAATTAAGCCGTGTGAATTGAGTCCATTATCGATTTCTTTCATGACGGCTTCTGATAAGCCTGCCTCACCAATTAAGACGATCGGTTTCAAGGCGTGAGCCTCAGAACGGTATGCGCTGCGTTCGATTGCTGTAAGTTTTAACATGGTTTCTCTAATTCCTCTAAAGGCACTATTTTACGCGAATGGCTAAGAATAAATTCAATCAAAACTGGTTACATGATCATATAAATGATCCTTTTGTGAAATTAGCGCAAAAGGAAGGCTATCGTGCACGCGCCGTTTATAAATTAAAAGAGATCGATGAAGCCGAAAAGCTGATTAAACCCGGTCAAATAATCGTTGATCTGGGTGCAACACCCGGAAGTTGGTCACAGTATGTACGTAATAAACTGTCCGGTAAAGTCGGTGGTGGTATTCTCGGCGAAATCTTTGCCCTCGACATGTTACCGATGGAACCGATAGCCGATGTTCAGTTTATGCTGGGAGACTTCCGTGAGCAAGAAATACTTGATCTGTTAGAAACAAAGCTGCTGGGACGTAAGGTTGACCTGGTGTTATCTGACATGGCGCCCAATTTATCCGGGATTCCAACCGCAGACGCTGCTCGCATGGAAGACATTATTGAACTGGCGATTGAATTTTCCCGCGAGCATTTAAAACCAACCGGCTGTTTATTGGTAAAATGTTTCCACGGACCAGCTTACAATACTGTTTGGGATCGTTTTAAAGCGGAATTCAAGGTGGTTTCCTCGAAAAAACCCAAGGCCAGCCGTGATAAATCCTCAGAAATTTTTATTTTGGGACGTGGTTTGAAGTAAATTAATGTTGATATTTACCAACTTACACTTGATAAATAATAAGCCGTCACTATATGCCAAATAGTAAAGTTGGGCGTTACAGGTAAAATAAGCAGATAACCCGGTTCGTTAGCGGGTGGATTTTTCTTTTGTTGCAAAAGATGCCATAGGTATCTAAGGAGTTTTTGTGAATAATACGTTTTCTAAAGTAGCCATCTATGTCGTTATCGCGATGGTGTTGTTCATGGTGTTCAGACAGTTTGATGGCAAAGGCATCAATTCTGGTGGAACGACTGTGGCTTATTCCGACTTTTTAGAGCAAATCAAAGCCAAGCAACTCAAAGAAGTCACCATCGAAGACCGCAACATTACCGCCATCACCCAGGAAGGTACCCATATCAAAACCACCGGTACTTACCTCGATCGGGGTCTGATCGGTGATCTGATTGCCAATGGCGTCAAATTCGATGTCAAACAGGCTGAAGAGCCTTCGCTGTTAATGCAGCTGCTCATGTCCTGGGGGCCGATGTTGCTGTTGATCGGTGTATGGGTATTTTTTATGCGCCAAATGCAGGGCGGCGGCAAGGGTGGTGCTTTTTCTTTCGGCAAATCCAAAGCCCGCATGCTCGATGAAACCAATAACAACGTCAATTTTGCCGATGTCGCCGGTTGTGATGAAGCCAAAGAAGAAGTTCAGGAAATCGTCGAATTTCTGCGCGATCCGACCAAATTCCAGAAACTCGGTGGACGAATTCCGCGCGGCGTACTCATGGTTGGTCCTCCAGGTACCGGCAAAACCCTGCTCGCACGTGCCATTGCCGGTGAAGCCAAAGTACCATTCTTCACCATTTCCGGTTCCGACTTCGTTGAAATGTTTGTCGGTGTCGGTGCCTCGCGGGTGCGTGACATGTTTGAGAATGCCAAAAAACATGCTCCGTGCATCATCTTTATTGATGAAATCGATGCTGTTGGTCGCCATCGCGGCGCTGGCATGGGTGGCGGTAATGATGAACGTGAGCAAACTCTCAATCAGATGCTGGTTGAAATGGATGGTTTTGAACCCAATTCCGGTGTCATCGTCATAGCGGCGACTAACCGCGCCGATGTTCTCGACAAGGCTTTACTGCGTCCGGGTCGTTTTGTCCGTCAGGTGACCGTTGGCTTGCCCGATATCCGCGGTCGCGAACAAATTCTCAATGTGCATATGCGTAAAGTACCGATTGCACCGGACGTCAAAGCGGACATTCTGGCACGCGGCACCCCGGGCTTTTCCGGTGCTGATCTGGCCAATCTGGTCAATGAATCAGCGCTGTTTGCTGCGCGTCGCAACAAGCGTCTTGTGGAAATGCAGGATTTTGAAGATGCTAAAGATAAAATCTACATGGGTCCGGAACGCAAATCCATGGTCATGCGAGAAGATGAACGTCGCAATACCGCGTACCACGAGTCAGGACACGCCGTCGTCGCCAGTCTGCTGCCGAATGCTGATCCGGTACACAAGGTCACAATTATGCCCCGTGGTCAGGCGCTTGGACTGACCTGGCAGTTACCTGAGCATGACCAGATCAGTGGATACAAAGATAAAATGCTGGGCGAAATCACGATTCTGTTTGGTGGCCGGATAGCCGAAGAGATTTTTGTCGGCCAGATGTCCACCGGTGCATCGAACGATTTTTCCCGTGCCACCAAACTGGCACGCTCCATGGTTACCCGTTTCGGCATGTCCGAAAAACTCGGTGTCATGGTCTATGAAGACAGTCAGCAAGAAGGTTATTTTGGCGGTTCGTCCAAAACGATCTCTGAAGCGACTCAGCAAACCGTGGATGCAGAAATTCGCCGCATTCTTGATACTCAGTATGCCCAATCACGTGAACTGCTTGAAGCCAATCGCGACAAGGTCGAAGCCATGACCAAAGCACTGCTGGATTGGGAAACCATCGATGCAGAACAGATTGGTGACATCATGCAGGGTCTGGAACCACGGCCGCCCAAAATCACCGGTTCGGTCAGAAAAACCAGCTCCGGCGACGGTGTTGCTCCGAATGTTACTGCTACCGCCTGATTATTTTTTCAGTATTTGAAAACCTGTAAAAGGGTGGGGATAAAACCTCACCCTTTTTTATCAGTACATAAGTCGCTACGTCATGGATAAATACTTACAATGTGGTCGCTTCCGCCTGCCACTGACAGGCAAAAATTCTCATCCTCTGGTCATGGGAATACTCAACGTCACGCCGGATTCATTTTCTGACGGCTCAGACCATTTGGATTTGCATTTTTTGCTTGACCGCGCTGAAGCCATGATTAACGCCGGTGTCGATATTATCGATATCGGTGGTGAATCTACCCGTCCCGGTGCACAGCCAGTCCCTTTGGATGTTGAGTTACAGCGTGTCATGCCACTGATCTACGCACTGCAGGATTGCGGGGTTCCACTCTCCATCGATACCTACAAACCTGAAGTCATGCGCGAAGCGCAAATTGCCGGTATCGACATGATTAATGATGTACACGGTTTTCGCATTGCCGGAACCATGGAAGCGATTGCTCAGGGTGACTGTGCCCTTTGTATCATGCATATGCAAAACACTCCATCCATCATGCAGGACCTGCCTGTGTATGGGGATGTGCTGACTGAAGTCAGTGATTTTTTTGCCGGACGTATTACGCAGATGCTGCAACATGGTGTGGCAAAAAACCGTCTGTTGCTCGACGTCGGATTTGGCTTTGGCAAAAGTTTGCCGCATAATTTGAAATTATTAAAACATCAACGTCTGATTGCAGAGCGCTTCAGCCTGCCGGTAGTAGCCGGTTTGTCGCGCAAATCGATGCTGGGTACCATTACAGGCAAACCGGTGGAGTTGCGCATGGCAGCGAGTATCGGCGCAGCAGTCACTGCCGTGGCCAATGGGGCGCATATCGTCAGGGTGCATGATGTGGCAGAAACCGTGGATGCACTGGCGATTTGGGCCGCAGCGGACAGAATTCAATAAGTAATCAATAAGCAATCAATCTCAGGGAGTAATCATGATCAGAAAATATTTTGGCACCGATGGCGTGCGCGGTAAAGTCGGCGTGGCACCGATCACACCTGATTTCATCATGCGGCTGGGCTATGCAGCTGGAAAAGTATTAGCCAAAGTGAATACCCATGAAACCACCCGTCCGACGGTACTCATCGGCAAAGATACCCGCATCTCCGGTTATATGCTCGAAGCCGCGCTGCAGGCGGGCTTTGCTGCCGCAGGCGTGGACGTGGTGCTGGCTGGTCCTATGCCGACCCCGGCAATTGCCTATTTAACCCGCGCCTTGCGCTTAACAGCCGGCGTGGTGATTTCTGCTTCCCACAATCCTTTCGATGACAATGGCATCAAGTTTTTTTCTGCTGAAGGCACCAAACTGCCCGATGAAGTTGAGTTGCAAATCGAAGCCGGGCTGGAACAGGTGATGCAGTGCGTGCCGTCCGAAAAACTCGGCAAGGCACGCCGTCTCGATGACGCCCAGGGGCGTTACATTGAATTCTGTAAAAGCAGCTTCCCCAACGAACTCGACTTGTTTGGTATGAAAATCGTGGTCGATTGCGCCCATGGTGCCGCCTACCATATCGCCCCGCATGTATTACATGAACTCGGTGCCGAAGTCATTGCCATCGGCAATCAACCCAACGGCTTAAACATCAACGATAAAGTCGGCGCGACCGATACCGCGGCACTGTCGCTGGCGGTGCAGCAGCATGCTGCCGACATCGGCATTGCGCTCGATGGCGATGCCGATCGTCTGATGATGACCGATGCCAGCGGCCGGGTGTATAACGGTGACGAACTCCTGTATCTGCTGGCGCAAGATCGTCTGGAGCAGGGCGAGTTGCATGGCGTGGTCGGTACCCTGATGACCAATATGGCACTCGAGCTGGCGTTTGAAGAACTCGGCGTCTCCTTTGCCCGCGCCAAGGTTGGTGACCGTTATGTGCTTGAACTCATGCGCGAACGCGGATGGATTTTAGGTGGTGAAGGTTCCGGTCATTTACTGTGTCTCGACAAACACAGCACCGGTGACGGCATTATTTCCGCCTTGCAGGTACTGTCGGCCTTGCGGCGTCATAACAAGACGCTGGGTGATTTTTTCACCAACATCACCATGTTTCCTCAGTCGCTTATTAACGTCCGCGTGGCTGCCGGTACCAACTGGGAAGCCAACGTCGCCATGGTGGCAGAAAAAGCCCGGGTCGAAAAAGAACTGGGCAAAAATGGCCGCGTACTGATACGCGCTTCAGGCACCGAGCCTTTGATTCGCGTGATGGTAGAAGCCCGTGATCAGGCTGTGGCGGTGCAAATGGCCGAGAGGCTGGCTGCCTTTTTGCGCTAAGCTCCGCATCGTCTGCATTGACCCTGCTGACGGTATTCAATGAGCTTAAGCAAATGGAATCCTTAAATACAGCTGAGTTGTTCACTACCCCGTAACAGTTTTTTCACGATGGCTATATCTGATTTGATCGTGACGCTCAAATAATCGGGAATAATGAAATCACCCAAATTGCCACCTGTGAGTAAATGCAGTTGCGTGTAACCCAGAGCGTGCAGCTGCTCAGCAATTTGAATCCCTTTTTTTGCATAGTTGTTGTAGTGATGATCCAGCAGGATGCGGGTGTGTTTGGGATAGCGATGCAGATTATCCAAAAAAAATTGCGGGTTTTGGTACGCATCGATTTTTACATCACCAGCTAACATCATAAAACTATCGAGAATGCTGAAGTCATCGTCAACCAGGACGGCATCCACACGGCGCAAGTCGCATGGTAACTTGCAGTCGTATTCTGGCAGCGATTTTGTCACCAGTACATCGACATCCAACGCCAGTTGTTTGGGCAATATTTTGGCGCCGATGTTGCCTGCGGCCCGTTGCAGTTCCGGATTGGCAAAATGACTGGTAACCAACACAGGGTTGCGGATGCGTGTTTGTTCAATCACATCTAATCCCGTGAGCCCCTGTTTTATTAATTCATAATCGGTCAGTAAAATCAGTTGTTGCTGCAGTTGCTGTTGATTATGGTGTTTGACGAAATCAATCGCTTCCTGACCATAGGTAAAATGCCTGAGGGTGAGTTCCGGGTATTCTTTGAGCAAATCTTTAAAGCGTAAATCCCACGCCATGTGGATTGATTCGTCATCGTCGACGATGACAAGAATGTCGTTATCCCGGATAGCTATCGTTTGGGCGATCCAGTCCATGGACGGCACGCGTGGGAAACATAGTTCAAATCGACTGCCGACACCAACCTGAGATTCAATTTTCCATTGCCCGTCGTAGTGCCGCAGGGTGTCGCGCACCTGAGTCAACCCTATGCCATGACCATCGGTTTTGCCTTCGGTGACGGCAATTTTATCGAGTATGGTTTGCACCAGTTCAGGACTCATACCCTTGCCGTTATCTTCAATGATAATGCGCACGCTGCTGGCATCGGCATCCAGATGCAGTTGCACCACCCCTTCCGACTGAGTACAGGAATCCACCGCATTGTTGATCAGATTGGAAAGTGCACGTTTGAAGGGACTGGGGGCGATGTTTATCCAGCAAAAACTGGCGTCAGGCGCAAAATGCGTTTCGAATTTAATGTGGCGGTCGCGGTATTGGTGTTTTTTTTCAGACAGCATTTCCAGTAAGGTCGGCGAAACCAGTATGGGTTTGCGTTCTTCTGTTTCCACCACCTGCATGATGCTGCCGTTGTTTTTGTTGTGCTCGTACTGATTGAGCAGGTTATTGGCAATATCGGTAATCCGGGTAGTGGCTTCGCGGATCGCGATACGCTGCGCTTCGGGAATTTCCTTGCAGGTTTGCGCAAGCACGGCCAGATACACCAAGGGTGAACGGATATCGTGGGAAACCTGATTGGCAACCTTTTTAAATTTATCTTGTTCTAGAGCGATGGCTTGATGGGTTTGGTTTTCAAACTTTAAACGAACTGCTTCTTTTTCAGTAGTGATATCCAATGATGTTCCAATGGTGCCAATAATAATATTATCATCATCATATAGGGGAGCAATAAAGGCATTGAAATATTTCACATCGCCGGTGGTGATGTCTTTTATGATCTCCTCACCACAAAACACCTGACCTGTATTCACTACATTGCTGTGGTGGATCATTACATCAAGAGCCATTTCCTCTGGATAGATATCGAAAGGAGTTTTCCCCACTAATTCTTGCTTGCTAAATTTAGCGCCCATATTTTTTAATACCAAATTATTTGCACCTATACATTTCTGATTTGTATCGAGCCAATATATTGGTACTGGAAAAAGTTCTGTCACTTTGTCTAAATGGCTAAGAACACGTTCGTATTTTAAGCGTTCTTCGGCAATTTGCTTTATGTGCTCTGCTTCTTTTTCAGCGGTGATTTCTAAAGATGTTCCAATCGTACCCATCATATTTCCATCATCATCACGCAAAGGCATAATAATTGCCTTAAAGTATTTTAGTTTTCCAGTGGTAATATCCTGAATAACTTCTTCGCCCAAAAATATTTTTTCTGTACTGATTACTTGTCGGTGATGAGCCATTATTTCATTAGCCAGATTTTCAGGATATAAATCCAATGGAGTTTTTCCAAATAACCCATGTTTACTTCCCATCATTTTTACAGCCAGCCCATTCGTCCCTATAATTTTTTGGTTAAGATCAAGCCAATAAACAGGAACCGGTATAAGTTCGGTGACCTTTGCTAAGTGCTCTAACAGATTTATCTTTTTAATGTGTTTGATTTCATCCTCAACGACCATTAAAACACCAGCAGTACCAATGATTTCCTCATAATCATTGTGCAATGGCCAAACACTGACGTTGCATCGCTGAATTTCACCACTCGACATATTTTTAATTTTTTCCTGAAACACGACAGATTCATTAAGCAACATGACTTGCTTTTGATGAAAAACAATGACATCGGCAAGATCAAACGGATTCAGGTCGTAGACAGTTTTACCGAGTACCTCTGAAACATTTTTTGCGCCTAGGATTGCAACAGCCAAATCATTAGCTCCTTGCAAGCAATGATTGGAATCGAACCAATAAAAAGGCATGGCTACAGTGTTGGAGGTGATGGTAAGTTCAGAAAAGAGCGCTGTGGTTTTCATAGTTAATTTCCTTTCTTGGGCATTATTTAAGATAAGCATCAATTTGAAATGGCGTCATCCGTGGCCAAAAAAAGTTTAACTGATGCAACACCTGTGCAGTTTGATCCTGCAAGAAATGTGCTTGGATGACATTTTGAGGATTAAGTTCCTCAAACCATCCCTGAAAAAGTAGAAATTTGAATGCCACTTCATCATTCAGCTCAGGTAGGTCTCGCAGGCGCTGCTCAATCACATCGATAAAGTGATCCATTGACATCGTAGTTAATCCCGGCAACTCTGTGCATAGATTGACCAGATGAGGGTTGAATACGTGAAAAATTTGATTACCTAATTGCTGCTTATCAAACAGCTTGACTATGGCTTGAGCGGTTAAATCAACCTGCGACATTTCTACGATGGCGATTTCTGCAGCAATGCATTGCAGGGACAGTAAGCTTTGCAACCAGTTAAAAAATGCGTTATCAGTTATATTTTCTTGCTTATGGTGATTTTGAGAATGTAGGGTTAAATTGCCGACACGATAAATGTTGCTGATAACTTTATGTGATCGATATGCAATAACCTGACGTTCCGCCTGCAGCTTGGTTTGAATGTACAAATTGCTTGATTCAATAAGTTCATCCGGTTGATCATATTCTGTACCGACCGGGGCCAGACATTCAGGTGCAGAAGTAAAATTAAGCACTGATAATGTAGATATATAATGAAAATTTTTGAATTTGGTTAATCTGGTCAATTCCAGTAAATGAATGGTTGCCTGCACATTGGCAGCATAAAACTGTTCGACGGTTCCGTAATGCTTAACCAGCGAAGCGACATGTAATACGCTATCAATCTTATTGACAAGTTGTTGATATTCTCCTTCAGACAAACCCAGATTGGGCAATTCCAGATCAGCATTAATAATAAACAGCCGTGTATCGATTAAATCGCTTATATCAACAGAAAAGTAAAAACTGTATTTATTTTTAATTCGCTCTATGGCCATTTTTTTTGTTTCAGCCCGAACAATTAAAAAAATCTGATAGTTAGTCAATGTCAGCAGTTGGTTCAATATGTTGCAACCTAAAAATCCAGTTGCGCCGGTCAGTAAAACGGAGGTGAATTCCAGGATGGATGCTCCTTCGATAACTAACTCTTGCATGGAAGCGAGATAGCTTTGTTTTTGCTGTTTAAGCTGTATGTCAGTGGTTTGTTGTGATAATTTTTTTTGTGCAAACTGATGCCGTATCTGCTTTAATTTTTTGAATATTATATCGCCCGAAAATATAATATTCTCAGCTATTTTTTTTGGATGTCGCCAACGATAAATATCTGCAATTTTAATAGCAAAATAGTTCTGTAATTGAGCGGCCAGTCTGATGACTTGCAAAGAATCACCACCAGACTCAAAAAAATCATCTTCTGTTCCAACCTGCTGCAAACCAAGCACGTTGGCAAAGCTATTGCAAATCAAGCTTTCGTGTAGATTTTCAGGGGCTTTATAGTGGCTGCCATGATTTATTTCTGGTAGTGGAAGGGCATTGGCGTCAACTTTGCCATTAATGGTTAGCGGTATATCGTCCACCTGCATGAAAACATCTGGCCGCATATAACTGGCCATATGGCATGTCAAATATTCTTTTATGTTTTTTTGGTCAATTGAATGATCAGCGACATAATAGGCAATCATATATTTGTCTGAGGTCTCGATGGCGTGATTTCTGTTTTTCAGTACAACCACCGCCTGAGTAATACCAGGAAAACTCATAAGTACAGCTTCAATCGCTGTTAATTCAACCCGGTAGCCATGAATTTTGACTTGATTATCTTTACGATGTAAATACTCCAAAGTCCCATCTGGCAACCAACGTACCAAATCACCAGTTGCATACAGCCTGTTGTGAATGGCATTTTTTTTATCTTCCTGAGTTTGAAATGGATTTTGAATGAAACGTTGAGCAGTTAATTGGGGATTATTAAGATAACCTCGTGCGATCCCAATTCCACTAATAAATAATTCGCCACTCACTCCTACAGGTACGGGTTGTAATTTTTCATCCAAAACATAACAGCACGTATTAGCCAGCGGGCGACCAATGCAATTAATTGTTGAATGACTGTGTTGAGCCAGGACGTGCCAGGTTGAACAAACGGTAGTCTCGGTTAAGCCATACTCATTGATCAGACGATAAGGTAAGGTTTCATAGTTGATTTTTTCATGGAGAATCAGAGATTCTCCACCGGTGAAAATCAGTTCAAGTTTATTTCCTTTATAAGTTTGAATAAATTTAGTAATCAGACAGCTGGGAATAAAGGCAATCTGAATAGTATGGTTTTCAAAATAATTAGCCAGTTCCTGTATGTCATGGCGTTGCGATTTGTTCAGCAGATGAATTTGGCAGCCCGCAGCCAGAGCAGGAAACAATTCATATACCGATGCATCAAATACATAATTCGAATACAAACCAACATGTTTTTGTTCAGAGAGGTAGTGATTATCTATGATGTTGACAATCAGATTCACCACCCCACCATGCTCAATCATGACACCATTCGGTTTCCCGGTTGTTCCCGAAGTATAAATTACATAGGCTAAATGATTGCTGTTAACCGCTACTTGTGAATTAAGGTTACTTTGAGAGGCAAACTGAACATTATTTTTTTGATCGTCAATGGCAATAACATGGCCTGATGAAGTGCAGGAACGGATTTTATTCAAATACATGGTGTTTGTTAAAGTCACTCTTGCATTGGCATCCTGCAAAATATAGGTGATTTTTTCTTGCGGATAGCCAGGCTCAATCGGCACATAGGCCGCACCTGATTTAAGTACAGCCAGCATCGCCACAATCATATTTTCATTTCTGTTCAGGCACAGGGCGATACATTCATCTGGCCGAATATGATATTGATCAATTAAATAATTCGCCAGTTGATTGGCCTGCTGATTTAACTCCATGTAGGTTAATGATATTTTTTGGCTTACTAATGCAATTTTTTCTGGTGTACGCTCTACCTGCTCTTCGAATAATAGTTGTACTGTTTTTTTTGATGGATATGATTTTTTTGTTTGATTCCATTCTGTGACTATCTTTTTGTATTCCAGTCCGTCCACTAGTTTATAACTTCGCAATAGTGCACTGGTTACACCAACATCGAGATCCTTCAAAACCTCAGTAATCAGTTTTTGATAATGGATTGCAAATGACTTTAAAATTTCTTCATCAGTTTCAAGTTTATTGAATTTAATTCGAAAATTTAATTCATCCTCTTTCAGCTCCTGTTCAAGGGTGAATTTCCCAAATAAATCAATATTGTATTCACTGTTTATTTTTACTACGTTCGCACCATTAAAAGTAAATGGAAAATTTTTTAAATCAGTTTTCGCAAACAGAACATCAAGTAATTCTTTATTAAAATTTTCAACAATTTTGTAAACGGGATAATAACTTAGATTAAAGCCATATTTTTTTAATGACTTATAAAATGATTTTGTATGATTAAGCAAATCAGTAATGGTTTTAATTTCATTAAAATCATAGGCAATGAAATTTGTATTTATTCGAACACCACATATTAGCGCTTTACCTTCATTGATCGTTACAGGGTAAGCAATGCAAAATTTTTCCTGTCCTGTGTATCGATTTAAAAGCATGGCGAAGATACATTGGCTGTAAATAAATTCGGTTATTTTGCATTTTTTTTTTAATTTTTTTAATTTTTTAATATAGATATCCGACAATTTAAATTCTACTTCTTTAATAAATCCATAATTCCTCTTATTAGTAGGTGAATAAATTTTTATTTCTGGATTATTCTTTAAAAAATTTAAATTGATTGGTTCAACATTCAACAGCAATTGATGCCAAAATGTTTTACTATCCAATTCAATATGATGAATTTTTTTTTCTAAAATTACAGTCATTTTTTTGATGTAATTTAATTGTTTATT
>CAIOYD010000047.1 GCA_903862415.1 uncultured Oxalobacteraceae bacterium | reverse complement strand
TGCGAATGGCATGGTGAAATTCCTTTAAAAGTGAGTTAGATGAAGCGCATGCCGACACTGCCCATACCCTGTACACGCAGGCAGACTGAGTCGCCAGCCTGCACTGCGATGGCTTCGGTAATGCCGCCAGACAGGATGAGCGAGCCCGCCGGAATTTCCTCGCCACGTGCGGCCAGATGATTGGCCAGCATCGCGATCGCTGCGGCCGGATGACCAAGCACCGCAGCACCGGCACCAAAGGCAACAGGTTCGCCATTTTTTTCAAGTACGATGCCGACTGTGCGCAGGTCCATCTGCAGCGGCGCAACCGGCATGCCGCCTACGACGAAACGTACTGCCGATGTATTATCCGCAATCACACTTTTCAAATCGAACTTGAAATCGCGGTAACGTGAATCAATCACTTCAATACCGGGCATAACAAAGTCGGTCGCCGCCAGCACGGCGCCTATATGACACCCGGGTCCGCGCAAGGCGTGTTTGGTAACAAAGGCGATTTCTGGTTCAACCTTCGGATGGATCAGTTGTGACACTTTACATTCTCCGCCTTCCGGCACGGCAAAATAATCTGCCAGAAATCCAAAGCACGGTGTCTCAACCCCCATCTGCTTCATCTTGGCGTGCGAGGTCAGTCCGGCCTTGAGACCGACGATACGACTGCCGCGCGCAATTTTCATGCGCCGGATTTCGTCCTGAATCGCGTAGGCATCGTCCCAGTCCATGTCCGGATAGTCGTCGGTAATTTTGGTGGTGTCAGTTGCCTCGAGCTCGCAGGCTTCCAGCCGTTGCGCCAGTTTGACTATCGTGGCTTGATCGAGGTTCATATTGTGATCCCCCGTTCGCGCGCCATGGTCATGGCGGCATCTTCTATCATATCTTCCTGGCCTGCGATCATGCCGCGCCGACCAAGTTCAACCAGAATATCGCGCGCCGGCACACCGTACTTGGCGGCTGCACGTTTGGCAAACAACAGGAAGGTCGAATACACGCCGGCGTAGCCCAGAGTCAGTGCATCACGATCAATACGCACCATATGATCCATCATCGGCAGCACGATATCTTCGGCCACATCCATAATTTTATACAGATCCACACCGGTTTCGATACCCATGCGGTTGCACACGGCCACAAACACTTCCAGCGGTGTATTGCCTGCCCCGGCGCCCAGACCATTGGTCGAGCCATCGATGCGCAGCGCACCCGCTTCTATTGCTGCCAGTGAATTGGCCACGCCCATAGCCATGTTGTGATGGCCGTGAAAGCCGATCTGGGTTTCGGGCTTCAACGCTGCACGCAGTGCCGCTACACGCTCGGTCACGCCATCCGGCAGCAGATACCCGGCCGAATCAGTGACATAGACACATTCAGCGCCGTAGGATTCCATGAGCAAAGCCTGCTGCGCGAGCTTTTCCGGGCTGGTCATGTGGGCCATCATCAAGAATCCGACCGTATCGAGCCCCAGTTTGCGCGCTGCCGTTATGTGCTGCTCGGACACGTCTGCTTCGGTGCAATGCGTGGCGACCCGCACCGTATGCAGACCGCAATCGAACGCTGCGCGCAGATGGTCCACCGTACCGATGCCAGGCACCAGCAGGGCCGAGACTTTGGCGTGCTTGAGTTGTGGAATCACTGCATTCAGATACTCGATATCGGTGTGCAGCGGAAACCCGTAATTGACCGAGCCGCCGCCCAACCCGTCGCCGTGGGTAATTTCCAGCAAGGGCATACCGGCGTCGTCCAGTCCCTTGGCCACCGCGATCATTTGTGCGATGGTGATCTGGTGGCGTTTCGGATGCATTCCATCGCGCAGAGTATTATCGTGCAGGATGATTTTTTTGCCTGTGAGGTTCATATTTTTCCTTAGTGTCAGGCAGCCACGCGTTCGAGCGTGAGCGTGCCGTTTAATAATTCTTCAGCAAACATCTCGGCAGTGCGCGCAGCAGCTGCCGTCATGATGTCAAGATTACCGGCGTACTTCGGCAGATAGTCACCAAGACCCTCGACTTCGAGAAACACCGAGACCCGGTTGCCATCAAATACCGGGCCATTCACCAACCGGTAGCCAGGCACATACTTCTTCACTTCAGCAATCATGGCATGGATCGATGCGGTGATCCGTTCCTGGTCGGGTGCGGTCTCGGTCAGACAGTGCACGGTATCGCGCATCATCAGTGGCGGATCGGCAGGATTCAACACGATGATTGCCTTGCTCTCTTTGGCCAGACCAACTTTACGTATCGCTGCAGCCGTAGTGCGGGTAAATTCATCGATATTCTTGCGTGTACCTGGGCCGGCGGAACGCGAGGAAGCAGTCGCAATAATTTCGCCATACGCTACTGGTTGCACCCGGGAGATTGCCGCGACCATCGGAATGGTCGCCTGGCCACCACAGGTGACCATATTCACATTCATGACGCTTTTCCCCACGAGCTCTTTGAGATTGACCGGAGGCACGCAAAACGGGCCAATTGCAGCCGGCGTCAGATCGATCATCATGACACCCAGTGCATTGAGCTTGCGGGAATTTTCCGCATGGACGTAGGCACTGGTGGCATCGAAAGCAATTTGCACACCGTCAGCCAGCACGTGCGGCAACAGGCCGTCTACGCCTTCAGCCGTAGTCTTGATGCCCATTGCCCTGGCACGGGTTAATCCATCCGAAGCTGGATCAATGCCCACCATCCATACTGGTTCCAGTACCGTACTGCGCTGCAGTTTCGCCAGCAGGTCGGTACCGATATTGCCGGGACCGATCAGGGCACATTTAATTTTTTTCATGAGGAACAGCTCCTGTAAGGTTATTCATTAAAAATGCATCGTTTAGTTGAAACGGACCGAGCAACTGCCCAGGCCGCCGATGCTGACGCGGAAGTTGTCACCGGCCTTGGCCGGGAACATCGCCGCCAGAGCACCGGATAAAATCACCTCACCGGCCTTGAGCGGAATCCCCAGCGCACCCATTGTATTTGCCAGCCAGGCCACGGCGTTCACGGGCGAGCCGAGAGCTGCGGCGCCAGCACCGGTAGCAATAATCTCACCGTTGCGTTCCAGGACCATGCCGCACAAGGACAGATCTATTTTGCGCGGATCCACCGCCTGATCGCCCAGCACAAACACGCCACAGGACGCGTTGTCGGCCACGGTGTCACCAATCTTGATCTTCCAGTCGCGAATGCG
>CAIOYD010000046.1 GCA_903862415.1 uncultured Oxalobacteraceae bacterium | reverse complement strand
TAAACAATTAAATAAATTAAGTTATCCACAAAAAAACGACTGTTTACTATTACTACTAACTTCTTATATATATATATTTAAATAAAAAGCTAAAAAAAGAAAAGGCATTCCGAAGAATGCCTTGGTCTGAAAAAAGACGAATTAAGAAGCTAAAGTCATTAAACTTGCATTGCCACCAGCAGCAGTGGTATTAACAGAAACAGAACGCTCTGCCAAAAGCCTCCAAAGGGGCACCAGTTGATTTTCAACGACTTCAACTACATTAGGGATGTAATCGGCCTGAAATGCGATTACAGGCTTTAAAGAGACCATTAAATCAGATTCAATCAATGCAACTTGAGTACCAATATTTTCAACATCAACGGTTTGAATCATTTCCTGTATTGATTTTGGCAAACCAGATGGAATTAATGCTCTGGAAGTCAGCGTCATGACAGGAAAGTTATCGGTAGCTAAGACAGCAGCAATTTGATTTAAAAGACTATTAACAGAGGTAGCAGCGCAAAAAATAGGACCTCGAGGGAAAAACTGTAAAGTATTCAATTCACCGGTAGGACCAGGCAAAATAAGAGAAATTTTTCTTGGTGAAGTAACAGCATAGTGTTCTGCTAACAAAGCAATTTTTTCATGGCCATGCGTTTGTAACCAAACCAGTAGTTCATTTAATAAGCCTGAAGTAGTACGTTCAAAAACGGTATGGCCATTTAACTGATCATTACTATCTTTCTGTAAACGTTTTAGATAGAAAGGCCCACCGGCCTTTGGACCGGTACCCGATTTACCTTCTCCACCAAAAGGCTGCACCCCAACAACAGCTCCTACAATATTACGATTGACATAAATATTACCCACATGAGCATGCTCAGTAACATATTGAATAGTTTCATCAATACGGGAATGAATGCCAAGTGTAAGACCATAACCAGACTGATTGATTTGTTCAATTAAATTGCTAAATTGCTGACGTTGATAACGAATAACATGTAAGACAGGACCAAACACCTCGTCTTTTAAGTCTGAGAGTGAAGATATTTCAATTATTGTTGGGGAAACAAAGTGACCTAATTGGCACTGCTCTGGCAGCGGTAATTGATAAACAGGAAATCCTGCTTGTCGGCGTTGTTCAATATAGTTGAGTAAATTATTTTTAGCTTCCAAATCGATAACTGGACCAATATCAACAGACAAACGGTCCGGATTACCAATATTTAATTCTTTTATAGCGCCTTGCAACATATGCATGGTTTTATCATAAACATCACTTTGAAGACACAGCACACGCAAAGCTGAACAACGTTGACCTGCACTGTCAAAAGCAGAACTCAATACATCTTGTACAACTTGTTCAGGTAAAGCACTACTGTCAACGATCAAGGCATTTTGCCCACCAGTTTCAGCAATAAAAGGAATATCACATTTTTCAGAGATGTACCGTTTAGCCAAAGTTTGATTAATTAATTTAGCAACATCAGTAGAACCAGTAAAAATAACTCCTTTAACTCGCGCATCCGCAACCAATTTGGCACCAACAGTTTCACCACGTCCAGGTAAAAATTGCAAAGCTGAAGTTGGAATACCAGCTTTATGTAGTAATTGGATGGCACGGAATGCTACCAGTGGTGTTTGTTCCGCGGGTTTAGCCAAAACTACATTGCCAACAACTAATGCCGCAGAAATTTCACCCAAAAATATAGCTAAAGGGAAATTCCAGGGACTGATGCAAACGACAGGCCCAAGTGCTTTAAAGTTACCTCCTAATAATACCTGGGCAGCGTAATAGCGTAAAAAATCGACCGCTTCGCGGATTTCAGAAACAGCATTCGGTAATGTTTTACCGGATTCGCGAACAAGTAAGGCCAGAAGTTCTATACGATGCGATTCTAGTAAATTGGCTGCTTTGTTTAAACACTCTGAGCGACTAAGCAATGAAAAATTTTGCCATTCGGAAACATGTGTCGCTGCTGCCTGTAATGCAATTTCAACATCGTGACTGTTTGCTTCAATAACATGGCCAACAATATCGGTATGTAATGCAGGATTGCAAATTTCATGGCTGATAGTAGCTTCAGCGATACCATGTAACAATGGTTTTGCATGCCATTTGTGAAAAGAGAACACGGCAATTTGTTGTGATAAATCACGAAGAACCTGTTCGTTGCTTAAATCTAAACTGTTCGAATTAATTCGTTCATGACCAAACATGGCTGGAGGTAAACTAATTCCAAAATGAGGAAGACCTGCCAATTTTTCTGTAATGCTGAGTGGATTTTCTACCAGTGAATCAAGCGAAACAGAATCATCGACAATTTGATTTACAAAAGAAGAGTTGGCCCCATTTTCTAATAATCGGCGTACCAGATAAGCTAATAAAGTTTGATGTGAGCCGACCGGAGCATAAATGCGACACGGACGATTTAATTGGCCTTGACCAACAACTTTGTCATAAAGAGTTTCTCCCATACCATGCAAACATTGGAATTCATAATCAGTGATGTTATTTTTTTCAGCCCAGGTGTAGATAGTTGATAAAGTCAGTGCATTATGAGTAGCAAATTGCGGATAAATCACATCGGTAGCACCAAGTAATTTTTGTGCACAAAGTAAATAGGAAACATCGGTATACACTTTACGGGTATAGACAGGAAAATCAGTCAAACCATCTACCTGGGCGCGTTTAATTTCAGAGTCCCAATATGCACCTTTAACCAGTCGTATCATAAATTTTTGATTACTACGACGGGCTAAATCAATCAGATAATCAAGAACATAAGGGCAACGCTTTTGATACGCCTGAATAACAATACCCAAACCTTCAAAACCAGATAAATCAGCATCAAAAGCCAGAATTTCTATCAAATCCAGAGAAAGTTCAAGGCGGTCAGCTTCTTCTGCATCAATATTTAAACCAATGTCGTAATGTTTAGCGAGCAATAATAATTTTTTAAGATTAGGTAGCAATTCACTGATCACACGACTGCGTTGAGCACGCGAATAACGTGGATGCAGGGCAGATAATTTAACTGAAATACCAGGACCAGCTTTAATACCCCGTCCTTCAGAGGCTCGGCCTATGGCATGGATGGCACTTTCATAAGCCGCATAATAAAAAGCAGCATCTTTTGATGTCACCGCCGCTTCACCCAACATATCATAGGAATAACAATAGCCGCGTTGTTCATTAGCCTTGC
Organism: uncultured Oxalobacteraceae bacterium; assembly: GCA_903862415.1. GTDB lineage: Bacteria > Pseudomonadota > Gammaproteobacteria > Burkholderiales > Burkholderiaceae_D > Solimicrobium. The sequence continues at coordinate 90,543 of CAIOYD010000046.1, read as the reverse complement.
TATTTTCTAGCGCTTCTTCAATAGTTTGCCCGGTAACAAATTGATTACCCAGCATACGCATAGCTAAATCAACGCCCTTGCGTATGAGCGGCTCACCGCCTTTAGTGATTAATTTACTCAATGCAGCAGTAAGACCAGTTTCACTGTTGGTTGAAACTAATTTGCCAGTAACCAATAATCCCCAGGTGGCAGCATTAACAAACATAGAGGGTGATTCTCCAATATGTTTGCTCCAATCGCCTTTACTGATTTTATCTGCAATTAAACGATCTACAGTTTGGTGATCTGGAATACGCAATAGGGCCTCTGCTAAACACATCAGAGCAACGCCTTCTTCTGAAGAGAGAGAAAATTCATGCATTAATGCATCTACACCAGAAGCACGCGAGCGCTGCTCGCGGACTTCTTTTACCAACTGTTTGGCTAAAATTTGGATAGGCTCATGATCAAATGGGTCTAATTGATCAATTAGATAGTGAACCGATTCAGATTCATTACGACGGTAAGCATCAGTAATAGCCTGTCTTAATGGACTGGGATCAATGATTACTTCGGTGTGTAATGTGGCGAAAGGTTGGGTCATAGTAAATACATTCTGAAGGAAACAGCGATTAGGAAATATTATTATTTAAAAAATAACATGAAAAAAATGGCAAAAATTTTGGTTAACCATAAATTTTGAAAAATTTTAAATATTAAATAGATTTTAATAATTCAATAAAACGTTGATTTTATAAGGTATTACTAATGATTAATTCTGGTAATTTAGGTGTATAGCAAAATTTTGTATTTTGTGAGAAAATTCTACCAAATATAATTTATCTGTGAGACTTTCTTATGCTTGACAAAATCAGTAAAAGAATTTTGGCCGAATTACAAAACGATGGCCGTATCAGTAACGTTGAATTAGCTACCCGGGTAAATTTATCCCCGGCAGCTTGCCTCGAACGGGTGCGCAAATTACAGGAATCTGGTTATATCTTAGGATATACAGCGCAACTTAACCCACAATTACTTGATGTAGCTCTATTAGTATTCATTGAGGTAGTTTTGGACAGAACCACACCGGATGTATTTGATGCATTTAAACGTGGGGTTCAGGCAATTCCGGAAGTATTAGAATGCCATATGGTTGCCGGTGGCTTTGACTATCTGGTTAAAGCACGGGTTAAAGACATGAATGCTTACCGGGATTTTTTAGGCAAATCACTCTTGCAATTAGGTGGCGTACGAGAAACCCACACCTATGCGGTGATGGAAGAAGTTAAGAACACAAGTCATCTGCCAATCAAATAATTAAATTAACGCATGTTGATGATCTATTTGCGGATTGTCGGATTGCAGGGTTTTGTTCACCAAATTAATCAAATTATCCCGTAACCACTTATGCGCTGGATTACGCACTTCCCGTTCATGCCACAACATATCGACATTCACAGCCGGAGTTGTGAATGGTAATTCTTTCCAAATTAACTGCGTAGCCATACCCGTTGACGAAATTAAATGGTGTGGCAAAACAGTAATTAAATCAGAGCTGGCAACAACGCGCCCGGCAGTAAAAAATTGATTTACCGTAAGTAAAATATAGCGCTGTCGGTTCATGCTGGCCAGAATTTCATCAACTAATCCATGTGCCCTGCCAGAAAAACTAACTAGTAAATGATGTGCCTGGCAATACGTGTCAAGCGTAAGTGCAACTTTAGCTAGTGGATGGTCTTTACGCATAACGCAAACATAACGACCGGTATACAGGCTGGAATGATGAATTGCGCTATTGGCTGAACTTTGACCACCAACGAGTTGTGAAATAACTCCGGGAAAAAATCCTACCGCAATATCAATGTCGCCCTGCATTAACATGTTGCGCGGGTCCCTGGTAATTAAGGGAACCATACGGGCATTAATTCCTGGCGCTGTGCGTTCAATTTCACTCACCAGATGAGGCATCCAATAAGCCGCAGTTGAATCTGCCATGGCCATACGGAACGTAGCTGAGGCAATCGCCGGATCGAACGTGGGCGGTGCAATGGCGGCTTCTAATCGGGCTAAGGCGTCTCTGATGGCGGGCCAAACACTTTCTGCACGTGGAGTCGGCTTAACACCGTAAGCCGTTCTGATGAGTAATTCATCATTAAAGGCATGCCGCAGGCGTTTTAGCGCATTGGAAACGGCAGGTTGTGTCATAGCGAGTTTATCAGCTGCACGGGTGAGATTTTGTTCAATCATCACGGCATCAAAAACACGTAATAAATTTAAATCCAGTGTAAGAAAATTCATGATGATCCTAAAAACGGAGTGCAAAAACAGCCAGGGAGATATTCACCAAAAACATAACAGGTATGATAAATCAAAATTTGAATTATATGTTGCGCCGCAATATAGTGAGGGCATTAAAATTTATTCGTAGTGAGGCAAGTCATGATGACTTTTATAGCAATTCTTTCTGAAATAGCCAGTTTAGCTGCTAAATCAGCCCATTTTATTTTATTGGCCGGTTGTGTAATCTTGTTGGTCATCATGTTTAAACCTTTACTAAAAGGCCTGTGGCGCGCGACAGCCTTAACGGTAAAACGAATTTTTCAGCGTTATATGAAATATCGGCAATTAAAATTAAATGAACGTGAATTGCAACGACTTTATCAAACAGTGAATGAATTAGAAATACATTCTCCGACCATGGCGGCAGAAATTCGTGCCATGTCAACACGTATCTGATAATGACAAACAGTCGTTTGGACTACCTACTGTTTAAGAAGTGGTATATAAACTCTGGCGTAGTGAGCTTGTTGCTGCCTTCGGCATTGGGCAGTGGAATGGTGAGTTTGTTATTAAGTCGATTATTGCCTGTTGCTATTCATGCTGGAATGCTTGATATCTCGGAGAACAACGAATTTTGGTTATTGTTATGGACAATTTTGCTTCCAGTTGTTTTTTTGATTATGCAATTGAGGAATAAAAAATAACAAGTAATAACGAAACATGAATAAAAGCCTGGAAAAATTTCCAGGCTTTTTTTATGAGACATGTAGGATTAACCACTACAGATCGACTTCTTCTATCCCCTAGTAACACGAAGTAAAAAACAAATAAATAGCCAAAACTAGTGTTAGCTTCAAATTCAACGTATAAAATGCCACACCATCAGTAGTTCCAACGGAAATGCTTCGGAAAATCGCATGGAATATAGGTATAGCGAGCATGAATGAGTTCTTTGTTATACACAAAATTAAAATTAGTGACAGATACAAGCTATATGTCAAACAATTGATTAACATTGTGATCTAAGTTACTGATTTAATGGATAATTTAATTATAAACAATACTTTCATTATGGTTTTGATATTATTATTATGCAATCTATTTGAATGCAAATTTAAATCTATCCACAAAGTTATCCACAGAAACAAAGGCAAAGACAACATACTTCAAATAGCGACAAGTTTGATTTAAAAGAAGGTTGAGTCTTGAAAATCTAAGCGATAATATGGCACTAAACTAATAGCTCTATAGAAAGATTGTTATGTCATACAAAATTACTCCATTGAAGAACGATACTTTTCTACGCGCCTTGATGCGCCAGCCTACAGAACACACGCCGGTATGGTTAATGCGTCAGGCTGGACGCTATTTGCCTGAATATCGCGCTGTAAGACAAAAGGCTGGTTCGTTTATGGGGTTGGCGAAAAATACTGACTACGCCACGGAAGTGACGATTCAGCCATTAGATCGTTTTAAGCTTGATGCCGCGATTTTGTTTTCCGATATTTTGACCGTACCAGATGCCATGGGTTTGGGATTGCATTTTGAAGATGGTGAAGGCCCTAAATTTGAGCGTCCTTTGCGTGACGAAAAAGATATCCTGGCTTTGCAGGTGCCGGATATGGCAAATTTACAGTATGTATTTGATGCGGTCAGTCAAATTCGTACGACTCTCGATGGTCGGGTTCCCTTGATTGGCTTTTCGGGTAGTCCCTGGACTCTGGCTTGTTATATGGTTAAAGGCGGCGGTTCAAAGGATTATCGGACTATTAAGAGCATGCTCTATGGCCGTCCTGATTTAATGCATCATATTTTACGCATCAACGCGCAAGCGGTTGCGCAATATTTGAATGCTCAAATTGATGCCGGCGCACAAGCGGTGATGATTTTTGATTCTTGGGGTGGAGTACTGGCCGATGGTGCGTATCAGACTTTTTCGCTTGATTACATGCGTGAGGTAGTTCGTTTGCTCAAAAAAGAAAAAGATGGAGTTAAAATTCCTTCTGTCGTGTTTACCAAAGGCGGTGGTTTATGGCTCGATGAGATTGCTGATATCGGTGCGGATGCGGTTGGACTGGACTGGACTGTCAATTTAGGTAAAGCCCGGGCGCAGGTAGGACATAAAGTCGCGCTGCAAGGAAATTTGGATCCAATGGCATTGTTCTCCAATCCGGAACAGATACGTGCAGAGGTTAAACATACACTGGACAGTTTTGGCAAACCAGCCGAAGGTAGTGGTCACGTGTTTAATCTGGGCCATGGCATATCGCAATTTACTTCACCAGAATCTGTCGAAGTATTGGTGAATGCGGTGCATGAATTCAGTCAGCAAATACGTAAAAGTTAAATAACATTGAAGTCAAAACCAGCGAAAACCGCTACAACGCAATGTTGATAAGGCTTGTGCAACGCAACAGTGTTGTTTTATGCGGTTTTCAAGAGCAAACAGAGTAAATAGACTTATTAATAGAAAACATAATTAAAAGGCATATTTAAATTCTGAGATAAGTTATGCACAAAAAAAGTAATTTGTTTTCGCTGTCAATAGTTTTTCGTGCAAATCTAAATTTTTTTTAACTCATTGATTTAAATGTATATTTTTAAAATATGGCGAAATTTTACCTATTGAAATATTTATTGCAGTAAAGAATCATGTTAAAGGACGGAAGCTTTTCCACAAAGTTGTCCACAGCTCGTGATTAGTCAAAACACCTACAACATCCTCTAACTTCGTTAGAAAGTACATCCCGTTGGCTAGTAAAACAATCCTGCAAATTGTTCTGGATACGCCTTTAGATCGCGTCTTTGATTATCTCTGGACGGAGGAGGATCGCCCACAAGTAGGTCAGTTTGTCGTGGTGGATTTTGGTCACCGCGAAATGGTGGGTTTGATTGTGGATGTAAAAAATGAAACTGATGTGCCGGACGATAAATTAAAGTCGGCACGGTCTGTCCGGCATCAGTTATCCCCGGTTTCGCCTCAATGGATAGCATTATGTCAATTTGCGGCCGATTACTATCAGCGCCCCTTGGGCGAGGTGGCATTGCCCTCTATCCCAAAAAATTTACGCTCGGGGAAAACTACGGCGTTAGATAAAGCACTCAAAAAGCTGCAGGTTGAGCATAAAAAGCAGCAGGGAAGTGTGCCTCCGGTATTAAATCCGGCACAACAGTTGGCCGTACAACATATTGTCAATAACAGCGGTTTTGCACCCAGTTTGTTATATGGCGTGACTGGAAGTGGTAAAACAGAAGTCTATTTACAGGCCGCTGAACAAATTTTAGCGCGTGAGGTTCATGGGCAAATTTTGATTTTGGTGCCGGAAATCAATTTAACCCCACAATTGCAGGGTCATTTGCGGGCGCGCTTTCCTGAGTTGACGGTCGCCACACTACACAGTGGTATGGCTGAAGGTGAACGTACTTTACACTGGTTGGCAGCACACAGCGGCAAAGCACGGTTGATTTTGGGGACCCGGTTAGCTATTTTGGCATCACTGCCTGGGTTGAAATTAATTATCATCGATGAAGAGCATGATCCTTCCTATAAGCAACAGGAAGGCTTGCGTTATTCGGCCCGGGATCTGGCCATCTGGCGCGCCAGACAGTTAGATATTCCTGTTGTGCTTGGATCGGCGACCCCTTCGCTGGAAACCTGGCAACATACTATTTCCGGACGCTACAGCAAATTAAGTTTGCCGGAACGTGCCGTGGAATTGGCGGTATTGCCGAAAATGCGCATAGTGGATCTGGCCAAAGACCGACCCAAAGAAGGATTAACCATTTCGTTGATTACCGCATTAAAACAGCGTCTTGAGAAGGGTGAGCAATCACTTCTATACTTAAACCGCCGCGGTTATGCGCCTGTGATTGCCTGTGATGCCTGTGGCTGGATGAGTCATTGTGAGCGATGCAGCGCCTATCTGGTTTTACATAAATCCGAAAAAAAATTACGCTGTCATCATTGCAGTCTGGAAATGCGAATACCAAAATCCTGTCCAACCTGTGGGAATGCTGATATTCAACCGCTGGGACGGGGAACCCAGCGGATCGAAGAAAACTTGCAAGAATTTTTCCCTGAGGCAAGAATTAAACGAATTGATGCTGACTCGACCCGGTTAAAAGGAAGTGCACAGGATGCGTTTGAATCGGTGCACCGGGGTGATGTGGATATTTTAATCGGAACGCAAATGGTCGCCAAAGGCCATGATTTTAAAAATCTGACACTCGTCGGGGTGATTAATCCGGATACGGCACTATTCTCACAGGATTACCGTGCTGGGGAGCGCCTGTTTGCCCAGTTGATGCAGGTATCCGGACGCGCTGGGCGCAGCGGTCAAAAAGTGGGTGGCAGTGTGAGTGAAGTGGTGATTCAAACTCGCTATCCGCAGCATCCCTTGTACCATGCGCTGAAAACACATGATTATCCACGTTTTGCCAAAGAGTGCCTGGCAGAAAGACAGCAAGCCGGTTTGCCGCCTTTTATTTTCCAGGCTTTACTGCGTGCGGAAGCAAAAGAGTTGGCCATTGCTATCCACTTTTTGCAACAAGCCCTGGAGCTAGAAATTCCTGACGGCATTATCCTGCACGATCCCATACCGATGACGTTAATGAAGTTAGCCAATTCGGAGCGCGCTCAATTACTCATTGAATCATCGTCACGCCCTGCCCTGCAGGCATTTCTGAAAAACTGGTTGCCACAATTGCGCTTGTTGAAACCCAGAATTAACTGGTCACTGGAAGTCGATCCGGTCGATATTTGATTATCAGGATGTTAAATAGTGTTACAAAACTGGAAATCTGTATTATTTTCAGCATAGCAACACCTATTGGTCCATAAGTTCTAAAAAACAATTACTAAAATAAAACTTTCTGGATATATAATCGCGCAACAATCACTTTTAAATAGCGGGGTTACGTCGCTTACTTAATGTTGATTGTCAGCTTTGGTTAGCAATCAGAGCTAGATAAATTCACATCACTTATGTTTTGGAGAAATACATGAAAGTAAAAGCACTCGTGGCCGTTGCCATAATGGGTTTGGCTGGTATGACGACAGCCCAAGCTTCAGACGGTACGATCACCTTTGGTGGCAGTATTAATGCAACTTCCTGCGCTATCACGGGCGGATCAAGTTTTACGGTGACTCTGCCTCCAGTAGATACATCGGCATTGGCTTCCGTTGGTAAAGTGGCGGCACCAACACCCTTCAATATTGCGATGACTGGTTGCCCAGCATCAACTGCGGTACACGCCCTGTTTGAAATTGGTGCGTCTGTTAATGCTGTTACCGGCAATTTGAAAAATTCCGGTCTAGCTACATTAGTTGAAATTCAGTTACTGAATTCGTCATTGAGTGCAATTAATATTGCCACTCAGAATAATGACGGCGCTGGTACCGGTCTAACTACCTCAGCAGCAGGAGCTGCAACATTAACTTATTACGCTCAGTATATTGCTACCGGCGCAGCGACAGCAGGTTCGGTTGCTTCAACAGTGACATATTCGATTGTTTATAACTAATGTCGTAACAAGTTTGCATCAGGAAAGCGGGTCTTTTCTGATGCTCTGTGGCCATTGCGATGGCCGCTTGCTTATTGAATTTATGATCAGAAATATAAAATGAAATTGACATGGATGTCGCGGTTGTACATGATCTGTGGTTTGCTGTTAATGGTATTGGGTGCGCAGGCCAGTGTGGTGATTAATGGAACACGGGTTATTTATAATGCCGATGATAAAGAAGAGACGCTGCGCATCAGTAATAATTCGACCACGCCATCATTGATTCAAATCTGGATGGATAGCGGTGATGCGACCTCAACACCGGAAAGCGGAAAATCACCATTTTTTGTGACGCCACCCATTTTTCGGGTTGATCCGACGAAAGGTCAAACCGTGCGCATCAGTTATGCCGGGGATCCATTGCCGCTCAATAAGGAATCGGTTTTCTGGCTGAATATTTTGGATGTGCCTCCGATGCCCGTGACCAAGGCGGGGGATGATCGCAATTATATGCAATTGGCTATACGCAGTCGGATTAAATTGTTCTTCCGGCCAACCGGGTTGAGTGGTTCAGCGAGTGCCGCAGCAGAAAAATTACAATGGCAATTAGTGCAAAAACCATCAGGTGTGGTGATGCATGTTACCAATAACAATGTTTTTCATGTGTCGCTCGATTCGGGCAAATTGACTGTCGCTGGCAAGACGTATGAGGTGAGTACGGCCATGGTGGCGCCGGAAAGTACGCTTGATTTTGTGGTGCGTGAATTAGCGACGCTGCCAGCTGGGACAGCACAACTGGATTACGTCACCATCAATGATTATGGTGCAGCGGTCAAACACAGCGTAACGCCGACGAATTAGTGGATTCGAGTTGTTCATGACAACGGATTTTATCCGGCAAACAAAACAGCGACTGCTCTTGGCATTCGCTGTTTTTGTGTCTGGAAATCTGTTGTTGACCAACGCCTGGGGTTCAGACGATATGGAATACAGCGGCTTCAATCCGGCGCTGTTGTCGGGTAGCGCCATCGATGTGTCTCGCTATACCTACGGGAATGTGGTTTTGCCGGGCAAATATATCAGCGATGTGTATATCAACCAACAGTGGTTGGGACGACGCGATATTGTAGTGAAAAACCGACCAGGTACCAATCAAACTACACCGTGTATCAACAAAACGCTGCTGATTCAGTTGGGCGTGGATTGGAGTGCGCTCGTCAATGGCGTAGCATTGAGTGCCTTAAGCAATGATGCCTGTATCGATGTGGCGAGTGAAATTCCGGCCGCAACGGTGGACTTTGATGCCAGTGAATTAAAGTTGACAGTAAGTATTCCGCAACTCTATCTGACGCGCATTTCAAGGGGTTATGTCGGGCAGGAAGAATGGAGTGATGGTATTAATGCCGGATTTTTAAGTTACAACCTCAACTCGTATCAAAACAGTGCGTTGAAAGGTGACGGTCAGTTATTTGCCGCTCTCAATATGGGGTTGAATATCGAGGGTTGGCGTTTGCGTTATAACGGCAGCTATAGCCAGAGTGTTGGCTCTGCCGCGCCGTGGCAAACCATGAATGCTTATGTGCAGCATGATGTGACGAGTCTGCAATCTCAATTCATCCTCGGCGACGCTTATACCAGTAATGATTTGTTTAACAGCGTGGCATTTCAAGGGTTCATGTTGGCCAGTGATGATCGCATGCTGCCGGAATCGCAGCGCGGGTATGCACCGGTGATTCGTGGTGTGGCCGAAACCAATGCCAGGGTGGTGATTCGTCAAGGTGGCAATATTATTTATGAAACTACGGTGCCGCCAGGTGAATTCAAAATTGAGGATATGTATAACAGTAGTTTTGCCGGTGATTTTCAGGTGCAGGTGCAGGAGGCTGATGGTCGGTTGAAGCAGTTTACAGTACCTTATTCTGCCGGCGTGTTATTACTGCGACCGGGCGCGAACCGTTATAGTCTGGCTCTGGGGAAGTTATTGAATGTGACGACCCAGAATGCACCACTGTTTTCGCAAGCGCAATTTCAGCATGGTTACGGACATGATGTGACGGGTTATGCCGGTGTGGTCGCCGCGTCGTATTACAGCGCGGCTCAGCTCGGTCTGGCGCTCAATACCTCAGTGGGGGCATGGTCGCTGGATCTGACCCGTTCGCTGACCAAGTTGTTGCCCTTTGAGGAGTCGCTTCTGGGACGCAGCTGGCGACTGAGTTACAGTAACGTGGTCGAGGCCAGCCACACCAATTTCAGCATGGCGGCTTATCGCTATTCCACCAGCAATTATTTGACGTTGAGTGATGCGGCGCTGGTGAATACGCAACAGAATGTGCCGCAAGTAATTGGGACGATCAATAAGCCCAGAAGCAGTTTCCAGATCAGTGTCAGTCAACCGCTTTCTGAAGGATGGGGCAGTTGCTATGTAAATGGGATTTCACAGGCTTACTGGAATGGTGCGCCGGATGTAGTAAATTATCAGGCCGGGTATTCGAATGGATTTTCCTGGGGAAGCTTTAATGCGGCAATCGGCCGTTCGATTGATGCGCTGGGTGCGCATCACAATTTGCTGACAGTGGGAATTAATATCCCGATAGGAAATGAGCTCAGCGCACATCGCCCGTTGGTGACGGGCACTTTCACCTCGGGGCAGTCACATAACACTGCTCAGGTTGGGATGAATGGCACACTGGGAGAAAGTTCGCGCACCAGTTATAACCTGTACGATAATTATGAGGCTGCCTCGGCTGCACAAAACAGTGCTGGTGCGGGAGTGCAGTATGCCAGTCAGTATGGACAGCTAGGTGCATCCTTTAGTAATGGATCTTCCCGTCAACTGAGCATGAATGCCAGTGGTGCCGTGATTGCGCATGCGGGCGGTATTTTGCTGGCACCAAGTCTGGGTGAGACTATCGGCATTGTGTCGGCACCAGGCGCTGCAGGGGCATCGGTCAACAGTGCTTTTGGTAATCAGATTGATGAGTCCGGTTATGCAGTACTTCCTTATCTGACGCCCTATATGAATAATGAAGTGGTGCTCAATCCCAAGGGTAGTGGCAGAAATGTGGAGCTTGACAGCACTTCGCAGCAGATTGCACCTCGTGCCGGAGCGATCGTGCTGTTGAAATTTGCCACCACCATAGGTCGTGCGGTGTTGTTCAAGGTGTTGCGTGAAGATGGCAAGGCGCCACCGGTAGGCGCGAGCGTGTTTGTACAGGACGGCAAAGAAATCGGCATGCTGACACAGGGCGGGCGCTTGTTTAACCGCAGCCTGAGCGGTCAGGGAATATTGGCCGTCAAATGGGGAGCGGAGTTATCACAGCAATGTCTGGCGCCGTATGTGATTCCACAAGAAACAGAACAGCAATCAGAGCAGGCATATCAGCAGGTGACGGTGAGCTGTCTGATGAGTAACGAGTGACCAGGATAAAATGAATAACAGGCAAATGACAGCTTACAGGTTTTATGTTCGTCAATCAGGATTGCTGCTGATGTTATTCTGGCTGTGCACCTCAGTCTGGGCCAGTTGCAGTCTGAATCCGGCGAGCGTGACGAAGGTGATTTCTTCACCGGCGAGTATTTCGATTAATCCGTATGTGCCGATAGGCACGGTGTTATATACCGGGACGTTTACCGGTAATTCGGGCACCTTTACGGTAACCTGCAGTAGCGCGTTTAATGCCATTATTTATCAGGGTGTGGGTGCGGCCACCAGTAATGTTTATCCGACCACCATTCCTGGCATTGGCATGCAGCTCAGTAATACCTCCGGCAATGTCGGTTTGTGGCCTGTGACGATAGCGCAAACTTCGTCGACCACGATGACGTCAACGGCTTCGCTGCCGGTGCAGATGCAATTGATTAAAACCGGGCCGGTTCTGGCCAGCGGGACACTGAATCAATTAGTTGGCTCGCTGGTGTTGCCCGCCTCGCAAAATAATTTTGTGTTATTTACGATTCAGCTCACCAGTCCGATGGTGGTGAATTTTATTAAGCCGAGCTGCAGCGTCACCACGCCATCGATTGCGGTTTCGCTGGGAGCGTTTGCGGCAGGACATTTTCCGGCCATCGGTGCCACTTCATCACCGATTCCATTCAGTATTCAGGTAAATTGCCAGCAGGGGCCGACCGGAAGCAGTACCACAATTTATGCCACGCTCACCGATGCCAGCGGTGTTGGCTCGGGCGCCGGGAATGTCAGCACCACCCTGCCCCTGAGTGCGACATCGACGGCACAAGGTATCGGCGTGCAGATCCAGTATAACGGGGTGGTGCAAAAGTTTGGTCCGGATTCAAGCGTGGTCGGTAATACTGATCAGTTTCTATTGCAGGCCAATAATGCCAACGGGATTTATACTTTTCCGTTCTATGCGTATTTTATTCGTACCGGTGCGATTGTGGCAGGCAGTGCCACCACCAGTGCGACATTTACCATGGCGTATAACTAAACTCCTAGAGATAGCTAAGCTGAATCACTTTCCATTGCGTGACCGGCAAGTCAGGCTGAATCACGCTGTTGGCGCGCCAGACTTGCATGTGGGGTGTCGGTGTCATGATTTGGGTGCGTATGATGGTGGTGGCAGCGGTATGAGCGCTACACTGGTTGAGGCTGGGGTAATTGGCGGCATCAAGTTGAACTGCGCAGGTAGGCTCAACTATTCGTCCTGAAAAGGTGATGCTGCCATCGGTGGCGAAACACAGCGTTGAGACAAACAACAATAAGCCAAACAGCAAACGGATTGCCACGGTAGTACTCCTTAAATCGCACCAGCCTGCTGTTATCGGCAGCAAGCGGGGTGAGGTTTAAGGTTTTTTGGAATATATATTTTTGTGTTGCGCTGGATGGATTGCTTGAAGTTGGGGCTAAATTTTGCTATGCGCAGATAAAACGGATGATGCCGTCGGGGTCGGTCTGGCGCTGTAATTTTCCCGCAAACCACAGTAAATGCAAATGCGCCAGTGCTTCACCGAGCGCGAAGGTGAGTTGGTGGGTGTCAAGCGGACGAGAAAACATGATGGGTACAATGTCGTTGGCACTTTTGGCACTCACGCAGGCTTCGAGAACTTCGGCAAGGCGTGCATGGTGATGGTTGATGAGTTGTTGCACGCGTATGTGCACACCCTGAAAGGGTTTTCCGTGTGAAGGCAGGACCAGCGTATCGGAATCGAGATCGCAGAATTTATCGATGGAATCGAGAAACAGCTGTACCGGATTGGCTAAGGGTTCAACCGCCCAGACGGACACATTGGTGGAAATTCGTGGCAACAGCATGTCGCCGGAAATCAGACATTTGATTTCTTCACAAAACAGAGCAACATGTTCGGGCGAATGCCCAAAGCCGCTGATGACACGCCAGCGATGGGTCCCAATGGTGACGATCTGATGTTCTTGCAGACGACAAAATTCACTCGGAACCGCAGGAACCAGGCCGGGATAATAGTCTTTGCGACCCAGCAGTTGTTCAATCAGATGACTGTCGGTGACGCCGTGGCGCTGAAAATGCGGTATGGTAGACGAACCTTCTACGCCCGGGAGGCTGGCCTGCATCATGCGGCCAAAGGCATATTCGCCCGCACTCATCCACAACGGTGCCTGCCAGCGCTGGCACAGCCAGTCGGCCAGACCGAGGTGGTCGGGATGACAATGGGTGGCGATTACCCGGGTAACTGGCTTGTTATTCAGATAACGGGAAAATATGGTTTCCCAGTTTGCCCGTGTGGCATCTGTGGCAATGCCGCAATCGATGATGGTCCACCCTGCTCCGTCTTCCAGCAACCACAGGTTGATGTGGTTTAAGGCAAACGGCAAGCCCATGCGCAGCCAGTAAACGCCTGGCGCTACGCGCAGCATCTCTCCCGGAGCTGGCAGTGTTTCGCCCAGGGGGTAGGTGAGCTGGGTTTCAAGTGGATTCATGACGGCTTTCAAAAAAGTGGTTCGATTTAATTCGTGCTTCTGTAGCGAGCGACAGTGAAATTTAACCTACAATATACCTGACGTTAACGTAAACGACGTCGACAAGTTTGCATGCTTTATCTAAATTCACTCCTGTTGCCGAGAAAATAACGTGTCATCTGCCAATAAATCAGCAATAACTTATACCATCACTGAATTGTCACGGGAATTTGATATAACCCCAAGGGCGATCCGTTTCTATGAAGATCAAGGCCTGTTGAGTCCGCAACGCGCCGGACCGGGTGGCCGCAATCGTGTGTATACGGCCCGTGAGCGCACTCATCTGAAGTTGACATTACGAGGTAAAAGATTGGGGTTGTCTCTGTCGGATATCAAAAGTCTGGTTGATATGTATACGTCGCCCAAAGATACTCAGGCACAGTTACAGCGTTTTGCTGCCGTACTGGCGCAGCATCGCGCTGCGCTTGAACAGCAGCGTGAAGATATTGAAGTGTTATTGACAGAAATCAGTGCGCATGAAAAAGAATGCCAGCGCATGCTGAAAAGCGAAGTTAAGCAGAAATCGGTTAAAACAGCTGGCGGTGCATAAATGACATCTGTCTAATTGACGTTTACGTTAACGTCAATTACGGTTATTATTTTGCAGCTCGAAAAAACCATTCAGAAATGAGTAAGCCTGAATATCCATAATTTATAACGAATACCCAGAGGAAGCCATGTTACATCTGCCCGGTTTAACTTTTGATCACGGTGAAGATATCGCCGCATTGCGTGAGTCTGTCCAGCAGTTTGCGGCCAAAGAAATTGCACCGCGTGCCGCTGAAATTGATCGCAGTGATCAATTTCCGATGGATTTATGGAAAAAAATGGGTGATCTCGGTGTGCTCGGGGTGACAGTGAAAGAGCAGGATGGCGGAATCGATATGGGTTATCTGGCGCATATCATCGCGATGGAAGAAATTTCTCGCGCCTCAGCGTCTGTCGGGCTGTCGTATGGCGCCCATTCCAATTTGTGTGTGAACCAGATTAACCGTAATGGGACAGCCGCGCAAAAGGCAAAATATCTCCCCAAACTGATTTCGGGTGAGCATATCGGTGCTTTGGCAATGTCGGAACCGAATGCCGGATCGGACGTGGTGAGCATGAAGTTGCGCGCCGAATTCAAGGGTGATCGCTGGGTATTGAATGGCACCAAGATGTGGATTACCAACGGTCCGGATGCTGACGTGCTGGTGGTATATGCCAAAAACGATTTGGAAGCCGGTGCGCGTGGCATGACGGCGTTTTTGATTGAAAAGAGTTTCCCAGGGTTTTCGATTGCACAAAAACTCGATAAGCTCGGCATGCGTGGTTCGCATACCGGTGAGCTGGTGTTTCAGGATTGCGAAGTGCCGGCAGAAAATGTGTTGGGAGGTTTGGGTCAGGGTGTGAATGTGCTGATGTCGGGACTGGATTTTGAGCGCACAGTGTTGTCCGGCGGACCGCTGGGCATTATGCAGGCGTGTATGGATGTGGTGGTGCCATATATTCATGAGCGCAAACAGTTTGGTCAGCCGATAGGTGAATTTCAGCTGATGCAAGGGAAAATCGCCGACATGTATTCCACCATGATGGCGTGCAAGGCTTATGTGTACGCGGTAGGTCAGGCGTGTGATCGTGCTAAAAATCCGCAGGCAGTGCGTGCATTGCGTAAGGACGCGGCCGGAGCGATTTTGTATTCGGCCGAAAAAGCCACCTGGATGGCAGGCGAAGCGATTCAGATTTTGGGTGGTAATGGTTATATCAATGAGTATCCGGTCGGACGGTTATGGCGCGATGCCAAGCTGTATGAAATCGGTGCCGGTACGAGTGAAATTCGCCGCATGTTAATTGGTCGTGAATTGTTTGCTGAAACTAAATAAACGGATTTATTATGCCGCAAATTGCCTTTCCAAAATTACTCTCTTCGCAAATCGCTTTTGATATTGCACGTGCGATTTTGGATGGCTTTAACAAGCATTACCGTTTGTTTCGCGCTGTCAGTCAGCAGGCCAAAAAACATTTTGAGCTGGCTGAATGGAAAATCGGGCAACAGACCGCGCGCGAGCGGATTTCATTTTACGATCAGCGGGTGGTGGAATGTGTCACCATGCTCGAAGATGATTATGAACAGGCTGACCTGACGGATTCGGTATGGCGTGAAGTCAAACTGCATTATATGGGTTTGTTAATTGATCATATGCAGCCGGAATTGGCCGAGACTTTTTATAATTCGGTTTGTACCAAAATGCTGCATCGGAATTATTATCACAACGATTTTATTTTTGTCCGCCCGGCCGTGGCCACGGAATATATTGAAAGTGAACATTTGCCGACTTATCGGGTGTATTACCCGGTCAATGACGGTTTGCATTATTCGCTCAAACGCATCGTCACCAATTTTCAGCTGGCGTCACCGTTTGCGGATCTGGATCGCGATATTGCTACGATTGCGCAAAAACTTAAAGATGTCTTTGGTAATGAAAAGCTTGAGCCGAATCATCAAATTCAGGTACTGAGTAATTTATTCTTCCGTAATAAAGGAGCTTACATCGTCGGCAAGGGAATCAACGGCAATCGCGAGTTTCCGTTTATCGTACCAATTTTGCATAACCGGCATAATCATCTGGTGCTCGATACAGTCTTGCTCGATCCGATGCTAATCACGGTGCTGTTTTCCTTTACCCGTGCGTATTTTATGGTCGACATGGAGGTACCGTCGGCCTATGTGCAGTTTTTGCGCAGCATTATGCCACGCAAGCCGCGCAGTGAAATTTATACCATTCTGGGTTTGCAGAAGCACGGAAAAAATCTGTTTTATCGTGATTTTTTGCATCACTTGAAATATTCTTCTGATCAAATTCAGGAGGCACCAGGGATACGCGGCTTGGTGATGCTGGTGTTTGCCCTGCCCTCGTTTCCATATGTGTTCAAGGTCATTAAGGACAGTTTTCCACCGCCGAAAGAAACCACCAAAGAATTGATCAAGGAAAAATATCAGCTGGTGAAAAATCACGACCGGGTTGGCCGTATGGCCGATACGCTGGAGTATTCCGACGTGGCGTTTCCGCGCAGCCGGATTACTGAAGCACTGCTGGCGGAAATTCAAAAGTATGCGCCATCGGTGCTGGAAATCAGCGAAGAGGAAGTCGTCATCAAACATCTGTATATTGAACGCCGCATGGTGCCGCTCAATATCTGGCTGTCGGATGCAGAAAAAGAAAACAACGATGCAGCCATTGAACATGGTGTGCGCGAATATGGCAATGCGATTAAAGAACTGGTAGCGGCCAATATTTTTCCGGGCGATATGTTGTATAAAAACTTTGGCGTGACCCGTCTGGGACGTGTGGTTTTTTATGATTATGATGAAATTGAATATATCGTCGATTGTAATTTCCGTCGCATCCCGCCGCCACGGAATGAAGAAGATGAAATGGCTGCTGAGCCGTGGTATCACGTGGCTAAAAACGATGTTTTTCCAGAGCAATTTGCGCCATTCCTTTTAGGCAATGCCAAAGTGCGAAAATATTTCATGCAATATCATGCGGATTTGCTCACGCCAGACTATTGGCAGGGATGCAAACAGCGCATAATGGCAGGTCATGTGGAGGATGTGTTTCCATATCCGCAAGAAATCAGATTTAGTCATTTATCAGCCAGCCGCGAAGCGGGTGTTGATCCTGACCTTAACCCGGCAGCATAGTCTGCATTATTTGGAGAATAGTATGAACATTGTAATTGTTGGCGCAGCGCGCACACCAATGGGTGCATTTCAAGGTGATTTTTCTTCGGTAACAGCAAGTCAGTTAGGTGCGGTCGCCATTAAAGCGGCGCTTGAGCGCGCTGGTGTGAATCCAGAACTCGTGGATGAAGTGTTGTTTGGTAACTGCTTAATGGCAGGTCAGGGACAGGCGCCAGCGCGTCAGGCAACACTGGCAGCGGGTTTGCCGATGTCGGTTGGGGCAGTAACGTTATCGAAAATGTGCGGTTCTGCCATGAAGGCCGCGATGATGGCGCATGATTCGATTCTGGCAGGCACCAATCAGGTAGTCGTTGCTGGCGGGATGGAATCCATGACCAATGCCCCTTATTTATTGCCCAAGGCACGCGGTGGCTTCCGTATTGGTCACGGTCAGGTTCTGGATCACATGATGCTCGATGGTTTGGAAGATGCTTACAGCCGCGATGAAAAAACCGGTGGTGGTCGTTCCATGGGGACATTCGCAGAAGAATGTTCAGCCAAATACAATTTCAGCCGTGAAGAGCAGGATGCGTTTGCCATTGAATCGGTCAAGCGTGCTCAGGCAGCGACTGCCGATGGTTCGTTTGCCTGGGAAATCGCTCCGGTAACAGTCAAGGGACGTGCCGGTGATGTGGTGATCGACAAGGATGAAGGTCCGCTCAAAGCCAAACTGGATAAAATTCCAGCCTTGAAACCGGCGTTTAAAAAGGATGGCACTATTACTGCGGCTTCTTCTTCTTCCATTAATGATGGCGCAGCCGCATTGGTCATGATGAGTGAAGAAACGGCCAAAAAACTCGGCTGCAAAATTCTTGCACGGGTGGTGGGTCATGCTACGCATGCGCAGGAACCGAACTGGTTCACCACAGCACCGGTGGGCGCGATGCAAAAGTTGTTTAAAAAAACCGGCTGGTCGGTCAAGGATGTGGATTTGTTCGAAATCAATGAAGCGTTTGCTACCGTGCCTATGGCTGCGATGCGTGAATTTGATATTCCACACAGCAAAGTTAATGTGCATGGCGGTGCCTGCGCTCTTGGCCATCCTATCGGCGCATCTGGTGCCCGTATTATTTGTACCCTGATCGGTGCGCTGCAAAAACGCGGTTTAAAACGCGGTGTTGCGACACTCTGTATCGGAGGCGGTGAAGGTACGGCGATGGCGATTGAATTGGTGTAAGCCAGTCGTCTGAACGCACAGGTGGGTATTTGCTCACCTGTGTTTTTTTAATTCCGACATTCAGCATAAGCAGATTATGAGCACAGCATTAATCATAGGCGCTTCACGCGGCATAGGCTTTGCCCTGGCGCAGGAATATCTGGCTGGCGGCTGGCGGGTGCTGGCGACGGCGCGCACCAGTGCCGATATGGAAAAACTCTCGGCACTGGGTGCGCACCCGCTGTTGCTGGATGTGCTCGATTTAAATGATTGCGCCGCGTTGGGCTGGCGGTTGGATGATGAAAAAATCGAAGTAGCGATTTTGAATGCCGGTGTACTGGGTTCGCGTACCAGTGGGCTGACTGCGCCGGGCGCAGAAGAATTCAATCTGGTAATGCAAACCAATGTGTTGGCTGCCATGCGGCTGTTGCCGATTGTGGCGCCGATGGTTAACGAACGTCATGGCCGGCTGGCGGTGATTTCTTCTGCCATGGGTTCGCTGTCGATGCGTACCGATGCCAGTTCCTGGCTGTATCGCGCCAGTAAGGCTGCGTTGAATTCAGTGCTGCTTGATGTGGCGCTCAGTTATCCGGAGATGGTCAGTATCGCCATGCATCCCGGTTGGGTACGTACCGGGATGGGCGGCGACCAAGCACCTTTGTCAGTGCAGCAAAGTGCAGCCGGTATCCGAGCCACGATTGCACAGCGCAGCGTTGCCGATAACGGACGTTTTTTTAATTACGACGGCAGTCAACTTACCTGGTAGTGCATCAGCACACACTATGATACTCAATTCAGAACATAAAATGATCCGTGAAGCGTTACGCGAATTTTCGCAGGAACGTCTGGCGCCGAATGCGGCACGCTGGGATAAGGAACATCATTTTCCACAGGAAGAATTACGTCAGCTGGCCGAACTCGGTGTGTATGGTGTGGCGGTGCCGGAACAATGGGGCGGTGCCGGTCTGGATTATCTGTCGCTGGCTCTGGTGCTGGAAGAAATTGCCGCCGGTGATGGTGGCACTTCGACGGTGATTTCGGTCAACAACTGTCCGGTTTGTTCCATTGCCATGATGTATGCGAATGATGAACAAAAACAGCAATGGCTCACACCCTTGGCTCAGGGGAAAATGCTGGGGGCATTTTGTCTGACCGAGCCGCATGTCGGCAGCGATGCCGGTGCTCTGCGCACCACCGCTGTCCGTGATGGTGATGAGTATGTGATTAACGGTGTGAAGCAGTTTATCACCAGCGGTAAATACGCCGATGTCGCCATTGTCATGGCGGTCACGGACAAGGCGGCCGGGAAAAAAGGTATCAGCGCGTTTTGGGTGCCGACAACAACACCGGGTTACATTGTCGCCAGTCTGGAAGATAAGTTGGGTCAGCATTCTTCGGATACGGCGCAGATTTTATTCGAAAACTGCCGCATTCCGGTAGCCAATCTGATCGGCGCGGAAGGTCAGGGTTACAAGATTGCACTTTCTGGCCTCGAAGGTGGACGTATCGGGATTGCTTCTCAATCAGTCGGTATGGCGCGGGCGGCATTTGAAGCGGCACTGAGTTATGCCAAACAGCGTGAGAGTTTTGGCAAGCCGATTTTTGAACATCAGGCCGTGCAGTTCCGGCTCGCTGATATGGCAACACAGATCGAAGCTGCCCGTCAGTTGATCTGGCATGCGGCCAGTATGAAAGATGCCGGTTTGCCATGTCTGAAAGAAGCAGCCATGGCGAAACTGTTCGCTTCTGAAATGGCAGAAAAAGTGTGTTCGGATGCGATTCAGGTGCATGGCGGTTACGGTTATGTCAGCGATTTCCCGGTAGAGCGGATTTATCGTGATGTGCGTGTCTGTCAGATTTATGAAGGTACTTCGGACATTCAGAAAATTATTATTGGCCGCGCTCTGGCGCAAATTTAACAGAACCTCAGTTATGGATAAGCAATGCATTTTAATATTCAGGCCTCAACATCGTCATTCTCGCAGCTTTAGGAGGGAATCTGGTTTTCGTTGCAAATAGCAGTGTAACGACACTGGATTCCCGCCAAAAACATGCGGGAACGACGTCGCAAAGAGCCGAATAGTTAAATTAAGTCTTATCCATAACTCACATTATCAGAGGAAATCATGCAAGCACCGCTGCACTTTTATTTTGATTTTTCTTCCCCGTATGGTTATTTTGCTGCCATGCACATTGAGGCGCTGGCTGGAAAATATCAGCGCAAGGTGGAATGGCATCCGGTATTGCTGGGCGCGATTTTTAAAATCACCGAATGTCAGCCATTAATACAAATTCCGCTTAAGGGGAAATATTCAGCGCATGATCTGGTGCGCACGGCACGCTTTCATCATATTCCGTTTGCCATGCCGGCGATTTTTCCGTTGGCTACCCATTTGGCAGCGCGTGCAGTATTGTGGCTTATTAATACGCAGGGGCAGGACAGCGCAGGCAAGTTTGTCAAAGCGGTGTATCAGGCGTATTTTGTGGATGGCGTTAATATCGGTGACGCTCTGCAGCTCGCGCAAATTGCCACCAATTGCGGCTTTGATGCAGCTGCGCTAACACAGGCGACGGCGACCCCGGAAATCAAGGAACAGTTAAAACTGCAGGTGGATTCAGCCATTGAACACGGTGTATTTGGTTCGCCTTTTATGATCGTTGATGAGGAGCCGTTCTGGGGCTTTGATCGTTTTGATCAGCTCGAAGCGCATTTAAAAAATGGCAAAATCTGAAGCCTGCCCCTGTGACAGCGGCAGCGACTATGCAGCCTGTTGCTTCCGCTTCCACTCCGGTGCTGCCACGGCGCCGGATGCATTGGCATTGATGCGTTCACGTTACAGCGCTTATGTGCGCTGTGATGAGGCTTATATTCAGGCCAGCTGGCATCCGGATACTCGCCCGCCGCAGGAAAAAATCGAACTCTGCCAGTGGATAGGTTTGCAGATAGTGTCACATCAGCAGCAACTGTCAACTGCCACAGTAGAATTTATCGCCAGATACAAACTCAACGGGCGGGCGCATCGTCTGCATGAAACCAGCCGTTTTGTTTGTGAAAACGAACGCTGGCTTTATCTGGATGGTGTTATTTCCAACTAAGTCTAAAAACGAATTGCAGAATCATGAAACTAGAATCCAAACTGGCACCGCGCTCAGAAGAGTTTAAAGCCAACGTCGCTGCCATGCAGGTGGTGGTCGACGATTTGAAAAGCCAGATTGAAAAAATCATGCTCGGTGGTGGCGACGAGGCACGTCGTAAGCATCTGGCGCGGGGAAAGCTCTTGCCCCGTGACCGGGTGCAGCAGCTGCTCGATCCAGGAACTCCGTTCCTGGAATTTTCTCAGCTCGCTGCCTATGCTATGTACAATAATGACGCCCCCTGCGCCGGAGTGATTACCGGTATCGGCCGGATCGCCGGGCAGGAATGTGTGATTGTCTGTAATGATGCTACCGTTAAGGGCGGGACGTATTATCCGCTGACCGTGAAAAAGCATGTACGTGCACAGGAAATTGCCGAACAAAATAATTTACCCTGTGTGTATCTGGTCGACAGTGGTGGTGCCAATCTGCCCAATCAGGAAGATGTGTTTCCGGATCGGGATCATTTTGGCCGGATTTTTTTTAATCAGGCTAATCTATCTGCTCAGGGAATTCCGCAAATCGCCGTGGTCATGGGTTCCTGTACCGCCGGTGGCGCTTATGTTCCGGCGATGAGTGACGAATCGATTATTGTGAAAAATCAGGGCACGATTTTTCTGGGTGGCCCGCCTTTAGTTAAAGCCGCAACTGGTGAAGTGGTCAGTGCCGAAGAACTCGGTGGTGGTGATGTGCATACCAGACTTTCTGGTGTGGTGGATCATCTGGCGCAAAATGATATGCATGCGCTGTCACTGGCGCGTACCATCGTGTCGAATCTGAATCGTAAAAAACCACAGCAGTTGTGCCTAAAAGAAGCACAGGAACCAGCTTATCCGGCGCATGAATTGTATGGCGTGATTCCGGCGGATACCCGCAAACCGTTTGATGTGCGCGAAGTGATTGCCCGTGTGGTCGATGGCAGTCTGTTTGATGAATTCAAAGCACGTTATGGCACGACGCTGGTATGTGGCTTTGCTCACATTCACGGTATGCCGGTCGGCATTATTGCCAATAACGGAATTTTGTTTTCTGAGTCAGCACTCAAGGGTACACATTTTATTGAACTGTGCTGTCAGCGTAAAATCCCGCTGGTGTTTTTGCAAAACATTACCGGCTTTATGGTGGGACGCAAATATGAAAATGAAGGTATTGCCCGCAATGGTGCCAAGATGGTGACGGCCGTTGCGACCGCTGCAGTGCCTAAATTTACCGTGATTATTGGCGGCAGTTTTGGAGCCGGAAACTACGGCATGTGCGGCCGGGCATTTTCTCCGCGTTTTTTGTGGATGTGGCCGAATGCGCGTATTTCGGTCATGGGTGGTGAGCAGGCTGCGAGTGTACTGGCTACCGTAAGGCGAGATGGGATTGAAGCCAAAGGCGGCAGCTGGTCAGCCGAAGAAGAAGCTCAATTCAAACAGCCAATTAAAGAACAGTATGAACATCAGGGCCATCCTTACTATGCCAGCGCGCGCTTGTGGGATGATGGTGTGATCGATCCGGCAGATACCCGCATGGTGCTGGCACTGGGTTTGTCGGCGGCCTTGAATGCAGAAATCAAAGAAACCAAATTTGGCTTATTCAGAATGTGAGGCAGTATGAATTATCAGACTCTCCTGGTTGAAATTGCACAAGGTGCGGCCACCGTTACCCTCAATCGTCCCGACGTCAGGAACGCTTTTAATGAAACCGTGATTGCGGAACTCAATGAAGTGTTTTCTGAGCTTGGTCAGAATGATCAGGTCAGAGCCATTGTGCTCGCGGCCAATGGTTCGGCCTTTTGTGCCGGTGCCGATTTGAACTGGATGAAAAAAATGGCAGCGTATACGCCGGAAGAAAATCTCGCCGATGCGCAGCAGCTCGCTGAAATGCTGTATCAGATTTACTCCTGCCAAAAACCCGTCATCGCCAAAGTACAGGGTGACTGCTATGCCGGTGGATTGGGTTTGATGACCGCCTGCGATATTGCCGTGGTGGTCGACAGTGCCAGCTTTTGTTTGAGCGAAGTCAAACTGGGTTTAATTCCGGCCACCATTTCGCCGTACGTGATTAAAGCCATGGGTGCGAATGCGGCGCGGCGTTATTTTGTTACAGCGGAAAAATTTTCTTCTCAGGAAGGCTATCGTCTGGGCATGGTGCATGAACTGGTTGCCGCCGATCAGCTCGATGCCACCGTTGCCGGTATCGTGAAAGCCATTGTCAGCAACAGCCCGGACGCCGTAGTGGCAGCCAAGTGGTTGGTGGAAGATGTGACCGGTGCGGAAATTGAAGAAGATTTACTGACTTACACAGCCGAATGTATTGCGGAAATCCGCAGTTCGGTAGAAGGTCGCGAAGGCGTGGCGGCGTTTCTGGAAAAACGCAAGCCGAACTGGCTGTTGCTGTCGCATTAATCGTTATCAGAATAAGGGAATCACTTGAAGTCGAACAGTCACTGGGTAGACCGAAGTTTGCAACATGTGTGGCATCCGTGCACGCAAATGCAGCATCACGAAAATTTGCCACTCATCCCCATCAGCCACGGACGCGGCGCCTGGTTATTTGATGCCGATGGTCGTCGCTATCTCGACGGCATCAGTTCCTGGTGGGTGAATCTGTTTGGTCATGCCAATCCGCGCATCAATGCCGCTCTCAAAGATCAGCTCGACAAACTCGAGCATGTCATGCTGGCTGGCTTTACCCATGAACCGGTGATTACCCTGTCAGAAAAGCTGGCGGCTAAAACCGGCGGTGCGTTAGGACATTGTTTCTATGCCTCTGATGGTGCTTCGGCGGTAGAAATCGCCCTTAAAATGAGTTTTCACAGCTGGAGTAATTCAGGCCTGCCAGCCAAGCGCGAATTTGTTTGCCTCAAAGGCAGTTATCACGGCGAAACCATCGGTGCACTGGCCGTGACTGATGTGGCGTTATTCCGTGATGCCTACGGCCCGTTAATTCACGCCGCTCATGTGGTAATGTCACCCGATGCACGTCAGGCCGTTGAAGGGGAAACGGCTGCCGATGTGGCCAGAAAAGCAGCTGCCGAGGTCGAGCAATTATTTGCTCAACGCGGCACGCAGATCGCGGCCATTATTGTGGAGCCACTGGTGCAGTGTGCCACCGGGTTTGCCATGCATGATCCGCTGTATCTGCAATTACTGCGCGAACTGTGTGATCGTTATCAGGTCCATTTGATCGCCGATGAAATTGCGGTCGGCTGTGGCCGCACCGGTACTTTTTTTGCCTGTGAGCAGGCACACATCTGGCCGGACTTTTTATGTCTGTCCAAAGGCATCAGTGGCGGTTATCTGCCATTGTCACTGGTGATGAGCACCGATGCGGTTTATCAGGCGTTTTATCATCCGGATGTGCGACGTGGTTTTTTGCATTCGCACTCGTACACCGGTAATCCGCTGGCCTGTCGTGCGGCACTGGCGACGCTGGAAATTTTCGAGCAGGATGATGTGCTGGTGAATAATCAAATACGGGCAGAAAAAATCACCCGCGCACTATCACCTCTGGCAAAGCATCCGCAGGTACGCTATTTCCGTCAACGCGGCATGATCTGGGCCTTCGATGTGGTGGATGTTCAGCCCGGATTTGCCGGCCGCTTCTTTGCTGCTGCACTGGAACAGGAACTGTTATTGCGCCCTATCGGCAATACCGTGTATTTAATGCCGCCCTATATTTTGGATGATGCCGAAATTACCCTGCTTGGCCAGCGTATTCTGAGTGTGTTTGAGCAGGTGATTGAGCATGCTTGAATTAATTGAACAACAGCTCACCTCTTTGACTGACGCGGGCTTACGTCGCCGCCGCCGTGTCGCGGCCACTCCCTGCGCGGCAGAAGTCGATGTCGATGGCCGTGCCATGCTGGCCTTTTGCAGCAATGATTATCTGGGCCTGGCTGCGCATCCGCAGATTCGTCAGGCGCTGCAGGATGGCGTGAATTTGTATGGTGCCGGCAGCGGCGCATCGCATCTGATCAGCGGCCATACTCGGGCCCATGCTCAGCTCGAAGACCGGCTGGCAGAAATGCTCGCGCCCTGTATTGACGATGTCCGTGCGCTCTATCTGAGTACCGGTTATATGGCCAATCTGGCGGTGCTGTCCGGTCTGGCCGCGAGCGACCCGGGCAAGACGGAAATTTTTTCTGAACAGCTCAACCATGCTTCGCTCATCGATGGAGCCAGACTGGCGCGTTGTCCGGTCAAGGTATTTCCCCATGCGGATCTGGCAGCACTG
This sequence comes from uncultured Oxalobacteraceae bacterium, assembly GCA_903862415.1. GTDB lineage: Bacteria > Pseudomonadota > Gammaproteobacteria > Burkholderiales > Burkholderiaceae_D > Solimicrobium. The sequence goes on along the minus strand of CAIOYD010000046.1, from coordinate 64,593 downwards.
GAAATTGCCCTGCAACAGAGTCAGGCCAGAACTAAAATTGTCGTCACCGATAGTGTCTTCAGCATGGATGGCGTGATTGCGCCGCTGACCGATATGCTGGCACTGTGTGAACGTTATCAGGCCTGGTTGGTGGTGGATGATGCCCACGGTTTTGGTGTCTTGGGCGAGCATGGTGCCGGTGTGCTGGAACATCTGCATTTACGCAGCAAAAAATTGATTTACATGGGCACGCTGGGAAAAGCCGCCGGGGTGGCTGGTGCTTTTATCGCCGCGCATGCCAGCGTGATTGAATGGTTGATTCAAAAAGCGCGCGCTTATATTTATACCACCGCCGCCCCTCCCGCCTTAGCGCATGCCTTGTTGACTAGTTTGAACATCATTACCGGTACAGAAGGAGTACAGCGGCGTGCACACCTTGCTCAACTAATCGGACAGTTTAAGCACGGTATCGGAGACGCACCTGTCGGACTGCGCTTGCTGGCGTCGGATACCCAGATCCAGCCGCTGGTGGTGGGTGAAAATCAACGTGCCATGCAGTTTGCTGCCCAGTTGTTTGATGCCGGCCTGTGGGTGCCGGCTATCCGTCCGCCAACGGTACCAGCAGGAACCGCACGGCTGCGTGTTACCCTGTCGGCCGCGCACTCCAGCGCCCAGGTGGCGGTTTTATTGCAACAAATACACAATCTGAAAGTTGTCGCATGAGCACGTCTGGATTGCCTGTCGCCTTTTTTGTTACCGGAACCGATACCGAGGTCGGCAAAACGCTGATATCCTGCGCCCTGCTGACCTGCATGACACAACGCGGCTGGCGCAGTGTCGGCATGAAACCGGTGGCTGCAGGTGCAGTGTTGCAGGACGGGGTCTGGAGTAATGAAGATGTGGTGGCGCTGACTGGGGCGAGCAATTTGCCGGCGCTCGATGTGCTCGCAGCACACATCAATCCTTATTTGTTTCAAGTGCCAGCAGCTCCGCATATTGCCGCGCTGCAGGAACAGCGGCAAATTGACTTAGGCCTGATTGTGAGCAGCTATGAACACTTGTCAAAGCAGGCACAGGCGCTTATTGTTGAAGGTGTTGGTGGTTTTCGGGTGCCGTTCAATGACACGCACGACAGCGCCGATCTGGCGCAACAGTTGCAGCTGCCGGTGATCCTGGTCATTGGCATGCGCCTGGGTTGTATCAGTCATGCCTTGTTGACGGCCGAAGCGATTGCTGCGCGCGGTTTGACCCTGGCGGGTTGGGTGGCGAATTGTATGCAGGGTGAGATGGCATATTTGCTGGAAAATATCAGCGCATTGCAGGCACGTCTGCCAGCACCACTGCTGGGGTGCATTCCCCGGTTGGAACAACCGACTCCGGAACAGGTGGCAGAATTATTACAGGTAGGTCCATTATTTGGGCAATTTGAATTAGTGAGCAGTAACAGTATTACGACAGCAGAACAATAAATTAAGGAATCTGAAATGGAAAACAGCAGCGAAGCTACAGTCAGTCACGCACAGGGCGTCACTTTTCATCCGACCCTCAAGCCGGTCGCTACCATCGTGGCCGATACCTGGCCAGTGGACGAGGTATTGAGTTTATTTGATCTGCCTTTTAATGACTTGCTGTTCCGTGCCCAGGAAATTCATCGGCGTGAATTTCCCGACGGTGATGTTGAATTGGCTACCCTGTTGTCCATCAAAACCGGCGGCTGCGAAGAAGATTGCGGCTATTGCCCGCAGGCTGCGCGTTACGATACCGGTGTGGAAGCGAAAAAAATTCTCGCTATCGACGAAGTACTCGATGCCGCACGTTCGGCCAAAGACAGTGGCGCCACACGCTTTTGCATGGGTGCGGCCTGGCGTTCGCCGAAAGACCGTGACATGGATAAGGTCGAAGAAATGGTGCGTGGTGTAAAAGCACTGGGTCTGGAAACCTGTGCCACGCTGGGTATGCTTAAAGAAGAACAGGCGGAACGTTTAAAAGTCGCCGGACTGGATTACTACAATCACAATCTCGATACCGCACCGGAATTTTATGACAACGTCATTTCGACCCGCGATTATCAGGACCGGCTCGACACGCTCGGTTATGTGCGTAATGCCGGTTTAAAAGTGTGTTGTGGCGGTATTGTCGGCATGGGTGAATCACGGCTGCAGCGTGCAGGACTGATTGCTCAGTTGGCCAACCTGAATCCATATCCGGAATCAGTACCTGTGAATCATCTGGTGCAGGTTGAAGGCACACCTTTGTTTGGTACCGAAGTACTCGATCCGTTGGAATTTGTGCGCACCATTGCGGTAGCGCGCATCACCATGCCCAAAGCACGTGTGCGTTTGTCTGCCGGTCGTCGGCAGATGGGTGAACCCGTACAGGCCATGTGTTTTCTGGCTGGTGCGAATTCGATTTTTTATGGCGATAAATTGCTCACCACCGACAATCCGGAAGCGTCCGATGACAAAGCCTTGCTGGCCAAGCTCGGACTCAAGACGCGCAGTAAAGTTGAGGGCGGTGGATGTAAGTAATGTGTCGGACATGAAAAAAAGAACGACAACACAGACAATGAATTGAAACCACAAGTCTCATGAAATTGTGATCGCAGAATAAAAAGGTAACCCATGTTTTCAAAAATCCTCATCGCCAATCGTGGTGAAATTGCCTGCCGGGTTGCGGCTACGGCGCGTCGTCTTGGTGTCCAGACGGTGGCGGTATATTCGGAAGCCGATGCACTTTCCAAACATGTCGCGGCCTGTGATGAAGCGGTGCTGATCGGACCGGCGGCAGCGAAAGAAAGTTATTTGCTGGGCGATAAAATCATTGCCGTGGCATTGGCCGCAGGTGCCCAGGCGATTCATCCCGGGTATGGATTTTTGTCAGAAAATGCCGATTTTGCTGATGCCTGTGCCAACGCCGGTCTGGTGTTTATCGGACCACCGGCGGATGCGATTCGCGCCATGGGTAGCAAGTCGGCCGCCAAGACTTTGATGGAAAAAGCCAGTGTGCCGCTGGTACCGGGTTATCACGGTGAAAATCAGGATGCCGATTTTTTACATCAGCAGGCCGATCGTATCGGCTATCCGGTGTTGCTCAAAGCATCGGCTGGCGGTGGCGGTAAAGGTATGCGCGTGATTGAACACAGCGCCGATTTTAAAGCCGCACTGGCATCCTGTCAGCGCGAAGCTCTCAGCTCTTTTGGTGACGATAAAGTGCTGGCAGAAAAATACTTGCAGCGCCCCCGTCATATTGAAATTCAAGTGTTTGCCGATACTCTGGGTAATTGCGTATATCTGTTTGAACGAGACTGTTCGGTGCAGCGCCGCCATCAAAAAGTGCTTGAAGAAGCACCGGCGCCGGGCATGACCGCAGAGCGTCGTGCCGCCATGGGCAGCGCTGCCGTGGCTGCGGCTAAAGCGGTCGGTTATGTCGGTGCCGGTACGGTGGAATTTATTGCCAACCAGGATGGCTCGTTTTATTTCATGGAAATGAATACCCGCCTGCAGGTTGAGCATCCGGTGACAGAAATGATTACCGGTACTGATCTGGTGGAGTGGCAATTGCGTGTGGCCAGCGGTGAAGCGTTACCGTTACGGCAGGAGCAATTGCAGATTCACGGACATGCTCTCGAAGCGCGTATTTATGCTGAAAATCCCGACAAGGGTTTTCTGCCGTCCATCGGTCGGCTGGTGCATATGCAAACCCCTGCGGCGATCAATTTCGCTCTCGGCGGCCAGCCTGACCCGGCTGGATTTCGCATCGACAGTGGCGTGCGTGCCGGTGATACGATTTCTCCTTTTTATGACCCGATGATCGCCAAAATGATCGTCTGGGGCAAAGACCGCAACGAAGCCCTGGCCAGGATGGCGCAGGCGCTGGCGCAATATCAAATCGTTGGTCTGTCCTCGAATATCGGGTTTCTACAGCGCTTGATTCATAGCCATGCTTTTGCCGGTGCTGATCTCGATACCGGATTGATCGAGCGCAATCAGGCCGAACTGTTTCCACCACAGACCGCGCTGTCTCTGCCGCTGATCGCGCTGGCCGCCGTCAGTCTGCTGCAATCTGAAATTCACAGCGCTGGCCGCAATCCCTGGAGCAGCAGTCACGGCTGGCGTATGAACAGCCAACTGCAACGTCAACTGACGTTCCGGCAGGAAGAGAGCCATTACCAACTCGACGTGACTTATCAGGGCAAAGGCTGGAGCATGCAACTCGGTGACGAGCAGGCACAGGTACAACTGATCAGTCAGGATGCAGACAACAACTTCACGCTTCAGATTGGCGCGCTGACTGTGAACGGCACCGTGGTACGTCATGGTGAGCACTTCCATGTGTTCAGTCTTGGTCAGCACCGTGAACTGGGTTACACCGATCCGCTGCTGCACGCAGGTGAAGCCGAAGCAGAAACCGGCCGCCTGACCGCGCCGATGCCGGGAAAAATTGTCGCCCTGCTGGTGGTCGTCGGCCAGACGGTCAGCAAAGGCCAGCCACTGCTGATTATGGAAGCCATGAAAATGGAACATACCATCGCCGCGCCGGTCGATGGCATCGTCAAGGAATTAATGTATCTGATCGGTGATCAGGTGAGCGATGGCGCACAGTTACTGATGTTTGAATAAAATCCGGACCCACAGCATGCGCATTATTTATTACAACACGGCAGACCCTGGCGGTGCCGGCATCGCCGCATTTCAACAGCGGCTGCCCGAAGCGCAGATTCGCCTGTGGCACCCCGGTGATGAGTCCCCGGCCGACTATGCCCTGGTCTGGAAGCCGCCGTTGGCCATGCTGGCCGGTCGCCCTGAGCTGAAAGCCATCTGTAATCTGGGTGCCGGAGTCGATGCGATCTTGCCGCTGCTCGCACAACTGCCCGCACATGTGCCGGTGTATCGACTTGAAGATGCCGGTATGGGTGAACAAATGGCCGATTATGTCAGTTTGGCGGTGCTTGGTTATTTTCGGCGTATGGATGAATACCGTCAGCTGGCTACACAGGCATGCTGGCAGCCAAAACCGGCGCGCAACAAAAGCGCATTTCCTGTCACGATTCTGGGTTTGGGCGTGCTCGGCCAGGCGATTGCCCAGCGGCTGCTGCTGCTCGGATTTCCGGTATCTGGCTGGAGTCGCAGTGCTAAGCAATTCAGTGAGCAGATAAGAGGAGTGAACTGTTATCACGGTCAGGATCAATTATCGGCAGCTCTGGCTGAGGCCAAAGTGCTGGTGTCGATCTTGCCGCTGACAGAGCAAACCAGAGCCATCATCAACCGTCAGACTCTCATGCACATGCCTGCGGGTGGCTACCTGATCAATGTCGGTCGCGGAGCACATGTGGTTGAGGCCGATTTGCTGCAACTGCTAGCCAACGGTCATCTCGCCGGTGCCACGCTCGATGTAGTGCAGACGGAACCGCTGCCACCATCACATGCCTTGTGGCAGAACAATAAAATTACTATCACACCGCACATTTCTGCGCTGACCTTAGCCCAAGAAAGTGAAATTCAGTTCGCAGAAAAAATTCGTCGACTCGAACAGGGTTTGCCCGTCACCGGCATGATCGATCGTAGCAGAGGATATTAGAATGAATAACTTGCCATCCCAGGTCAAACTGGTTGAAGTCGGACCGCGCGACGGTTTGCAAAACGAAGCCGCCACCATCAGTGCGGACATCAAAATCGCACTGGTGAATCAGTTAAGCGCCGCCGGGTTTGTGAATATCGAAGCTGCCGCCTTTGTGTCACCCAAATGGGTGCCGCAGATGGCCACCTCGACCGAAGTCATGGCCGGTATTACGCGTCGGCCGGGGGTGATTTATTCGGCCCTCACCCCCAACCGTCAGGGCTTTGAAGCCGCACTTGCGGCCGCCGCCGATGAGGTGGTGATTTTTGGTTCTGCTTCGGAAGCGTTCTCGCAAAAAAACATCAACTGCTCAATTGCCGAATCTATCGCCCGGTTTGCCGAAGTAGCGGCTGCGGCCAAAGCCAATAAACTGCGCCTGCGCGGCAGCATCAGTTGTGCCTTCGGTTGTCCCTATCAGGGTGACGTCAGTGTGGAAGCAGTCGCCGATGTGGTGCAGCGTCTGCGAGACTTGGGTTGCGATGAAATCGATATTGCCGACACCATCGGTGTAGGTACGGCACGTCAGGTGCAAACCGTGATGCAGCGGGTGATGCAGGAATTTCCGCTCACCGGCATCTCCGGCCATTTCCATGACACCTACGGTCAGGCGTTGGCAAATATTTATGCCAGTCTGGAAGTCGGCATTCATATCTTCCATTCATCTGTTGCCGGCTTGGGCGGCTGCCCGTATGCCAAAGGGGCCACCGGCAATGTGGCGACCGAAGATGTGCTGTTTTTAATGCAGGGACTGGGCATAGAGACCGGCATCGATCTGGATAAAGTGGTTGCCGCCGGACAGTTTATTTCAACCCATCTGGGGCGTAAACCGGTCAGTCGTGCCGGTAATGCGCTGGCGGCTTTGTAGGATGTATTAGCCGCAGGCGTAATACACCAAGTGGTGGAGCAACTCACAGCGGTGTATTACGCTACGCGTGACACCCTACTTGACCGCTCGGCGTGCCGTGGTGATCAGCAGTACGCTGCTTAAAATAATCACCATGGCAATGATTTCGCGCAGGCCGATTTTTTCATCCGCATACAGCACCCCGAGTGTGACGGCAATCACCGGATTGACGTAACTGTAGCTCGACGCCAGGGCTGGCGGTACGGTGGCGATCAGATACATGTAGGCAGTAAAGGCACCAAGTGAGCCAGCCACCACCAGATAAGCCCAGGCCAACCAGGCGGCCGGGGTGATTGGACTGAGAATGTGTTCGCCCTGACACCAGCCAAGTAACACCAGCATCACACCACCGAGCAGCATTTCGCTGGCAAACCCCATGGCGCCGGGGGCGACCGAAAATTTTCGTTGCGACAGCACCGAACCCAGATTCCAGCAAATAATCGCTCCCAGCAACGCAATTACACCGGCAGGACGGGCAGAAAAATCGCTGCCAGCCGCGAGCAGGATGGCGCCGCCAAAACCGCATAAAATCCCCGCCCATTCGCGCCGCGTTGGCCATTCTCCATACATGCCGACACAAAAGGCCAGAATAAAGGGCGAGCAGGCGATAAACACCGCCGTCAGACCAGATGAAATATATTGCTGGGCATACGAAGTCAGGCCCATGCCACCGACGAGAATCAGACTGCCGACCAACCCGGCATCGCGCCATTGCAACCAGCTTGGTTGGGCTACGCCACGCAACAGTAAAAACCCATACAGCAAACCGCCGGCCACCAGAAAGCGCGTGCCCATGAGTAAAAACGGTGGGAATGACTGCAGCGCGATATGAATGGCGAAATAGGTTGAACCCCAAACTACATAGACAATCAGTAAAGCCAATACGACGGAACGGGAAAACATAGCTGGGAAATCTTTATAAAGGCGGGAGAGTTATTCACGTGCAGGTGCAGTAACCATCGTTTACAACACTACCTTAACCATAGGATGGCCAGATAGTGCTCGGTACAGATTGTCGAGCTGTTCGCGGCTGGTGGCGCGCACGGTGACGGTGATGGCCAGATAAGATCCTTTGGAGGACGGGCGCATATCCATTTTGGCGGCATCAAAGTCCGGATCATGCAACAGCACCAGTTCGAGCATGGTCTGAGCAAATTCATCGTGCATGGCACCCATGATCTTGATGGGAAAGTCGCTGGGGTATTCGATTAAACTGTCGGTGGTCATGATGATTTCTTAATGCCTGAAGGATGTAACTGGAATTTTACGCCTAAGTGGCTGATCCTGCTCGGGGTGCAGTATAAAAAACGACGGCAGCCGTGGCTGCCGTCGTCGGTATCTGTTGACCTCTTGTCAGTGTATCGTCACCATCTGCAGCATATAGGGATCATACTGACCCAGAAAGTCATCTACTTCTTCCAGACTGGGGTCGGAGGCAATCAGGTCGGAAACATCTTTGCGGAAAGTGACTGCCTGAATGCCGCCCATAAAAAATTCACGTTTAACGGCCTTGTCAGTAATTTCATAACCGCCAAAACGCAGGGCTTCATTATCGTCATCAGCGCCAAATTCGACGACACTATACTGTTCGCTGTTATAGATGAGGTTCATTGTATTTCCTTTGCTCAAGACCAGATTAAGGTTAAAGATGGTATTTGATCAGGGGATTTCAAGTGACAATCTACCTCTGTTACGGATATTTCCAGATCGATCCGGTTACGAATGAAGTTTCAGTATATGAGATAACGTCAGTTTGCGTCGAACTGTTGACCCAAACTAACAATTTGTAACAATTCAGTTTGCTTAAGCGGAGTGTAACTGCCGCGGCGACAGTAAGGCAAGTTTATGTTGATAACCGCCCGTAGATAAAAATGCACTCACTTGTTCCAGATGATCTTGCCGGGCCAGACTTATAAACAGATAGTCTGGTTGTTGAGCAATGAGGCGATTCAAATGCACACGCATAATCATGTTGTTGCCACAACAAAGACAGCCGGAGGCAATACGGGCCAGTAAGCGCTGCGCATCGGCGGTGATCAGGGGTTGGCCATTGCTCATGCCTTCGAGCAGAATGGCGACCTTGCTCTGATGATAAAGCGGAGCAAGAAGCAGACTGGCAATAGCGGCTTCACGTTCAGTTGCTGAGCCACCGACCACCAGAGTGGTCGGAATCATGAGAAACAAGCACTAAAAATGGTTAAACCAAACCTCATTCATGCCGCTTGGAAGATTTGAGTGATTCCACGCCCAGCTGCTTTAACTTGCGATACAGGTGGGTGCGTTCGAGTCCGGTGCGTTCGGCCACGCGGGTCATGCTGCCGCCTTCGCGCTGTAAATGGTATTCGAAATAAATCCGTTCAAACGAATCACGCGCTTCGCGCAGCGGCAGATCGAAAGAAAATTGTGCCAGCGGGTTGGCCGGCATAGGTGCCGGGGTAAGTCGGGAATCAAAGGTGGCACCCAGCAGATGGTGGGTACCTGTGCGTGCGGGTTGGGCAGCACTGCCGTAGTTGTGCGCCTCTGACGCGACCGGCATACGCAGCGGCACGGCACCGCGCACTGGTTCGACCGTTTTGGATAAGCCTTGCTGAACTGCTTTGAGCAGTTTTTGCATGGAAATCGGTTTTTCCAGGAAATTGAGTGCTCCGATACGGGTGGCTTCAACCGCGGTGTCGATGGTGGCATGACCGGACATCATAATCACCGGCATGGTCAGCAAACCATCGCGCTGCCATTCTTTGAGCAGGGTGACCCCATCGGTGTCAGGCATCCAGATATCGAGCAAGACTAAATCAGGACGGGACAAAGAGCGTAACTCTCTGGCCTGCTGGGCATTCTCAGCCGATTGCACAACATGACCTTCATCTCCCAAAATTTCCGAGAGCAATTCACGTATTCCCATTTCATCATCAACGACGAGAATATTTGCCATTTTTGTTGCCTTTCATTTTCAGTCTTGTCCCTGGAACCTGTACCTAGAGCACTGAGCGTCAGAGCGAATCGGCTGCAATCAGGGAAAAAAATCCGCTTTGGTTAGTATTGTTATCCAAGCCAGTGCATTTCTTTTTGACCCATTTTGCTTCGACCCGTTCTGCCACCCAGACTTCTGGCAGGATTATCAAATATTAGGTGCTAACTTTAACAGTAAAATCGCTACTTTTGCACCATTTCCATCAGTTCTATTTTTTATATCTACCCGTCCGCCGTGTTCTTCCAGAATTTTCTTCACCACAGCCAATCCTAAACCGGTTCCGCGCGGTTTGGACGTGGCATACGGTTCGAAAGCACGTGCCAAAATTTTACTGCTAAAACCGACACCGTTATCGATAATAGACAAACTTGCTGCACTTTGCGTTTGTCCTTCGGAATTATCGTAATGTACTACTTCGGTAATCACGTCTATCCGTCCGGTTGGGGCATTGCCGTGCTGTTCCTGTACCGAATCCTGGGCATTTTGCAAAAGATTGTGGATGACCTGGCGCAGCTGGGTCGCATCCCCCATGATGGTTGGCAAATCGGAGGATAGTTTCATATGGAAAATATTTGCGCCATCGCTGCCAATGTATAAATTCATCACTTCATCAATGAGGCCATTCAGATTGAGCGGCGTGAGCATGGCAGGCGGGGTGCGGGCATAGTCACGGAAATCATCCACCATGCGTTTCATGGAACTGACCTGATTGACGATGGTGGTGGTGCTTTTGGTCAGAATGGCGGCATCAACTTCAGATAATTTATCCTGTAACTTCATCTGCAGCCGTTCGGCCGAGAGTTGAATCGGTGTCAGCGGGTTTTTGATTTCATGCGCCAGACGTCGGCCCACTTCGCCCCAGGCAATGGAACGCTGGGCTGAAATGATGTTGGTAATATCATCGAACACCACCACATTGCCGGTACCAGACGACACCGGCAAATGCGAACCGCGAGCCAGCAGGGTAATGGTTTGATTACTGGTGGCATTGTCGCCAAAATCGGGTTTATCGGCTTCACCCTCAGGCAGCTGGCGTGGCAATTCAATTTGCTGTTGCCAGTGATCGTTGGTGCTGTCGCCAGCGGCCGACCGGGCATTCTGTTCAGAAAACGCTTTGGCGATCGCATGCGCAAAGGCCGACAGGCCGGGGATATCGGCGAGTGACTGACCAATGTAATTTTCTACCGGTTGCTGCAAAATCCTCTCGACCGAATGATTGCAGGTAATGAGCTGAAAACTCCGGTCCAGCACCATTACCCCGGCAGACATATTGCCCAACACCGATTCCAGATAGGCTTTGGCATTTTGCAGTTCGCTGCGGTTTTTTTCTACCGTCGAACGGGCATCAAATAACTGATGCGTCATGATGTTAAAGGATTTGGTCAGACTGCCGAGTTCATCACTGCTGGCAATAATGGGTCGCGGAGATAAGTTGCCTTCGGCCACAGCCTTGGTGCCTTCAGCGAGCAACAGGATAGGTTTGATCAGATCGGTAGCGAGCAAAAAAGCACTCACTATCGAAGCAAAGATGGCCAGCAATAACGTCAGAGTCAAGGTGGCGATATAAATTTTACGCAGACTGGTGCGCCCGGCAGCGAGTTCCTGATACTTGATATTGGCTGCGGCCAGCGTGTCGGTATTGGTGCGAATCGATTCCGGTATCGGTTGCAGCAGCTGTAAAAATTGCGGCTCATCGTGCAGTAAAAAACTGTCCTGATTATTCGGAATCAAGACCACCACGCGCAGGCGGATGCCGGACTTGTTGCCGGACAGCGGCATGCCCTCATTGTCTGTGCTGGCTTCATTGCCGCCTTCATAGTCAGCATATTCGCGACTGTTTCTGGCCTGACGCAACATCGCCGGAGTTGGCAGGTCCGGTAACATCGAGGTCATTTGACCACCGGTGTTACTCACCAAAAAGCCTTTGTTACTCACCAGAGTCGCTTCAAGTTGCTGACTTTGTTCGAACAGATGCGATAACCTGATCACCCGACCAGAGCCGGATAAATCGGCCAGTTCCTGAGCAGTCCGGTGTGCGCGTACCGATAAATCCGAGAGCGAATTATCCAGCGCGCTGCGTCCGAGATTTAAGCCCGCATTGATGGCCTGTTCCACCCGTTCATCAAAACCGGATTCAATCGAACGCGAGACAAACTGAATCGACACGGCATAAATCAGCGCACCCGGGACAATGGCAAGGGTGGCAAATAACACCACCAGTCTGGTCAGCAGGCGGGTGCCGAATTCTTTTTCCTGATAGCGCCGGTACAAGCGCATGAGCAACAGCACAATCAGACCCAGCAAGGCAATCGCAACCAGAGTATTCAGTGCAAACAGCCAGATATAATTTTTTTCAAACACCGCTGCCTGATCAGACAGGGAAGCGATAAAGAACAGGAAAATTCCTGCAATGGCTGTACCGACAACAAACAGATACCGTAAAAGACGCGTCACTTATCATCCGCCTTAAAGGTCATCCGCTTCCATTCGGAAGCCAGCCGCCAGTCACTGTTATTGAGGGCATTGAATTGCAGCGGCTTGGGCAACTGGCTGGTATCGAGCCGACTGCGGATGGCCACGTTATAGATTGCACCGTGCGAAAGACTGGATTTTTCAGCGATGATCCAGCGACTCGGGTGGCGCACTAAAGCCAGTGCGTCATCGAGATCTTTATAGTTTTGTGAAAAACTGCCATTCACCGAAGCTCGGTACTGGCGCGTGAGCACATTATAAGAAATACGCACGGTCTGATCGCTGACGATGGTTTTTTCATCAAACCAGTACCAGCGCGGGTGGGTGATTTCCACTTCGGTCGTAAAATACAGTGGGATACCACTGGTCAGGGTGTTTTCCAGATCGCGGCTTAATTCAAAATTAAAGCTCGCAGCAAGGCGGTAACCATCATCGCTGGATTCGATCCGGGCATAGGAAATGTCAATACTGCCGGCGTGCGCCTGCGGCTGCCAGCACAGCAGGCAGCTAAACAACAGCAGCAGTAAGCAATGAACAATCCGTGCCATGGGTATCCGGTCAGGCTGCATTAAAAAAATTTGTTAACATGTCCTACGTCTTTTCAAACAAGGCATAAAACAATCCGTCGTGATCCTGCTCAGCGCTGGCCATCGGCAGCAGCTGTCCTGGTGCTGCGAGTCGACGGGCGCCATGGCGGTGCGCAAACGCAGCTGCCTGTGCTTCCGATTCCTGCGGCCAGATCGAACAGGTAACAAGTAATAATTTACCACCGGGCTTGAGCATCGACCAAAGATTGTCGAGAATTCGGCCGGAAAGTGTGGCAAGTTGCGCAGAATCAACTTTGCGCCGTAACCAGCGGATGTCCGGATGACGGCGAATAATACCGGAAGCGGTACAGGGGACATCGGCCACAATCCGGTCAAACAGCTCACCATCCCACCAGTCGGCTTTGCTGGCGTCGCCTACCAAGAGTTGTGCATTTAACTGCAAACGCTGCAGGTTTTCAGTAATTTTGACCATCCGTTTGGGATCAGAGTCGAGCGCGGTCAGGGTAATGCTGGCGCTTTCGAGCAAATGACCGGTTTTGCCGCCCGGAGCCGCACAGGCATCAAGTACCCGCATGCCATCTTCAAGACCGAGCAAAGGTGCTGCCAGTTGGGCGGCGGCATCCTGCACCGACACCAGACCCTCCATAAAGCCGGGAATCTGCTGTACCGGTACTGGCTGAGCCAAGCGGACCGCGAAGCTGCCGATGGCGCTCGCCTGTATGCCCTGCTCCTGCAACAAGGCCAGATAAGCAGGCATGGAGGTTTTCCGCTGGTTGATGCGTAAGGTCAGCGGTGGCGTTAAATTACCAGCCGCTAAAATTGCCTGCCATTGTTGAGGATAAGCGGCTTTGCAGGCATCGATCCACCAGGATGGATAATTCCAGCGTGCGGCCGGTAATTTCATTGCGGCGGCCAACAAAACGGCACGTTCGCGTAAAAAACGCCGCAGCAGCGCGTTGACCATGTTTTTGGCGTGCGCCATATCTGGATGGGCCGCGGCCGCATTGACGGCCTGATCGACAACGGTGAAGGCCGGGTAAGGATGTTGGGATTCGTCTTCTTCGACAATCAGTGCCAGCGCGCAGCACAGCAGACTGTAGAGCAAGGCAGGTTCCGGTGCTTTGCTGGTCATGGCCGCGATCAGTGCATCAACCCGGCCGCTCTGGCGCATGCTGCGATAAGACAGATCCTGAATCGCACCGCGTTGCGCTGGGCTGACGTTGGAGTCGGTAAAAATCCGGTTTAACGCCTGTGGTAATGCCAGTCCATTCAAGACCAGGGCAATGGCTTGGGCAGCGCCGATGAGGCTGTAGGACAGCGAGTCGCTTTTTAACGCCAGCGATGCTAGCAGCGGAGCGACCGTTGGAAACTTCGTCGGCTTGGTGATGGTTTTTGACATGCTGTTCCTGGTGAAAACTTGGCCGTGTGATGATGGGTTTTAGCAACTGAACTGGCGCGCCGCCAGCCAGTTCTGCAGATCGGCAAATACCTGTGTGGCGTCGGCTTCGTTAAAAATTTCGTGATATAAATCGGCATAAAAATGGGCGCTGCTGATATTGACCGGCAGGCTGGCATGAAAATCCCGGCTGCCCTGCGGATCAATCAGCTTATCGTTTTCTGCCACCAGCAACAGTGTCGGAATGATCAGCACAGGCGCATGATTTTGCGCATACTCAATCGCTGCCAACATGCCATTCAGTAAGCTGGCAGTAATTTTATTATGTACCAGCGGATCATTTTCATAGGCGCGCACCACCTCCGGGTCATGTGACAGCCACGTGGTTTTCAGACCGTTGGCAATGGCAAAATGCGGTGCGATCGCGCCCATTACTTTCAGCAGCAATTTGTCTAACCCCGACAGGCGCAGCGCCAATGCCGGTGACGACAGTATCAGGCCGGAAAGCGGGATTTTTCCTTCGGTGGCAATCCGGGCAGCAAACAATCCACCCATGCTGTGACCTAATAACAGTGGCCGTGTTTTGCAGCGCCGGGCAAAATCTCCTATCAATAATTCGGCATCATGCACCAATGTGAGTGCCTCGGGGATATCGCCACGCGAGCCACTTGATTGGCCATGCCCGCGATGATCATAAGTACGTACAGAAAAACCGTTGCGATGTAACAGCGCGGCTACCGGCAAATAGCGTCCGCAGTGTTCACCCAGTCCGTGCATGATAACGATGCATGGCGCTGTTTCAGCTTCGATGAGCCAGTCACGGATAAACAATTCATTGCCATCGGCGAGCGGAAAGCGTGATTCATGTGCAACCAGGGTGGTTGGAGTCAATACGGCGCCAGACATTACACTCCCCAGACAACGTCACAACCCTGATGCCGCGCAGCGCGTAACATTTCCAGCAAAGGAAAGGCCCGGGTGGCAAACGTTATCTCTTCGATCGGAGCATGATCGTGATCTTCGTCGTTGTTGGCATGTTCCTTGATGTCGTGTTGTACCAGACCGGAAACCGAGTGGGTTTTGCTGTCAGCTACGGCAGCTTCAATGGTCGCCACAGCCTGTGCCATATCGTTCTGGACAATAATGCCACGATCGATGTCTTTATCCAATAATTCTAAAATACGTTGTGCATGTTCTTTATACATGACGATATCCGCGGTGGCTTTGGATTTAAACGTAATTAGCATGGAAGTCTTTCTGGACTGAGCGAAAGGTTAAACAAAAGTGAAAGAGAGTGTTGCACACCCCAATAAAAAATTCAAATATAAATCATTCCGGTCGCCATTTCAGCCGACCGGCAGAGTCAGAGTGCTTTAAAGGAAGTTAAAAAGGTATCCGTGGCATCGCGGTTGAGAGCTTTTTCCGGACCGGCAACGAGTACCTGAAACACCCAGTCGCCACGCGCGACGATTCTGACCACCATCGCGGTACTGACTCCAGCCGGGCTGCGAGTCAGACTGGTGGCATTAAACACCTCATTGATAGTCAGTTTTCCATCGCTTGACGCCGTCGTGGTCGTGTCTTCATTAATGTGGCCATTCAGATTGCTGACTAAAGCCTGTTTGATCAAGGCCATGCTGGCCTGGGCCTGTGATGCGTTCGGTAATTTGACGGCGCCGACGGCAAAACTGACGCCATCGATCTGTGTCACCTGCATATGCATGAGCAGTTTTTGCTCGCCGAGCTGAATTTCCCGGCTCATGCTGGCTGGTTTGGCTGGCATCAACACGGTAAACGGTGCTGCACCGCCACGAACATCGCGCCAGTCGAATTTGGGTGAGCATGCTGAAATGGCAATGCTGACTAACAGCAGAGTGATGAAATGACGCACAGGGAGTGTCCTGACAGCAAAAGCGCTATTGTAAGCCCAGAAAGGTTGACCGGACAGCGATTATGATTCGCCCGGTACAAATACGGCAGGGCTGATGTTGAAAAATTTACCCAACTTGCCAGCAAGTGAGGCGCTGATTTTTCGCTTGCCAGCTAAAATAGCTGACAGATTACTTTGGGGAACAAGTGAAGATAGGTCATCTTGTTTCAGACCGCGCGCATCCATCAAAAATCGCAAGACTTCTTTGGGCTCTGCTGGCTCGATGGCGTGATGTTCCTGTTCATATCTTGAAATCAAATCGCTGACCAAATCAAGCAAACCAGCAAGCGGATGGTCTTCATCATCACCGGCAACAGACAACAGGGAGTTCATCAACTTCACCATGCGGTCATAGTCATTTTCATTATGGACAGGACGAAGATGTGCCGTTGCATCGAATGCCTGCCAAGAGGTCTCAATGGCCTGAATGTTAAATTGAGTATGTGCCTTGTGCATGTTACAACTTGCCTTTCCGATAAAGCTTGTTCCAGTCATCGTATTCCCGATGTGTCATGACGTGTTGTACGAAGACTTTCTTGAATTTGTATCTGACAATGACGACTACACGATAATTGTTTCCTGCTACATCAAAGATCGTATACGGGGGCACGTAGTCAGCCGAATTGAAGTATTCCTTGAGATGACTGAAATCCCTGAACTCGACATGTTTTACAATCGTGTGCCATTCGCGCAGTACTTTTTCAGATTGCGGATGTTTTCGCCAGAATTCGCGCAACATTTTTATGGAAATGACGTGCATATTGGAATTATATCAAATTGATATAAATTAACAAGTAATATATACACAGGCAAGCGCGGAATCGATCTGCGCTTGCATGAAATGGAGTCAACGTTTTATTTCAGCCACAGGCGGATCGAATCCCAGGCGCGACCGAAAATGCTGGCCTGATTGACGGTTTCGAGTGCCAACACCGGAAATTCCGCCACGGTTTTGCCATCGACGATCATTTTCATGCTGCCGATTTTACTGTTGACGATAATCGGTGCAACCAGCGGATCTTTGCGTTCGAGCTGGGTTTTGATGCGTGCCGCACTGCCTTTGGGCAGGGTCACATATAAGTCGCCATTGAAGCCGATTTTAATAGTCGATTGCGAACCTTTCCAGATTTCCGGGGTGCCGATAGCCTGGTTTTTATCGTACAGTTTGACCGTGTCAAAATTCAAAAAGCCCCAGTTAAGCAACTTTAAACTTTCCTGCGCACGAACCTGGTCGCTGGTGGCGCCGAGCACCACCGACACCAGTCGGCGCATGCCGGTTCCATTAGGACGCTGGGCAGAAGAAATCAGGCAAAACCCGGCTGCTTCGGTATGGCCGGTTTTCATGCCGTCGACCGTAGGATCGAGCCACAACAGCCGGTTACGGTTAGGCTGGGTGATTTTGTTATAGGTAAAACTTTTGGTCGAATAAAACGTTTTATAGTATTCCGGATAATCCAGAATCAAGTGCTGGGCCAGTCGTGCCAGATCCTGGGCGGTGGAATAATTTTGCGGGCTGGGCAAGCCATGCGGATTGGCAAAATGGGTGTTTTTTAAGCCCATGCGCTCGACTTCACGATTCATTAAACCGGCAAAAGCATCGGTGCTGCCCGCGACGGCTTCAGCCAGTGCCACTGCCGCATCGTTGCCTGATTGCACAATCAGACCATATAACAAGTCGTTGATCGAGACAGGAACCTTGGGATCGATAAACATTTTTGAACTGTCGGAATCCACTTTCCAGGCAGCGACCGACACATTAACCATTTGCGACATCGACAGTTTTTTATCGTGCAGGGCTTCAAAAACCAGATACGCCGTCATGATTTTGGTCAGTGAGGCCGGTTCAATGCGCATTTCGGGATTTTCGGCGGCGATAATCTGATTGCTGGTGGTGTCGAGCAGCAGCCAGGATTTGGCAGCGATCGTCGGAGCCGGTAAGCTTTGGGCGTTAGCCGTTGTCAGCAGGGTCAAGGCGCACAGGCTAAGCAAGGCGCGCAGAAATAAATTTTTCATGAGTAACACACTTCAACTAAAAGAAAACAATAAGAAAACAGCAATACAAATCAAGACCAAATTGTGCCATTAAAAGCCGCCTTTACCATAGCGCTGTTACTAAATTTTTAATGTGATGCAATTTGCGATGGAAGAAATGATCAGCACCGGGAATCACGGTCACCGGCAAATCCTGTGGCCGGGCCCAATTCAGCACATCGGCCAGCGGAATGGTGTCATCGAGCTCACCGTGGATCACAATAGTACTCGCGGGAACCTCGCCCAAGTCCCATTTCCCGGCGGCACAACCGATGAACACCAGCCGTTGCGGTGGCGTGTGCTGTGCTGCCAGCAGCCGTTGCAGGCGAGATTGCACAAAGGTGCCAAAAGAAAAACCGGCCAGTGCCAGTGGCAAGCCGGGATATTCACGCTGCATATGTGCCAGCAAAACGTGCATATCGTCGGTTTCACCCAGGCCATGATCATGCACACCGGCCGAGAGACCCACGCCGCGAAAATTCATCCGGGCAGTGGCGTAACCGAGTGCGATAAAGGTGCGCGCCAGTGTTTGCGCCACCTTGTTATCCATCGTGCCACCATACAGCGGATGCGGGTGAGCGACCAGGGCAATACCGCGTGGCGTCTGGTCGGGTGGCAGGTCAAGCGCACATTCCAGTTGGCCGGCAGCGCCGTTGAGAAAAAAAGCGATGGTTTGAGAGTTCATACAGTCGGCAGGGTTGGGTTGGGATCAGCCAGTTGCAGGCGCCGCACGATGGTGCCGTGGACTAAATGCGAGTCGATGATTTCATCGATATCGTCCTTGTCCACATAGGTGTACCAGATACCTTCCGGGTAGACCACCAGCACCGGGCCGGAGTCGCAGCGATCCAGGCAACCGGCCTGATTGATGCGAATCTTGCCCGGGCCGTTCAGCCCGAGGGCTTTAATCTGTTGTTTGGCATATTTTTGCACCGCGGTGGCTCCGCAATCGCCACAACTGGCACGACCATCGTCACGCTGGTTGATGCAAAAAAACACATGATGTTGAAAAAACGCAGGTGGATTTGTCATGGAATAGGGCCTGAATGAGTCAGAAAGCCAAAAAACAGCACAGGGCGCTATTGTAAACCGTAAGTTAGGCGGGACGCAGGGTATTAGCTGAAAAGCATAATTGCTTCCAGCAATTGTTCGTGTGATTCAACGATATGGCTTGCACCACTAAAATCATAACCTGCAGTCAATTCGCTTTTAATGATCACACAATCAATTCCTGCAGCGATGGCTGATTGTAAGCCACGCGGCGAATCTTCTACTGCCAAACATTGATTAGCATCGAGACCAAGTCGATCAAGCCCAACCAAGTAGGGATCCGGATAAGGTTTACTCTTGGCATAATCACCTTCCATTACCACAAATTCAAAATAAGGCAATAATGCGAGCTTTCTGTGAATTGCATAAAAATCGTCTCGCCGGGCGCTGGTCACAATGCCCATGCGAAGATGCGGGGCAAGTTACTCCAATATTCGACGAATGTCCTGGAACTCTAACCCTTCTGCCCGCTTCAGGTATTGGTGATAGCGCCGGTTTCGTTCAGTGCGTAACACATCAATTTTCTCGCTTGGTAACTCCAGTAAATGCCAGGCACCGCAACTGTCCTTTAAAAACCAATTAAAAAAATGTTGCTGAGTTAATTCAATTCCATATTCCAAAAAAAAATCACGGTTTACTTGGTAAAACAAATGTTCAGTATTAACTAAGACACCATCATTATCCCAGAGAATGGCCTTCAGTTCTGATGATGGAAATGATGAGTATGACATAATAAATTTGATGAAGGTTGGTAGGAAATGTTTAGATTAAAGGTGACTCACTGGACTCGTTGTAATCGTACTTTAAAGTGACAACCTGCACTAACCAAGTATAAATGGCGTGAATAAAAGGTGCTTTCATCATTCTGAATGTTAGAGATATCGTCTTATTTGTATTTTGAGTATTTGCCTGCTTCTGCCGGGTCACCACCCTCAGCTATACTTGTGCGTTCAGCACAACGACCACCTAGCGCAGCAATTTTGTACCCCTGCATTTTACTATATACGCTGGCGGGTATATTACGATATTCCCATTGACGTTGAGCTTCAGCTTCATCAATTTCTTCAGATGATGAGTCCGGATCGATCTCAAGATTTTTATTCCCCTTTGGAATAGAAATGTCATTTTTCTTTAGTTTAATTTGATTTAAATTTTCGATGGCAGCACCACCTGCGGCATGAGGAAATGGTTCGCGATATAACCGTTTTGTAGTAGGAGCCACTGTTTTTGGAATAGGCAAAGCAGGTTTATTATATTTCCCATTTTGGCTTTCAGATTCATCATCACCGATGCGATTTTCCAATGGGTGACTAAAATTATAGTTATTTGCGTTAGGGTGAGAATCAGCTATTTGATTTTCAGACGCACTGCTGCATTTAGGTTTACGCCACTGTTCTTGCCATTCGGCCATTGAGTTGGGTGGCCGTTTCCGTGGAGATTCAAATGATTCATCAGAATCCGATTCTTCATCAACCAGAGGAGTGGATGGCGGAGGAGTGGGTGGGAGCGCAGCATATCCTGAATCAGTCTGAGCAGACTGTTGATCGGGAATGTCAGTGTGGTTGTTTTCGGGCAGTAAATGAATAGGAACAGAACTATCAGCAGGCGGATTGGATAACAGTGCCATATCTTTTGAATTAGATTCATCAGGCGGCACAACGGGAGCCCAGGTGTGGCAATACTCAGGCCGAATTGGTTCTTGGGTAACGCCAGAATTAACTATTTTATATTCGCTACCGACCAACATGACTTCTTTGCGTCCCTCCTGGGACGGTAAAATTCGCTCAATCACAAATTGCTTAATATCTTCATCCTGCAAATAAAGTGGATTTTTATTCTCAACAATATCAAGAAAGGCAGCTTGAACAAGACTGAGATCATTGACGTTTTCCAGAGAATCTATTATTTGATGCATCAAGTTTGCTTTGAGATCAATATAGGTGTCACTGATGGAGTCAATGGAGGTCAGCAGACTGCCTTGAGATTTCCAATGCAAATGATTGAGTTGGCAATTCAGCTCAGGAGCATTCCAGTTCGCCGGGAGTTTTAATTCAATGCTGGTATCGTCAAATTGGCAGTCTTCATCAAATTGGCAATGATTCAGGTCCAATTGAATGAAATTGGTATGTTTGAAATTGACTGCATTAAATCTCGAATCATTCAAACTGACATTATTAAAAATGGCATATTCAAAATTGCAATTTTGCGCTGTAATACTAAACTTTACATTGGTAAATTGGGCGCGCTCAAAATTGGTATCGATTAGCCCAGAAGAATGAAAGGGGCTAGTAATAATGGAATTGATCATAACAAGATGAGATAAATTTGAGTCTTTTATTCCGCAACGAAACTCAACATTATTGCAGTGTAAATAGGGCAACTCCATCTTTTCCATCGTTGAATGGGTAAGCGTAACATTTTCAAAGATAGTATTCTTGTCGCTGCGAATGTTATTGAAATTTACGCAGGAATACATTCTATTTTTTAACATTACACTTTTTAAGGAACAATTTGTTTTATCAAAATTTCTAGAAGAAACGTGAATGTGAGGCTGGGTTATCTTTGGGAACAGTGTGTTAACCCGAGGGGTATTATTTAAAGTTTCTTGATAGGTGTTAATTTCTATCGGAGTAAGTTCTGACAATACACTATTGTTGAGTAAATCGCGTAAAGCATGTCGCTTTAATTCTGATAAATTGGCGTACCCGCTAAGTTTAAAACGTTCCCCGTTAATCAATCCAGAGATGCACTCATCACCTACGTTTTCATAGAATGTCACGGTTTGTGTGAGAGTGTCAGAAACGCGGACAGAAAGGGTAATGGCTTGCTCGGTCATATTTTCTATGTCAGCCTCGGCAATGGCTTTTTCCAGTTGAATCATTGCCTGTTTTTTGGTATTTGAATTTGCTTCGTGATAAAGCTCAGAAAGTCCCTGGGTGCACACACTGACAAGAAGCCTGATCAATTCCTGTGCCAGGGTTTGTGTGTAATGGGCAGCTTTATCAGCAACAGCCTGATTGTCCTGAGTCCATGAGCGCTTCATGGTGTTGGCAGTGAGTTTCATGGTGAAAGGTAAAGTGATTTGCATATAAAGTCCTTGGCATTGTTATGGTTAAAGCGAGTTTCCACACAAACGGCAGGCAGCGAACGTACGCTTGATGACAGTTTGTTTTAATGCGGTGATGGGCATGATTGTGGATAGTCCGGATTGTTGATTGAATTACTGCAACACACATTTTTCCTGACGTTTTATTACTGCAATCTGTTCAGGCCGTACAATTGGCATTGGTGAGCAAATCGTCCCATTGAGAGAGGCGCCGGTAAGGCAGACGCCAGTCAAGTCAACTCCAGTCAGATTGGCTCCGTCAAGATTAGCATCACGAAAATCCACACCAGTAACAATTGCATTGGATAAATCCGCCTGCGATAAATTGGCAGCACGAAAAGAGGAGAAGCTGAAATTTCCATTACTTAAGGTGGCATTTCTCAGGTTGGCACCGCTCAGATCGAGATACTTTCCCTGGGCTGAAGTCAGGTTGGCATTAGTTAAATCTGCTCCGCGTAACACTACCTGATTCTGTGTGTCCTTGAGTCCTTCATAGCCATAAAATTCGACTCCTTGGAAATTGGAATTGCGCAAATTACAGTATTCGAAATTAACTGACCGCAAATGTGAATTCATCAAATTAGTATCCGGCATAATGGCATTTTTAAAATGACAGTCATGAATAGTCATCTCACTTAAATCAGCAGCGCTTAAGTCCGCGTCATTAAAATGCGTTCCGAGAAATCGCGAAGTTTTGAATTCGCAATCTGTAAAATGCGCTTTAGCGAAATTGGTTCCAGAAAGAATAGCCTGATTGAAATTGACATGTTGAAGATTAGCGTTAGAAAAATCGGCTGTGGTTAAATTTGATCTATTAAATATTACATTCACCATCGATGAATCTTGTAAGTTGGCAGTGGATAAATCCGTCCCATCAAAAGTACATGATGTTAATTTTGAGTTAACAAAAACGGCATTTTTAAAAATGGAATTGGTCATTTTCGTTACCGCTAAAAAAGCATGACTAAAATTGGCATCAGTGCTATTGATATTGGTAAAAACACAGGGACTCCATAGTCCAGAATTGAAGTCGGTTTCAAGATAATTTGAATTGGTCAATTCCACAGGCAGGAAAATGGCCTGTTCGAAATTTGCTCCGATGCAGTTCGAATCCAAAAAACGACAACTTTGAATTGTTGCGTGATTCAAATCAGAGTTAACCAGAAGGCAGGTTGAAAATTCAGAATTATGTTGCGTGGTATGCTCCCAATTCACTCCGGTTAAATCCCCTTCGGATATCCGGCAGTGAGTTAAACTGACATGCAATAAGTTTGCACCGACGAGATTGGAGTTATTAAAAAAAATATTCGACAATTTTTTTTCTGAAAAGTCGGCTTCATATAAAATCGAATTTGAAAATTCAACATCATCGAGTTCAGAATTTTTCCAATTAATACCAGATAAATCAGAAAGATAAAATTGCGAAGCAGTGATTTTGCTTTCATAAACAATGGCATTTTTTAAATCAGTAGCTTGGAATGCATTTTCACGTAAAATTGCGTTGCTGAAATCTGCACGCTGTAATGTTGAATTTTTATAATGCACAGAATTAAGATTGTTGGGCGTTAAATTTAACGCAGAGAATTTAGCATGGTTAATTTCGCAGTCGTTGAAATCACTATGGTCTAGATTTGCACTACTTAAGTCCAAATTTAAGCAAACAATTTTTTCAAAACACGCACGGGTAAAATTCGTTTTTTTGATATTTGCACCATCAAGCAGTGTTTTTTTTAAATGGCATTGCATCAGGTTTGCGCTGGCCAAATTAACATTTTGCAAATTGGTGTTGGATAAATTAGCCAGAACTAAATCGGCACTTTCTAAAGTCGAAGCAAATAAATCTGCGCCCTGGAAATTTGCGTGATGAAAATTTGCCTGAGTAAAATTATTGGAATATAAATGAGCATTGGAAAAATTGACATCGCTCAAAGCACTGTTATCCAGACGGCAATTCGATAAAATTGCGCCACTTAAGTTAGCTTGCGAAAAATTACAATCCCGCAAATTACACCATAAAAATTGTGTATTTCGTAAATCAAGTTGTGAGAAATTACAATTTAAAAACTTGGCTGTATCAAAGATAGTGTTATGCATGGCGCAGTTACGCAAGTCAAAGCCACTGACATCTAACATGGGTAATTCCAAACCCTGGAAATCCAACGTTTGTAATACTTCTTTGATTTGATTTTTCAGAGCATGTGAGCTCTCATCTGAGTGGTAAGTTTTAAATAAATGCTTGATGAGGAGAATGCGATCGGGATTGTCTTTGTTATTGATTTGGTTTTTTAGTTCATCTTGAATGGAATCAAATTTATCGACGGTGATGGTTTTCCATTCTATTTTCTGAATAGGTTGTGTATCGAAAAATAGTTTTGTCATATCAATGCCAATGGGCGGTAGTGTATGTGCTGGTAACATAATTAAGTCTTTCATTCATAACACAAATTAGTTAATTAAATTGAACCGGTAGTTAGCTTTGTTTTCTGGATTTTTTTAACTTCTCTGAGTGGAGTGATTTGGGTTACATTAAATTGCAGTTTTCCTGACTATTTTGTAGATGTACCAGGTCGCCATCTTCCCGCAATATGTTGTGCAGGACAGCGTTTTTTAACTCGGCACCAGTGATTATTGCACCTGCTAAGTTTGATCCGCTCAGGTTGGTACCAGTCAAGTTTGCGCGAGATAAATTTGTGTTTGAAAGATTTGTTTTAGTCAGATTGGCGTTGATCAAATTGGTGCTGGCTAAATTTGCACTGTGAAAAGTGCTTCCGCTAAAATTTCCTCCTGTCATTTTTGCAAATTCAAGTTCAGCATCATAAAAATTGGCATTAGTTAAAACCGCATCTGTAAGGTTGGCTTCACGTAATTTTGTAGTTGTAAAATTTGCTTGTCCAACAGATTTTTGACTATTAAGAATCGCAAAATCTTGTAGAGAAATGTCACCCAGTTGCATTTTATCCCTGCCATTTGAAGCTATATCTGCTCCCTCGCATTTCACTCCCTGCAGGTTTGCTTTCGATAAATTGGCCTTAGTGAAATTTGTACCGCTTAAAATGCACAGACCCAGATCCGCTTTGAATAAATCGGCTTCAGTTAAATCGGCTTCAGTCAGGTCCGATTGAATCAATTGCGTTCCTCGTAATTTCGCCCCGGATAAATTTGCTCCGACTAATGAGGCAAAGTTCAGGTTGACACCAGATAAATCAGCATTGCTTAAATTTGCTGCATTTAAATGGATGCTGGTTGCATTTTGAATGTCAATAATCACGCCAGAAAAATTAACACTTTGTAGATTGGTATTGTTTAAATTGACCTTGGTAAAATTGGCAGCGTTTAAAATGGTGTTCTTTAAATTTACGCCACGCATATCTGCAGCATACAAAGTTGCGCCTGTTAAGTTGGCACCAGACAGATTGACGTTTTGTAAGTTAGCTCTACGAAAATTGGAGCCGCTTAAGTTAAATCCGGTCAAATTTATGCCATGTAAATCAGTTTCTTTGAAGTTGACACGGGACAATTCAACATTGCTAAGATTGACACCCTGAAATCCTGCCCGGGAAAAATTTGCTCCTGTTAAGGTTGCTCCACTCAGATTGGCGCCGTTTAAATTTGCGTAATTAAAATTACTATCGGATAAGTTGGCATTGCTTAGATCTGCGGAGCGTAAATCGACGTTGTGGCAATTAATTGCCGTCAGGTTGGCACCAACTAACTGGGCATTAATCATGTTGGCATTGCTTGCATCAGCTGCTATCAATTGGGCATCATTCAGAATGGCGCTGCTAAAATCCACGGAGGACAAATTTGCTTTGGTCAAATCAGCCCCGGTCAAATTGGCCTTAGTGAGTATGCCCCATTGCATTTGTGCCGCCGTTATTGTGGCCCCTGTTAATGTGGCTTCATCCAAATTAATGTGGTTGCATCTGGCTTCATTCAGATTGGCGTAGGATAAATTTGCCTTATATAAGATTGCCCGTTGCGGAATTGAGTTCGTTGTTTCTGCCTTAATTAATTCCTGGTGATTGATGTCGCTGCCTTTGAACCAGGCTTTATTTAGATTGGCGCGTCTGAAATCAGTTGAACTCAACAGGTGTGAATCTAATCTGGCTGAATCCAGGTTGGCATTGTTCAGTGTTGCACCATCAAAATTGCAGTTGAGTATTTTGCTGTTACTTAAGTTGGCATTTTTTAAATTTGCTCGATAAAAAGTGCTGCTTTGCAAAGTGGCATCAGATAAATTTGCATTATTCAATTTGGAATCGGATAAATTTATTTGTGTTAGTTGGGCATTCTTAAAATTGCCACCGACTAAATTTTTTTGATGTATATCGATATCAGTTAATATGCTGCCCTCAAATTGAGCGCCGTTTAATTCGGCTTTAGTTAAGTCAGCTTTTTCTATAATTGAGTTTTTTATATACGCGTTTTGTAAATCAGATTCATGAAAATCTGAATTTTTGAAGCTTGCATTTTGCAAATTGGTATTGCTTAAGTTGGCTTTGGTTAAATTGCTATAAATGAATATGCTCTTTATTAAATTTGCGTTAGTAAAATCAGCGCCCATTAAATTAGCTGCTGTGAAATTGGTATTTTCAAGATTTGATCCGGTGAAATTGGCATTTGTTGAGTTTGAATGGTTAAAGTTACTGCCAATTAATACCGCTTTCGTTAATATGGCTCCTTCTAATTTTGCGCCATTAAAATTTCCATTTATAAATGTTGATTGCGTTAAATTTGCGTTATTTAATTTTGCATTTTTAAAATTGCTTTTTTCAAACGTTGCTTTTATAAAATTGATATGCTCAAGATTGGCACCTTCAAATGAGGCATCGCTAATGATGGTTTTTTTAAAATTGGCATGGCTTAAATTTGAGTAATCAAATATGGCTTTATCGTATCGACGATCAACTATGTAAAGGCCAGGCGTGTTTGTATGTGATTTATTCAGCGACGGCTTTTTATACTCATAACTGAGTTCGTGATTCTCAAAAGTGACGTGGATAGGATTTCCAAATGCTGCTTGCTGTTTATTTGCCCTCACAGAATCTGGGTCTGGCATATTGAGTGGGCTGGAGCCTGCCATACTCGGCATGGTAGGTTTTGGTTTTTTATATCTTGATATTATTGGTGAGTTTTGTGCTGATGTTGTGGGTGAGTTTGATCTTGGGGTCGAAAGCATAGTAAATTCCTTTTGCCGGTTGTGGCAGTGAGTGGCCAAATAGGCTATTTAATTATTAAATTGAATAGCCTATTTGTTCATATTTTTGAGTAAAAAGTTTTAGGAGTTTTTTATTTATTTTGTAAAAATTTCTTTATTTTTAAAAATTATTTCAGAGATGTCTGCAGTTATTTTGGGGTGAATGCGTTCAAGCTAAAACGCGGGCTGACAAGGTGGAATTCGCTGCCGTTGCCTCAAGGCCCTTCAAGTTGAAATCTTTGGTATATACCGTGTTTTTTCGCTGGTCTGTTTTGTTCGTCGTTGCTTAATCGGCTTTTTGTGATGCAAAACAGTAACTCATGCCGCCAGACAGGGTAAATTTTGCCCTATTTAAGTCTTGCCCTTGTTAAATGCCCTTCTATCCCAACTTGGACAGACTATTATGGACAGGCTACGCCGTTTTTCAATTCCAGCTAGAATCGCAATATTGTATTTGTATCTATTGCACGTTATTTGTTGTCATTTCGTCGTCATTCCGCATAAGGTTACTCATGGTCCCACATTTAGTTACGGCATTAAATGGCCCGCTGCTCGAACTTGAAAAGAAAATTCTGGAAGCTACGCCAGCCATTGAACGCTGGTTCAGACTGGAATGGCAGGAACATACCCCGCCGTTTTACTGTTCTGTCGACTTGCGCAACTCGGGTTTTAAGCTCGCACCGGTAGATACCAATTTATATCCGGGCGGATTTAACAATCTGGCCCCGGAAATGCTGCCGCTGGCAGTGCAGGCGGCGATGGCGGCGATTGAAAAATACTGCCCCGATGCCAAAAACCTGTTACTCATTCCTGAACGGCATACCCGCAATACCTTTTATCTGCAAAACGTCGCACGCCTGATTCAGATTTTCCGTCAGACCGGACTCAATGTGCGTCTGGGCAGTTTGTCGGATGAAATCAAAGAACCGACCAATCTGGAATTGCCCGACGGTTCGGTGCTGACCCTCGAACCGCTGGAACGCTCCGCCAATGGCCGTCGTCTGGGCCTGGCCGGGTTTGATCCGTGCACCATTTTGCTCAATAACGATCTCTCGGCCGGTATCCCGCCGATACTGGAAAATCTGCACGAGCAAACCCTGCTGCCGCCTCTGCATGCCGGTTGGGCAGTGCGACGCAAAACTAATCACTTCGCTGCCTATGATGAAGTGGTGAAAAAATTTGCCAAAATCGTTGACGTCGATCCCTGGATGCTCAATCCTTATTTTGGCAAAGCGTCAGGCATCAATTTCCATGAGCGTATCGGCGAAGATGTGCTGGCCGCACAGGTCGATATGGTGCTGACCAAAATCCGCAAAAAATACAAGGAATACGGCATCAAGGAAAAACCGTTTGTGATCGTCAAAGCCGATGCCGGTACGTATGGCATGGGCATCATGACGGTGCATGACGCGAGTGACGTCAAAGATTTGAACCGCAAACAGCGCAATAAAATGTCGGTGGTCAAAGAAGGTCTGGAAGTCAGCGATGTGATTATCCAGGAAGGCGTACACACCTTTGAGCAAATCAACGAAGCCGTTGCCGAGCCGGTGGTCTACATGATGGACCGGTATGTGATCGGTGGTTTTTACCGCGTCCATTCCGGTCGTGGCGTGGATGAAAATCTGAATGCCCCGGGTGCGCACTTTGTCCCGTTGGCGTTTGCCCAGCAACATGCGTTGCCGGATGTCCATGCCAAACCGGGTACGGCGTCTCCGAACCGTTTCTATATGTATGGCGTGGTCGGTCGTCTGGCCTTGCTGGCGGCATCGCTGGAACTGGAAAAAACCGATCCGAATCCGGATGCCTATTAATCTGGAGTGAAGATGAAAATCGCGTTTCTGACCGACCCGCTCGATGAGTTCAAGATCTATAAGGACACGACCTTTGCGATGATGCGCGAAGCGGCCAAACGTGGGCATGAGCTGTACACGTTTGAACCGCAGGATATGGCGTATGCCGGTGGTGAAGTGGTCGCGCAGATCCGACGCATCCGGCTCACCGGTGAAGCTGTCTGGTATCAGGCTGAGGTGGTGGGGGAAATGGCGCTGACTAAATTCGATGCCGTCCTGCAGCGTAAAGATCCACCGTTTGACATGGAATATGTCTACGCCACCTATTTGCTTGAACTCGCCGAGCTCGCTGGTGCACGGGTGTTTAACAAACCGGCCGCCATCCGCAGTCATAACGAAAAGCTCAGTATTGCGCAATTTCCACAATTTACCGCCCCGACCATCGTTACCCGCGATGAAGCGCGCTTGCGGCGTTTTCATGCCGAACATGGGGACATCATTTTAAAACCGCTCGATGGCATGGGAGGCGCCGGGGTTTTTAAAGTCGGCGCCGATGGCCTTAACCTGGGCGCTATTATCGAAATGCTCACTCAAAATGGCAGTCGTACCATTATGGGGCAGCGTTATATCCCGGAAATTAAGCACGGCGATAAGCGGGTTTTATTGATTGGCGGCAAAGTTGTACCGTTTTCTTTGGCTAGAATACCCGTGGCAGGCGAAGTCAGAGGCAACCTGGCGGCCGGCGGAACAGGGGTGGCACAGCCCCTGACAGCGAAAGAAAGTGAAATAGCTTCAACTTTAGCGCCAATTTTGGCCCAACGCGGTTTATTATTAGTCGGTTGTGATGTCATAGGGAATTATTTAACCGAAGTGAATGTCACCAGCCCAACTTGCTTCCAAGAAATTACGCAGCAAACCGGGTTTGATGTGGCAGCCATGTTTATTGATGCACTGGAGCGGGTTTAATCCATGGTTGGACTACTTATATTGGCACATGCACCACTGGGGAATGCCTTTATTATTGCGGCACAACATGTTTTTCGCAGCAAACCGGAGTACCTCGAAGCCATCGATGTACAGCCGGATCAAAGTACTGAAGAAGTTATTGAGCTGGCCAAGCAGGCCATTGAGCGGCTCAATCTGGGTGATGGCGTGCTGGTGTTGACGGATGTGTTTGGTGGAACTCCCGCCAATTGCAGCCAGAAACTCGATGCCCTCGATCAGGTGGTGGTGTTGGCCGGTCTGAGTTTGCCCATGTTGTTGCGGGCACTGACGTACCGGAATGACACCCTGGAAGTAGTATTTGAAATGGCGCAGGCAGGAGCACAAAATGGGGCGGTGCGGGTCGACAACCGGCTGCGGATCGCACCCCATTAAATTATAGAGAAAATGGACCACGAGTTCATTCACACTGAGGACACAAAATGCAAGTAGAACTGGAAATTGTCAACAAGCTCGGGCTACACGCCAGGGCATCTGCCAAACTGACCCAACTGGCCTCCAAGTACAAATCGGAAGTCTGGATCACACGCAATAACAAACGCGTCAATGGCAAATCCATAATGGGCGTGATGATGCTGGCCGCCGGCAAAGGCAGTCGTATCAGCGTCGAAACCACCGGTGAAGATGAGCACGAATGCAGCGCCGCACTGACCACGCTGGTGGCCGAACGTTTTGGTGAAGGCGAGTAATTTATTAAGCAACACGTCAGGTAATACACTATCGGGGGGGCATATGATTTCATTTACACTGCAAGGCATCCCGGTTTCACGTGGCATTGCCATTGGTCGCGCTCATTTGTTGCATCCGGCCGCGCTCGAAGTTCAGCATTATCTGGTGGGTCAGGAACAGGTGGAAGCCGAAGTGCTGCGCCTGCAAAATGCCCTGGCAGCGGCTGATCGCGAACTGCAAAAAGTCTGGGCCGATCTGCCCGCCGATGCACCCTCTGAACTGGGTGCTTTTCTGGACGTGCATTCGCTGTTTTTATCCGATCCGATGTTGGCGCAGGCGCCGCTCGAAATTATTCGTACCCGTCATTACAATGCCGAATGGGCGCTCGTTACCCAGATCGATGTCTTGCTGGCCCAGTTTGATGAAATCGAAGATGACTATCTGCGCGAACGTAAAGCCGATATTGCTCAGGTCGCCGACCGCATCTTAAAACTGCTGACCGGCTCAGCCACCGTCCTGCCCAGCCATACCGGAGTGGATGAACAGAATGCCCACATGATCGTGGTGGCAAGGGATATTTCTCCGGCCGACATGATGCAGTTTCAGAATTCCGCCTTTGTCGGCTTTGTCACCGATGAAGGCAGCCACAGCGCTCATACCGCTATTGTTTCGCGCAGTCTGGGTATTCCGGCCGTGGTCGGGATGGGTAATGCCAGCGAATTGATTAAACAGGATGACTGGCTCATTATCGACAGTGTCGCCGGTGTCGTCATCGTTGCGCCACCGCAGATTGTGCTCGACGAGTATCGCGACAAACAGGCCGAACTGCAGCGCATCCGCAAAAAACTCACGCGCTTAAAAAAGACCTCGGCCGTCACCAAAGATGGCACCACGATTACGCTCTTGGCCAATATCGAGTTACCCGAACATGCGCATGCGGCCAATGAAGTCGGTGCATCCGGCGTGGGTCTGTTCCGTTCGGAATTTTTATTCATGGGCCGCAACAATATGCTGCCCACCGAAGAAGAGCAGTTTGAGGCTTACAAAACTACCGTCGTGGCCATGAAAGGCCGCCCGGTGACGATACGCACGCTCGACGTCGGTGCCGACAAGCCGCTTGATGAATCGGATAATTCCACCCTCAATCCGGCACTCGGCTTGCGCGCGATACGTTACTGTCTGGCCGAACCACAATTATTTTTGACCCAGTTGCGGGCGATTTTGCGCGCCTCGGCGTTTGGTGAAGTGCAGCTGCTCATTCCAATGTTGTCGCACTCTTTTGAAATCGATCAGACCCTGGCGATGGTGGCACAGGCCAGACAGCAACTGACTCAACTGGGACAGGCCTTTGATCCGAAAATGAAAATCGGTGCCATGATAGAAATCCCGGCCGCTGCCCTGAGCCTGCCGATGTTTGTCAAAAAACTGGATTTTTTATCGGTTGGCACCAACGATCTGATTCAATATACCCTGGCCATCGACCGTGCCGATTACGCCGTGGCGCATCTGTACGACGATGTTCATCCGGCGATTTTGCAACTGCTGCACATGACAGTCAAAGCCGCCGACAAGGCCGGTATTCCGGTGTCGATCTGCGGCGGCATGGCGGGCGACATCAAGCTCACCCGATTGTTGCTCGGTATGGGTTTCCGGGTATTGTCGATGCCACCGGCGCAGTTGCTGGAGATTAAACAGGAAGTCATGAATCTCGATCTGCTGCAGCTCAACGCCACGGTCAAAAAAATCCTGCGCAGCTATGATCCGGAAGTGATTGCGGATGAAATCCGGTTGTTGCAGACGTTGTGAGCTGAGGGTTAAGCAGGGTAAGTAAATCCATCGCTGCAGAACCTTTCAACCAGAAGGCAAACTCATGTTACGAAATCTGATTGTTATCTTTACGTTGCTTTTGTGCGCCTGTGTTACATCGGACAAAAATGAAACAAAAGTCACCAGCGTCGATAATCTCGATTTGCTGCGTTACGCTGGCACCTGGTATGAAATCGGATCGTTCCCGATGTTTTTTCAGCGGCACTGCATTGCCAACACACAGGCCAATTACACGCTTGAGCCTGAAGGAAAAATCGGGGTACATAATCAATGCCTGACAGAAAATGGAATCGACAAGGCTGATGGTGTAGCCGAAGCCGTTGACGGCAGTAATCCAGCCAGGCTGCGTGTTTCATTCTTCAGACCGTTTTGGGCAGACTATTGGATTCTTGGCCTTGATTCGGAATACAGATGGGCCCTGGTCGGAAACCCGGACCGACATTACCTGTGGTTGCTTTCACGTTCCAAAAAACTTCCACAAGATCAGCTTGACTCCGCACTTGAAGTTGCACGCAAACAGGGCTTTGATTTAACGAAATTGCATTTCACCGTGCAACATTGAATTGACCTTTGTAATTTAAACGGCGCATAAAGCGCCGTTTTTTTTACCTTCAAGCCTGAGTCACCTTATTTAGCCGTCGCATCTTTCACTGCTGTCGGCTTCACTTCTTTTTTGGCAACCGCAACTTTGGCAGTCGTTTTTTCAGTCGCTGGGGCCACAACGACCGGCGTTTCTGCTTTTGCTGTTGTCACTGGTGCCACCGTCACGACTTTCGTTTCTGGCGCAGCAGGTGCCGTCGGTGTGGCTGCAGGAGTTTGAGCAAATGCAGCACCAGTAGCTAAGGTGGCAGCAAGTAATGTGGTGATTAATTTGTTCATGATAGTTCCCTGTTTAGTTTAAGTTACGTAGCGCAGCAGTCACTGCGTACTCCAAAAACGTCACCCGGGGCGATTAAGTTGACGAAATTCATTAGAACGCTTCTTCACAATCTGCGGTCAACTAAACTACCGATCATGCGTTTGCCCGCCTGGCAGCCGGAAAGAAATAACTCTGTGCATTGCTATTTATTTACTTTTAAATTATTGTCCTTACAGGATGAACAGAGTGGGTAGAGTTAATCATGGCTAAGCAATTTTCAGAACTTTCTGAACGATGGATTCAGTTCATTTCGGAACAGAAGCTTTTTTTCGTCGGAACAGCAACAGATACCAGCAGAGTGAACATATCCCCGAAAGGAATGGATTCCCTGCGGGTGATAAATAATAATCGGGTAGCCTGGTTGAATGTCACTGGCAGCGGAAATGAAACATCGGCCCATGTACAAGTCAATCCCCGTATGACGATCATGTTTTGTGCCTTCGATGGGCCGCCACTTATCTTGCGTCTTTACGGCACGGCCAAAGTAATTCATCAAAATGACGCTGAATGGGACGAGTTGTATTCTTTGTTCAAGCCACTTCCAGGCGCCCGTCAAATTTTCGATTTAGCGATTGATTTGGTACAAACCTCCTGTGGCATGGCCGTGCCAACTTACAATTATGTTGAAGATAGAGAGTTACTCAGTGACTGGGCTATCAGCAAAGGTAAGGAAGGTATTCAATTATATTGGGAAGAAAAAAATCAACTTAGTATGGATAGTATTCCAAGCAATATTATGGAAAAAAATACGTAGAATTTATTTGGCGGTAGCATCTTTCACTCATATAAGGTCAGGCATCCCATGAATACTCCCGCAACGTACACCCCGGCTAGCGTCTGGACTCCCAAGAGTGGCCAAACCGGACGGTTTGCCAATATTAATCGCCCCGTCGCCGGGCCGACCCATACGCTGGAGTTGCCTGTCGGGCGGCATCCGTTGCAGCTGTATTCACTGGGAACGCCTAATGGGGTCAAGGTCACGGTGATGCTGGAAGAGCTGCTGGCCGCCGGCCACAGCGGTGCCGAGTATGATGCCTGGCTGATCAATATCGGCGAAGGGGCGCAATTTAGCAGTGGGTTTGTCGAAATCAATCCGAACTCAAAAATTCCGGCGCTCCTGGATCGCAGCGCTTCGACTCCGGTGCGGGTGTTTGAGTCTGGTGCGATTCTGATGTATCTGGCAGAAAAATTTGCCGCTTTTCTGCCGCCTGGTGGTCCAGCCAGAGCTGAGTGCCTGTCATGGCTGTTCTGGCAAATGGGCAGTGCGCCATTTTTGGGTGGTGGTTTTGGTCACTTCTATGCCTATGCACCGATCAAGGTGGAATACGCGATTGATCGCTATGCCATGGAAGTTAAACGGCAAATGGATGTGCTTGATCGTCGGCTCGCTGAGAGTCAGTATATTGCCGGTGACGAGTACACTATCGCTGATATGGCGATATGGCCCTGGTATGGCGTGCTGGCCATGGGGCAGTTATATGAAGCCGGTGAGTTTTTGCAGGTGCAGGAATATACCCATGTGCTGCGCTGGGCCGGGCAGATCGCGCAGCGTCCGGCGGTAAAACGCGGACGCATGGTGAATCGGGTTTCCGGTGATCCGGCGAGTCAGTTGCACGAACGTCATGATGCTGCGGATTTCGACACCAGGACACAAGACAAGGTGGCGAAATCCTGATCATGTTGATCAATACATTATGCGGCGTTAAGTTTGGCTAACAACAAGGCATTCACCTGCGCCGGATTACCTTTGCCTTTGGTGGCTTTCATGGCCTGACCGACCAAGGCATTGAAGGCTTTTTCTTTACCGGCGCGGAATTCTTCCACCGATCTGGCATTCGCTGCCAGGACTTCATCGATGATTTTTTCCAGTGCGTCCGGATCGGAAATCTGCTTCAATCCCTTGGCTTCAATAATGCTGTCGGCCAGCGCCACTTCGGTGGATGCGGCCTGCCACATGGCGGCAAAGACTTCCTTGGCGATTTTGTTGGAAATGGTGCCGTCGGCTATGCGTTGCAACAGCAGTGCCAGCTGGGCCGGGCCGACCGGAATGGCGGCAATGTCGAGCCCTTCGCGATTGAGCGTGGACGCCACATCACCCATCATCCAATTGGCTGCCGGTTTGGCCTGGGCGGCACCTGCATGCTGTACCACGGCTTCAAAATAACTGGCCGTGGCTTTGCTTTGGGTCAGCACCATGGCGTCGTATTCGGACAGGCCGAGTTCGGCAATCAGGCGGGTACGCATGGCGGCTGGCAGTTCTGGCATGCCAGCCTGTACGCGCGCAATCCAGGCCTGATCGATCACCAGCGGCAACAGATCGGGGTCGGGGAAATAACGGTAATCCTGCGAATCTTCTTTGCTGCGCATCGAGCGGGTCTGTTTTTTATCCGGATCGTACAGCCGGGTTTCCTGCACCACTCTGCCACCATCTTCAATGAGTTCAATCTGACGACGGATTTCGATATTGATGGCGTCTTCCAGAAAGCGGAAGGAATTCAGATTTTTGATTTCACAGCGCGTGCCGAATTCAACCTGGCCAACCGGACGTACCGAGACGTTGGCGTCGCAGCGGAATGAACCTTCCTGCATATTGCCATCGCAAATACCGAGCCAGGTAACGAGCGAATGCAGTGCCTTGGCATAGGCCACGGCTTCGGTGGCGCTGCGCATGACCGGTTCGGTGACGATTTCCAGCAGCGGTGTGCCGGCACGGTTAAGATCGATGCCGCTCATGCCCTGATAATCTTCATGCAGTGATTTACCGGCATCTTCTTCCAGATGCGCGCGCGTGAGTTGTACCGAGCGGATTTCACTCTGGCCATCGCGTTCCATGACAAAGCTGACCACCCCACCCTGCACTACCGGCAAGTCAAACTGACTGATCTGATAGCCTTTGGGCAGATCGGGATAAAAATAATTTTTGCGCGCAAATACTGACACCGGTGCAATCGTGGCATTCACGGCAAGACCAAACTGGATGGCTTTTTCAACCGCACCGCGGTTTAAGACTGGCAACACGCCAGGCAGCGCCAGATCGACCGGGCTGGCCTGCGTATTCGGTTCGGCACCAAACTGGATCGACGAACCACTAAAAATTTTTGACTGGGTTGATAACTGCGCATGTGTCTCAAACCCGATAACGACTTCCCATTCCATCATGTTTTCCTTTTCAGATAGCCGGTATTTGTGTGTGCCAGGTGGTGGCAGACTGATATTGGTGGGCAATTCCCAGCAGTTTGGCTTCGCTGAAATAATTGCCGATCAGTTGCAACCCGACCGGACGTTGACTGTTTTTTTCTCCCTGGCCAAAACCGCAGGGAATCGACATGCCGGGCAAGCCGGCCAGACTGGTGGAGAGGGTAAATATATCAGCCAGATAATTGGCCACCGGATCATCGGCCTTGTCGCCCAGATCCCAGGCCACGGTCGGTGCTACCGGTCCCATGATGACATCGCAATGCGCGAAGGCAGACTGGAAATCATTGGCAATGAGGCGACGCAGTTTTTGCGCCTGTAAATAATAGGCATCGTAATAACCGTGCGAGAGTACATAACTGCCGACCAGAATCCGACGTTTGACTTCATCGCCAAAACCTTCGGTGCGGGATTTTTTGTACATGTCGGTCAGACCATCGTAACTGGCGGCGCGGTGGCCGTAGCGTACACCGTCAAAGCGACTCAGATTGGAAGACGCTTCGGCCGGAGCAATCACATAGTACACCGGGATCGACAGTTCGGTTTTTGGCAGGGAAATGTCTACCAGAGTGGCGCCCAGTTTTTCATAGGTTGCCAGCGCAGCACGCACGGCCTGTTCCACATCTGCAGCCAGACCGGCGGTGAAAAATTCGCGCGGTACGCCGATGCGCAAACCGGTGAGGGGAGTGTTGAGTTCGCAGCGGAAATCTTCCTGCGGATGTTGCAGGCTGGTGGAGTCGCGTGCATCAAAACCGGCCATGCTGTTGAGCAGCAGCGCGCAATCGGCGGCGCTCTGGGCGATCGGGCCACCTTGATCGAGCGAAGAGGCAAACGCGATCATGCCATATCGCGATACCCGACCATAGGTCGGTTTGATGCCGGTAACACCGCAGAAGGAAGCCGGTTGACGGATCGATCCGCCAGTATCGGTGCCGGTGGCCGCCGGTGTCAGGCGGGCGGCAATCGCGGCGGCGGAACCACCGGAAGAGCCACCCGGCACGGCGCGCTTGTCCCAGGGATTTTTTACTGCGCCAAAAAAGGAATTTTCATTGGCCGAGCCCATGGCGAATTCGTCGCAGTTGAGTTTGCCCAGCGTAACCATGCCATCCTGACCTAAACGTTCGACCACCGTGGCATCGAACGGGCTGGTGTAGTTGGCCAGCATTTTGGAGCCAGCGGTAGAGCGCCAGCCACGGGTGACAAAAATATCTTTGTGCGCGATCGGAATGCCTGCCAGTGCTGGCGCATTGCCCTGGGACAGCAGGATATCGGCCTGCGTTGCCTGCGCCAGTGTCAGTGCCGGATCAACATGGACAAAGGCATTCAGATCGGAAGCGGCGATGCGCTGCAGATAATGTTGCGCCAGTTCCGTGGCTGACAGCTGTTTGCTGTGCAGCAAAGCAGAAAGTTCAGTAAGCGTTTTAGTGTGCATGATGGGGTATTCAGTAAGCAATCAGAGGAAGCCGTTGGTACAGGCAGCAGATTATTCAATCACCTTGGGAACCAGGTACAGACCATCCTGAGTTGCCGGCGCACATTGCTGATAATCAGCGCGATGGTTAGTTTCGGTCACCACATCGTCGCGCAGCCGCAGTGCGAGTTGATCAACTACCAGCGCAAACGGATGGCTGAGCGGCTCGATCCCAGTGGTGTCGACGGCCTGCATCTGTTCAACCAGTGCAAAAATGCCATTGAGTTGTTCCAGAGTTTTGCCGGTTTGTTCGGCCGATAATTCCAGATGCGCCAGATGCGCAATGCGGGTCACATCAGTTTCTTTAAGAGACATAATTTAAGGTCGGCAGTGCCGCAGTTGACATTGTTAATCTTGAATCAAAAACCGGCAGAACAGGTGATTCTGCGCGCAAAATTGATTTGGGAAAGAAATAAATGGTTAAAAATACAAAATCGCTTCATCGTCAGTGCAGAAATGCAGATGTTAATGCATGTAACTGATCTAAATTTATGCAAATTATAAGGTAGAATGCGGGGTTAATGTCTGACAATAAGCGGATCATGCGTGCACAATGCGCACTCTGCTGAGCAGACAAGCTGAATTTTCAGTGCAGGACACCCAATTCCCCAATATTAAACGCGCACTATCAGCGCACAGGATGATCATGTTTGGTTTTTTTCGCAGCTATTTTTCTAACGACCTGGCCATTGATTTAGGTACAGCCAATACACTTATTTATGTACGCGGCCAGGGCATTGTTCTGGATGAACCGTCGGTAGTGGCCATACGCCAGGAAGGCGGCCCGAACGGCAAAAAAACCATTCAGGCTGTCGGTAAGGAAGCCAAGCAGATGCTCGGTAAAGTGCCGGGCAATATTGAAGCCATCCGTCCGATGAAAGATGGCGTGATTGCTGACTTTACCGTCACCGAACAAATGCTCAAGCAATTCATCCGCATGGTACACGACACCAAGTTTTTCAAACCATCCCCACGGATCATCATTTGCGTTCCCTGCGGTTCTACTCAGGTGGAACGTCGCGCCATCCGTGAATCGGCACTCGGCGCCGGTGCTTCGCAGGTGTATCTGATTGAAGAACCGATGGCCGCAGCGATTGGTGCCGGTCTGCCGGTGTCCGAAGCGACTGGTTCGATGGTGGTTGATATTGGTGGCGGTACCACCGAAGTCGGTATTATTTCCCTGGGCGGCATGGTCTACAAAGGTTCGATCCGCGTCGGCGGTGATAAATTTGATGAAGCGATTGTTAACTACATTCGTCGCAACTATGGCATGCTGATCGGCGAACAAACGGCCGAAGCGATCAAAAAAACCATCGGTTCGGCGTTCCCAGGCTCCGAAGTCAAGGAAATGGAAGTTAAGGGTCGCAATCTGTCTGAAGGTATTCCGCGCTCCTTTACCATTTCCAGCAATGAAATTCTGGAAGCACTCACTGATCCGCTCAACAACATCGTTTCGGCAGTGAAAAACGCGCTCGAGCAAACGCCGCCTGAACTCGGCGCTGATATTGCCGAAAAAGGCATGATGCTCACCGGTGGTGGCGCGTTGTTGCGTGATCTGGACCGTTTGTTGATGGAAGAAACCGGCTTGCCGGTGATCGTGGCCGAAGATCCGCTGACCTGTGTGGTGCGCGGCTCTGGTATGGCACTCGACAGAATTGAAAAACTGGGTTCGATGTTCTCGTACGAATAACAGAAAATTACCCTTCGGCATGGCTGAAGGTATTTAATCGCTTTGTCAAAAAACAGCACCCTAACCTAGTTTTGTCTGCTGTTTTTTTGTGCCCTGACAGGTAAGCTGTGCAAACTCAAAACAGTGATTAACGACGATGGAATATAGCCCACCACCACTATTCAAACAAGGCGCGTCGGCACGCGTCAAAGTGGTGTTCTTTTCACTGGTCGCCATCATGTTGCTCCTCATTGATGCGCGCCTGCAAACACTGGGCTTGGTTCGTCAGGTAGTCGGTTCTGCACTCTATCCGCTGCAAATGGTGGCGGTCATGCCGCGTGACGCGGTGCATAATCTGGGCAACTATTTTGCCCAGCTCGGCGTGCTGCAAAAAGAAAATGCCAGCCTCCGACAGACCCAGTTATCCCAGGCCTTAAATCTGCAACAGGATGCGCAACTCAAGCTGGAAAACGCCCAGCTGCGTCGTCTGCTGGCCACCAGCGAGCAGGTCAGAGTGAAATCGGTAATGGCTGAAATTCTGTACGATGCGCGCGACAGTTTCAGTCGGCGTATTATTCTCAACCGCGGCATTCAAAATGGTGTCGCACTCGGACAGCCGGTGATTGATGATCGCGGCGTGGTCGGTCAGGTTACCCGGGTTTTTCCGCTCACCTCGGAAGTGACTCTGCTGACCGATAAAGATCAGGCCATTCCCGTGCAGGTCCAACGCAATGGTTTGCGCAGCGTGGTGTACGGCAAAGGCCAGGTCGGCAATCTGGAATTGCGCGTGCCCAGCAATGCGGATATTAAAGCCGGCGATATTCTGGTGACGTCCGGTATCGATGGCATTTATCCGCCGGGTCTGTTTGTCGCCCGCGCCACGCTGGTCGAAAACAATGCTTCCACCACCTTTGAGCGCATCGTCTGTCTGCCTATCGCCGGACTGGATCGCTATAAAGAAGTGCTGATCCTGCTCGTCGATACCCATATCATTGCCCGGCCGGAAGACGAAGAGGGCAAAGCTAAAAAAATCAACCGTCGGGTTACGCGCGACAGTGCCGAAACTTCACCCAAAGTGCCGCCACCATGAATCAGCCTCACTATATTCTGCTGCCGGTCAGCACGGTATTTATTTTTACCAGTTTACTGGTGACGTTCCTGCTCAACTTTTTACCCTGGGGCACCATGGCTGGTGTGCCTGATTTTGTAGCCCTCACGTTGGTATTCTGGAGCATCCATCAGCCGCGCAAAGTCGGCATCGGAGTGGCTTTTTTCATGGGTTTGTTAATGGATGTGCATACGGCTTCCCTGCTGGGTGAAAACGCTCTGGCCTACACGCTGCTGTCGTATTTTGCCATTACCATCCACCGGCGCGTACTGTGGTTTACGCCGATGACGCAGGCGCTGCATGTGTTTCCGCTGTTTCTGGTGACGCAAATCATTCAGGCCTCGATTCAGCTGCTGGTGAATGGCAAATTTCCCGGCTGGCTGTTTTTTATTGAAAGCATCGTCACCGCTGCCTTATGGCCGCTGGCCACCTGGGTATTGCTCGCGCCACAACGCCGTGCGATCGACCGCGATGACACCCGTCCGATTTAACGCCACGCCATGACCGAATTTAAAAACACCGAGCGTGAGTTATATTTTTTTCGCATACGTCTGTTCGCCATCGCCGGGCTGATCTTTTTTTGCTTTACCCTGCTCTTTGCCCGCTTTGTCTGGCTGCAAATTGTTAAGCATGAAGTCTATGCCACCCAGGCGGAAGACAACCGGATTTCGATTGTCCCAGTCGTGCCCAATCGCGGCCTGATCCTGGATCGCAATGGTGTGGTGCTGGCGCGTAATTTTTCGGCGTATACCCTGGAAATCACCCCCTCAAAAATCAGTCAGGATCTCGATGTCGTCATCGATGAACTCGCTGAATTGGTCGATATTCAACCCAAGCACCGCAAACGCTTTAAAAAACTCATGGAAGATTCCAAGAGTTTTGAAAGCCTGCCGATCCGCACGCGCCTGTCTGATGAAGAAGTCGCACGCTTTACCGTGCAGCGTTTTCGTTTTCCTGGCGTGGAAATTCAGGCGCGCTTATTTCGCCAGTATCCCATGGGTGAAATTGCTTCCCATGTGATTGGTTATATCGGTCGCATCAGTGAATCGGACGCTAAAAAACTCGATGAGTCCGAAGATGATGCCGATAACTATAGTGGCACTGATTATATCGGTAAGGAAGGGCTGGAAAAAAGTTACGAAAAAATGTTGCATGGCACGACCGGGAGCGAAGAAGTGGAAGTTTCCGCCGGTGGCCGCGCGGTGCGCACGCTGTCGCGCTCTCCGGCAACGTCCGGCAGCAATCTGATTTTATCCATTGATATTGAACTGCAAAAAATTGTTGAAGAGGCTTTCGGTGATAAACGCGGCGCGCTGGTCGCCATCGATCCGTCCACCGGTGATGTACTCGCATTCGTCTCCAAACCGACGTACGATCCCAATCTGTTTGTTGAAGGTATTGATCAGGCTAACTGGGACAGTCTGAATAATTCGATCGACAAGCCGCTGATCAACCGCGCGCTCACCAGCAGCTATCCACCGGGCTCCACCTATAAACCGTTTATGGCCTTAGCCGCTCTGGAACTGGGTAAGCGCACGCCCAGTTTTGCGATCGCCGACGCCGGTTATTTTATGCTCGGCGGTCATCGCTTCAATGATGATAAACCCGGCGGTCATGGCATGGTTGATATGTATAAATCGATTGTGGCGTCGTGCGACACGTATTACTACATGCTGGCCAATGATCTGGGTGTGGATGCGATTCATGATTTTATGCAGCCCTTCGGGTTTGGTGACAAGACCGGCATTGATTTGGAGCATGAACGCATCGGCGTGCTGCCCTCAACCACCTGGAAACGCGGTTACTATAAAAAAATCGCACAACAAAAATGGTATGCCGGTGAAACCATTTCACTCGGGATTGGTCAGGGCTATAACAGTTTTACGCCATTGCAAATTGCCCATGCCGTCGCCACCCTGGCCAATAATGGCGTAGTAATGAAACCCCATCTGGTGAAAATGATTGAAGATCCGCAAACCCATGCGCGCACGCTGACGGTGCCCAAAGAAAGCATGCGGATTGCGCTCAAGCCAGAAAATATCGATTTCATCAAACACGCCATGGCCGGAGTCACTAAAGAAGGTACCTCCAGTTCGGTGTTTGCCAATGCCGGGTATGAATCGGCCGGTAAAACTGGTACCGCACAGGTGATCGGGATTAAAAAAGGTGAGAAATACAATGCCAACAATATTGCCCTGCGCTTCCGCGATCATGCGCTGTATACCGCTTTTGCGCCGCTCGACAAACCACGCATTGCCATCGCCATGATTGTGGAAAACGGCGGATTTGGCGCTGCCGGTGCGGCCCCGATAGCCAAGCTGGCACTCGACTATTACATCCTCGGAAAACGTCCGGATGATAAAGCCCGCGAACTCATCAAGAGCATGGATGGCGAACCTGCCGAACATGGCGACCCCAGCCTGATGCAGTCCGAATCCGAAGCCAAGGCCGAAGCCGAGTCCGAAGGTGGTCCGGCCGCCGGTGCCATCACCCCGGCCCAGAACCGATAACAGGATACCCATGCGCAGACACCGTTCCCCCTGGCAGGCGATCAAACCGTACATGACGGTGTTTGACGGACCTCTGGCCATTATTCTGTTCCTGCTCATGTCGGTGGGCATCGTCACGCTGTATTCGGCCGGGATTGATTTTCCCGGTCGGGTTGAAGACCAGCTGCGCAATATTATCGTCGCCTTTATTGTGATGTGGATCGCTGCCAATGTGCCGCCGCAAACACTGATGCGCTTTGCTGTGCCGCTGTACACCATCGGCGTGAGTCTGTTGATTGCTGTGGCGCTGTTCGGCATTGTCAAAAAAGGTTCGCGCCGCTGGATTAATG
Source organism: uncultured Oxalobacteraceae bacterium (assembly GCA_903862415.1). Classification (GTDB taxonomy): domain Bacteria; phylum Pseudomonadota; class Gammaproteobacteria; order Burkholderiales; family Burkholderiaceae_D; genus Solimicrobium. Next base: position 20,904 of record CAIOYD010000046.1, on the reverse strand, counting down.
TCGGCATGGTGCTGCAACCCTCCGAAATCATGAAAATCGCCATGCCGCTGATGCTGGCCTGGTATTTCCAGAAACGCGAAGGTGCCGTTGGCTGGCGCGAATTTCTGGTTGCCGCCGCGATTCTGATTTTGCCGATTGCCTTTATCGTACGTCAACCCGATCTTGGCACCGCCATGCTGGTGCTGGCCGCCGGTCTGGCCGTGATCTTTCTGGCCGGATTATCCTGGCGTGTGATTATCGGTGCGGTGGTCGCCGGACTGGCCAGCATGCCGCTGGTCTGGCACGGCATGCACGACTATCAGCGCGAACGGGTGCTGACCTTAATCGATCCCACCACCGATCCGTTGGGTAAGGGCTTTCACATCATTCAATCCACCATCGCGGTCGGCTCGGGCGGCATTACCGGCAAGGGCTGGCTCAATGGCACCCAGGCGCATCTGGAATTCATACCGGAACGCACCACCGATTTTATCTTTGCCGTGTTTGCCGAAGAATTTGGTCTCATCGGCTGCTGCGTATTAATGGGTCTGTACCTGCTGTTGTTTGTCCGCGGTCTGATGATTGCTGCCAACGCCCCCACCTTTTTTACCCGCCTGCTCGCCGGTGCCATCACCACCATCTTTTTTACCTATGCCTTCGTTAACATGGGCATGGTCAGCGGGATTATTCCGGTGGTCGGCGTGCCGCTGCCGTTAATGAGTTATGGCGGCACTGCGCTGGTGACGCTGGGTTTTGGTGCCGGGATTCTGATGAGTATTCAGCGCCATCGCAAGTTGATACAAACCTGATGCACGGGAACACCATGTCAGCATTCCGCCACCTGTTCGTTCTGCTGTTTGCCCTGCTGCTGGCAGCCTGCGGCAGTGCGCCCAGAGTGGCCAGTCCGGTAAGCGCGACCAGAACCACGGCAACGGTGCAGCCTCAGCCCCAATCTTTGCCGGCGTTGCCCAAAGCCGGTTCCGGACGCGGCGCCTATTATAAAGACGATGGCCCGGGAGAAAATCCACCTGCTGATCTGGAACTCATCCTCGACGCCGAACCCAAAGTCGAACCATATGCCAGATCGGGTAACAAACCGTATGTTGTGTTTGGCAAAACCTATACCCCTATGCTCGACGATACCCCGTTCAGTCAGCGTGGCACTGGCAGCTGGTACGGTAAAAAATTCCATGGGCAAAAAACCTCGTCGGGTGAACTGTACGACATGTACAAAATGACCGCCGCTCATCCGACCCTGCCGATTCCTTCGTATGCGCGCATCACCAATATCAGCAATGGTCGCCAGGTGATCGTCAAAATCAATGATCGCGGTCCGTTTCATTCCAGTCGCATCGTCGATTTATCCTACACCGCCGCGCTTAAGCTCGATTATCTGAGCAAGGGCAGCAGTGAATTGTTGCTCGAACGTTTGCTGCCAGCCGACATCGAAAAAATGGCGGAAAACAAAAAGCATCACAGCAGCGAAACAGTGGCCATCCGCCCTGTTCCCGCGCCAGTTGCGTCACCGGTACCGGTGTCCATCCCAGCCGATACAGCCGCCTTTGAATCACTGGTCGCGGCCAATGCAGTCGCTAATGTCACGGCCGCCGCTATCACTGCACCTGCCATGACTACTGCGTCAGACAGCGTTAGCGGAGTCTATTTACAGTTCGGAGCTTTTGGCTTACGCGCCAATGCCGAAGCTACTTTGAGCCGTCTGCAAACCACGTTGAACCAATTGCCAGCGTTTGAAATTGTGCAGCAAGGCACGCTGTACCGGTTATTCAGCGGTCCCTTCAACTCCCGCGAAGACGCCACCAGCGCCATTCAGGCAGCAGTCAGCTCGGGTGTGACCAAGCCGGTGATCGTGCAGCGCTAAGTCACTGCCCATGCTAGCTGTTCTGGAGATCCGCGACGGTTGGTATCGCCAGGTAGGTTGTTGTTCGTCGTCATTTCTTACCCACTTCTGCATAAAACCCTAATTAAAAAAACAAACAACCTGTGATATTAATGAAAGCTCGGTTCTGTTGTACGCAGGACCCGATTCTTTAATTACTATTACGGGCGCACCATGTTCAAAATAAATCCACAAACAGTCATACAAAAGGCGATTCAGTATCAGTCGAAAAAATTGCTGCAAGGTGATGGGCAACCTGTAGAGATTACTGAAAGCTTTAAAAGAGACATCGCCATGGAGGTGTATAAAGAGTTGCGTACACCGAACCTGGCGTTCAAAATTCTCAAACTTATTTTTTTTGGTGTAGTTACTGGTGGGGCTTACTCGATGTATTCGATCATCAAAGATACCCATAATGTCATTTACTCGGAAGATGATCTGGCGGAATGTGATCGGCTGGTGGGTTTGTTTCTGGATCAGCTCGGCCAGTTTAAAAAACCGGGTAACAGTGCGGATCACTATTTATTTGATTTTGGTAATGGGATCTACTTTAAATTGACAGACCAGGGTAACGGTCACATTGATATCAACAGCTGCGATCAGGATGGAAACAGTAACAAGGCGTATTGTCTTGAAATGTTTGGGTATTCCAAAGGATTTTCACTGCAAAACTTACTGGATTCGGTTAGCACCAGCAAGGATGCCATTACGATAGTAATGCAACCTTTGTCGGAGGAAAATTCGGCGGAAGAGGATGAATTTACACTGATCGACAGTGCGAATCCCGAAGTGCCGTCAACACCTGGTGTAGAGAAGGCCAAAGGTGGAATGGACTTAGAACCGAGTGATTGGGATCTTCTGGATACAAGCAGAACCGATCTTGATCAAATGACGTCGTATCAGGCAGCGTCAAAAAAACAGCATACCAAATTAAATTCAGTAAAATTTAACCAGCATTTTTCCGAATTCATCCAAAAAACTTTTTCTGGGTCATTTAGAAAAGATGAATGCGGATATACCTTCAATGACGACGATCCGGCAAGTCAGTCGCCATTACTGTATGTCGGTTCTGTACTTGAGGATATTGGCCTGGCCAATCGTTTTATTCAACAGGCGGATAGAGAAGGTATTCCCGCTGTGGCGCCTTACATCGTCAAAGAGCGCGGTCTCTTTTTTGAAGATCATATCGTTTTACTGGTACGGGTCAATAAAAAAACCTGGCTGATTGATCCGAAAAATGGTTTTTCGCTGCCGGGTATGGGCGAAAAAAAAGTGAAGCGTTTGTACTGGCAGAGTTTTAGTGATACCGAAAATTGTGGCTATTATGTTTTTCACCTGCTGACAACGTTGATTGAAAAATGGAAGACTGACAGAAATGCTGACATTTTGCAGTTGATCGCGCACATATCGGCACCGGATTTAAAGGCCATCCAGCACCAATTTAACCAGGACAGTACCATTTCCGGAAAATAAAAGTGGCGTATTTTTATGTGAAAGTACGCCTTTTTATGGTGAGAAAAAATTGTTATAACTTAAATCCTGTATGCAGGTGGTTAACTTTGGCGAAGATAAGGAGGTAAAAAATGTTGGCTGTTAATCCGGCAATCATATTCAGGCAGGTGGTCAAGCACTATGCGACTGACGGCGCACCTCAGTTAAACGAATCAGCTGAGGTGGTGATAGCAGATAATGCTTTTGACGAGCAATATCTCTCTGGGCTGGCGTTTACCCTGCTCAAAATTATTATCGGCGGCATGCTGTCGGGAGGTATTCTGGCGGTCTATTTTTCTCTTAAAGAAGTTTATAATGCGTATCATACCGTTGAAAATCTGGATGAATGCCGCAGGCTGACGTTAGCTATTTTCGAAAAATTAAAAAGTCCCTCAGACGAGGATAAACCAGTTTTATTTGATTTTGGTAAAGGTGTTTACTATCAACTGTGTCAAGGCCCTGATGGAGTGGATTTTTTTCAATGCGACCAGGCCGGTAATAAAAAAAATGGTTTGCTTAATCATGTGGAACATTTCCACGGTTATCAGCTTTCAGACCTTTTGCAGATAGTCAGGCAGACCGATGCGATTTCAAAAGAGTTTTGGCGTTCCTTTGGAACGATATATTCTGACGCAAAAAAACAAGATGCTCAGAGCGGCAGTGAGGTTGAAAGTGCCGACGAGACAGTTTTGTCTTCCGTAAAACAAACTCGTTTTGCACAGTTGTATGAAGAAAATTTTCTTGCAACTTCAACACAGAAAATGAACCCAGAGGATTTCCGGGCAGGTTTTGATTACCTGATGCACGATAATTTTCCACTGGTAAGGCAGGATTCGGCAGGACGGTATACAGTGACCAATCCAGGTGGACATAAAATGATTGTAGGAAAACTTATTCAAGGAAAACAGCAAGCTCAGGAGTTTATTCATACCAATAAAGGCAGAAGTTTTCTGGCGCCCTACTTTGATGGAGAACGCTTCTGGTTACTGTCCTGTAAAAATTCACGGCTGGTATGTATTGATCCAAAAAACGGCGTGAATCTGCCTGATGTCAATACGTTTGGTAAAATCAATCTGATGTGGCAAAACCCTAAAGATCAGTCAGATAGCGCTTACTATGTATTTTATTTGTTGTGGAGCCTGTTAGATAGCCATAAAGGGAACAAGGTGGCGTGGCAAAGTGCCGATGTCTGGCGCATAGCAAAGTCAGAGTTGGCCGACATTAAAGAAGTGTTTGATGAAGCTGTCAGCCACGGAAAAGCGAAAGTGCTGCCGATCGCTCAGCTACCAACTTCGCCGCTGTGCAAAACTAACGCCAGCTGATACAGCGCATTTTTCTTTTGACCGGTGAGTTGTACGGCCAGCGTGGCGGCCTGCTTGACGCTGCAACTGGTGAGCAGAATTTCCAGTACGCGCCGGGCTTCGGTCAGCTCGGCATCCACATCGGCACTGGCTCCTTCGAGCAGTAACACATACTCGCCTTTTTCGCGGTGCGCGTCTTCCTTGAGCCAGTCGGCTGCCTGTCCCAGATCACAGCGATGAATTTCTTCAAACAGTTTGGTCAATTCACGCGCAAACACAATTTTTCTCTCCGGTGGAAACAGTGCCGTCAGTGCGGCAATGGTGTCCACAATCCGGTGCGGAGCTTCGTAAAACGCCAGCGTGGCAGGTACGCTGAGTAATTGCGTCAGGGCGGTGTCGCGCTGGCCTGCTTTGCTGGGTAAAAAGCCGACAAAATAAAACTGTTCGTGCAACAGACCACTGGCAGACAAGGCGCTGATGACGGCACTGGCACCGGGGACCGGGACAACCTTAAAGCCTGCCGTGCGCACGGCATCGACAATACGCGCGCCCGGGTCAGAAACAGCGGGTGTTCCGGCATCGGAAATTAAGGCAATGCTTTCACCCTGTTGCAGGCGCAGGATGATTTTTTGCGCCACTTCATTTTCATTATGCTGATGAGCAGCGATCAGCGGCTTGAACAAGCCGAGTTGCTTGAGCAGTTGGGCCGAGTTGCGCGTGTCTTCGCAGGCAACGGCGGCCACTTTGGCAAGCACAGTCAGGGCGCGAAAACTGATGTCGGCAATATTGCCGATCGGCGTGGCCACCACATACAGGCAGGAAGCCGGGTAGGACTGTTGTTCGGCGTGGGCAAGCAGTGGGTGCAGTGGCGTCATGAAAAAGTGTCGGTAAAGGGATCAGCGCAGATTGTGCGCGTAACAATGATGCCTGACAAGAAAATAGTGCTGCAACACGCCATTAAGCAGGGAATTATTTTCCGTTTCAGGCCACTAACCTCATTGATCTGACATCGGGAGAACTACATGCACAACAACATGGTCAAGCCGCGCAGAGATACTCAGGCTATCGGCAGGGCGGGAGAGCAGCAGGCGTTAAGTTATTTGTTGGCACAGGGGCTTGTGTTAATGGAAACTAATTATCGGCGCCCCTATGGGGAAATTGATTTGATCATGCAGCACGGCAGTACCGTCGTCTTTGTCGAAGTACGCCTGCGTCGTCATTCCGACTATGGCAGCGCAGCGGATTCGATCGGCGTGCGCAAACAGCAGCGGTTGCGCCGCGCCGCGCAAACCTATTTAAAGCGCTATGCCCGAATGCCGCCATGCCGTTTTGATGTGATCGCCATTGATGGCGGAAAATTGAGTTGGCTCCGGAATGTGATGGGATAATCTCAAAGATAAGGTCAGTTAGACTATAATCGGTGCGGTGACGCACACCACCATTTTCCAGAATTAACTTATGTGACCATCATGATGACAAATCAACAAATTTTAATGCACTTCCGTGAAAGTGCCGAACTCAAAATGCAGGCGGCAGAACAATTGTCGCTGCCGATTTCCAAGGCCGTTGAGATCATGTTTACGGCACTGTCCAACGGCAACAAGATTTTAGCCTGTGGCAATGGCGGCTCGGCGGCCGACTGTCAGCATTTTGCGGCCGAGCTGGTGGGTCGTTTTGAGCGCGAACGTCTGCCACTGCCAGCCATGGCCTTGACTACGGACAGTTCTATCATGACCGCAGTCGGTAACGATTACAGTTTTGCTGAAGTCTATTCCAAACAGGTGCAAGCCTTTGGTCAGGCCGGTGACGTGCTGCTGGCGATTTCCACCTCGGGCAATTCTGCCAATGTGGTGCAGGCGGTGCAGGCAGCGCTGGAGCGCGAAATGCGCGTGGTGGCACTGACCGGTAAAAACGGCGGCATCATCGCCACCATGTTGGGTGACGACGATGCCAATATCTGCGTACCGCACGAACGTACGGCACGCATACAGGAAGTCCATTTGCTCACTATCCATTGCATTTGCGATGGCATCGATAATGCTTTGTTTGGAGGAGAAGTTAATGAATAAATCCACAGGTGGTTTGCATCGCTTGATGCGTCCCGTGTTAGTGTTGACTCTGATGGCTGGCCTGACAGGCAGTCTGTCCGGTTGTGCGGTGTTGCTCGTCGGCGGTGCCGTTGGCGGCATGATGACGGCCTCCGACCGGCGCACGCTCGGAGCGCAGACGGAAGATACGTCCATTGAACTCAAAGGTGCCAATCGCATCAATACCGCTTTTGGTGACACGGTGCATGTGGATGTTAATAGCTACAACCGCAAGGTGCTGCTCACCGGTGAAGTCAAGGATGAAGCTACCAAGGCACGTGTGTATGCCGAAATTACTGCACTTGAAAATGTCGCTTCGGTGGTTAATGAAATTCAGGTGTCACTGTTTTTGTCAGGCTTTAATCAGCGTTCTTCCGATGCGGTACTGACTACCAAAGTGATGGGCAAGCTAGTGGGTACCAAGGATATTTATGCCAATTCCTTTAAGGTAGTCACTGAATCGGGCGTGGTGTATTTGATGGGCCGGGTATCACAGCGCGAAGCTGCAACGGCGGTGGCTTCGGTGCAGGAACTCACCGGCGTGAAGAAAATCGTCAAAGTGTTTGAGTATATTGATGACGGCGAAGTTCAGACTTATCATGCCGTTCCTGCGGCCGTCGAGAGCGCAAATTAAAACCAGCCGGGATCTGATCCCGGCTGTTTATTTTGCCGGAGCCCAGAAAAAATCCCGTCCATGATGCACAAAGCGTTGCCATAGCAGCGCCAGCAGGGCGCGGGTTTGCTGGAAGCTGACGTTGCGCGAGCGCATGGCAACGAGCAGCGCCAGAGAAAAACTCACCGTCAGATTAATGGCGCCGATGAGCATAATTCCCACAATCGACACCACCCAGGTTTGCCAGCTGAGTTCATTATTGAGACCAGCGAGTGCAAAGGCAAAATTGGCGCTGGAAAAAGTAATGTGGCGGATATCGATCGGCAAGCCGAAAAAAATCCCGATTTGCCCGATGCTGCCGAGCATGATGCCAAAGAAAAAATTCCCTGCCAGTGCACCCAGATTGTTGCCAATATAGGTGGTGATTTTTTGCCAGCGCGCCGGCCCCCACAGGCGCTGCATTGCCGTGAGCTGCCATAAACGTTCCGGAATTTTATTGTAGCTGGACTTGTTATCGTAATAGCCTGAAATAAGGCCGGACAAAAATAAACACACTCCGGCAATGGCCGCATGAAACAACGCCAAGCTGTTGAGCGGATCCAGATCCTGCAATAAATGCCGCGCCTTTTCGGGTGTGACCAGTGCCTGTCCGAAGCAGCTGTGCCAACCCCAGGCGATGGCATAGGCAGTCGGTATGGCCAGCAGAATATTTCCGCCAATGGCGATCAACTGGGTGCGGATAACCTGCACGATCAGCTCGCACAGATCATGCAAATCCTGTTTATGCTGATCCAGCGATCGGGCGATTAAGGCTGCGGTCATGGCCGGTTGTTTGGTGGCGATGGTGAAGTGCAGAATATGCACCAGCATGAAGCCGAGCGAATAATTCAGGCTGAATAAAAACGCAAAACCAAAGGGGGCCAGCATGAGTTTGCTCAACAAAATTTTGATAGTGGCCATCCACCCAACGATACCACCTGCTCCAGCAGCCGAGCGCAGCATGGCAAACCATTCACGCCGATTTTCAGCTACATAATGTTCTCCGCTGCGACCGGCATGTTCGGTGATCTGCAGGGTGAGCAGACTGGTGCTGTTGTTAATTAATTGGCCGATGCTGTATTTACGGTTATCAAAATATACCAGTTCCTTAAAAAGCTTCAGGGCCGTGATAAGTACCTGCTGTTGATCGGCGGCTTCGATGAGTTCCAGAATAATGCGCAAACGGGTTATGCTTTGGGTCAAGCGTAACAGCAGTCGTGTCAGGCTGATGGAAATGCCCTGAAGGGCAGCATTGCGGCTGATTTTAGCTGCAATGGCTTCGCACTGAGTCAGCAGGATATCAATCTGCCGACTGTCACGACGACTGCTGGCAGGGTCGGTAATCGAGAGATGATAGGCGCGGATGTAGTCATTAATTTCATCATTCTGCCGTAACAGTGGCGATTCATAGCGCTCGATTTCGGGATAATTGCGGATTAATTCCATCTCCATCCCGATGGCAGTAATCCGATACGACAGCACCTGGACGGAGGAAAGTAATTCATTGAGCAGACCGGTATGTTCAGCGTGCAGATGCAGGTCGAGCAGGTGCAATAATTCCAGCCAGTATTTTTCATCGATGCCGTTGATCCAGATGGTGTCATCGGTACGATTAAAAACCTGCCCGAACACATCGGCTAAATAGTCATCATTGATGAGTGGTGGCAAAAGTTTAAACATCAGCCGCTGCCAGGCGGCGCTCCAGAATCCACGACTCAGGGTAATGCCGGTATCGGTGCATAAATGCACAATCTTACGGCTGGCGATAATGCGGATGAGATACAGTCGTAAAGATTCGGCCTGTTCAGGATGGTGCCTGAGTAAGGCGCACAAGCCACGTAAGTTTTCTGTTGCACCGGTGATGTCGCGTGCGTTGACAGGTCGTATGGCATCAATGATTTCTCTCAGCGCTGTAGTATCAGATGATGTCGCCGCAGCGTGTAGGCGTTCAAGCAATAATTCGATAGGCAAAATAAATCCTGATTAATCTAGTAAAGCGCGCTGGTAGCAGCGAGACCAAGAGTACTACATTGTTGAGATTATCGTTAGTGTGCGAAATTATTTGTAAATTTCTGCATTAATTTATGGCACTAATTTCCTTGAGATAACTCTGCTACTTTATTTCAGGAGAGATCATGCTTACCATGTGTTCAGAAATAAAAACACCAGCAATCAGTCTGGTGGTATCCGTACCAACGGAAAAAACCGCCTTGTTAGAGGAGCCACAAAATTCAGCCGTTCCGGAGTCGCTGATCACGCAATGCGGCGTCATCGAACAGACACTGGATCTGGATTCGCAGGAAGTCAGGCCAGTGATTGCGCGCATGAATAGAATTTTACTTTCTGCTGAGAAATTCACCAAATGTTCCCGACAAGAATTTAGTGCCGAAGAGCAAAAAATAGCCATAGAGATGGAAACCTATGTCGCCGAAGGCACGCCATTTTACGATCATCAGGATAGTTCAGATTCGCTCGAAGACGTAGATTTGAGAACCGTTGAGTCGGGACGCGAGGATGACTTTTTCTTGGTAAATAGCCGCATTCTGCGCCTGATGGCCTTACTTGACTACGTGACGCAGAACCGTTCCCCGCGCAGCACGACCCGTTATGCCTGCAATTTTTTCAATCTCGTGTGCAGAAATGTGGCCAGTGTTTTAATTCCGACCTTATGTCGACATATGCTCGCTGATATGGCTGAAGATAATCTGAATCACTTGCACCCTGAAGGACAGCGCCAGGCGCGAATGGCGATTGCGCTGGTAGCCGCCTCGTACCCATTGCTGCTCAATCTGCTGGGCGCAGTTACCGACAACTCTGAGGGAACTATCAAAATAACTTCCCTGACTGTGCGTGGCTTGAATTTACTCATTGGCATGGGTGCCATCACTGCGGCCTATATTTCCGGTGTATTGCCAGGTTTGGCGGCATCACTGGCGGCATTTGATGTTTTTTGTTTTCAGCGCGATGTGACCGAGTTAGTCATTACGCTCGATGATGATACGGTACCTGAGCTCTTGCCGGTCGCCGGCACAGGTCTGATTTATGTCGTTAATCAGGCCGGAGTCAATGTCGGCATGACCAAGCTGGCCACCCCCCGGGGTGCGGTGACCAGTTATTTGCCGGTCAGGCCAGAGCAGGACAATCCTGTTGCTCGCGCGGGCTTAAATCTAATGGGAGAAACTGCCAATGTACTGACCGGTTCGGCGCTGCATGCTCTTGGCCGTGGCAAGGAGGTGCGCTTTACTTTAAAAACCGGGCTGCCAGATAGAAGCAAATTCACCAGCATGTTGACCGATGTTCATGCCGGAAGAACTTTTTTATTCACCAGCGCCATCTTGACCTCAGCTGCACTTGCCAGTCAGTTTGCCAACGCGGAGTCAGCGGAAGAAAATGCCCTGTTCAATGATGTGTTGCTGTCGGTGTTTATGGGTTTGTTTTATGGTTCTTATGTGGCAACGGCAGATCATCGTTGTCAGATTTTATAGCAACCCCTTACGGATCAATTTTTTGCTGACGGTCGTGCTTTTTACCAGCGGTAGCGGCTCAACGGCTAGTTTGACATGCATCACGAAGCAGGAGATACTGTTGTTTTTTTGTTGCACCCCTCTGTTCATGATTAATAATGTGACGTTTTATCCGATGTCACTTAAGGAAAATAAATGACCAATTTTCGCCTGATGATGCTTGCCGCTACCATGGCAATGGCTAGTTCAGTACCTGCAATGGCTGATTCCATTACAGATAATCCGTTTTATGCCGCCAGTCCGCTGACGTTTCAGGCACCGGCATTTGATAAAATCAAAGACAGTGATTACCAGCCGGCAATCGAAGAAGGCATACGCCAGCACGATCTGGAAGTGCAGCAGATTGCCAATAATCCGGCTCCGGCCACGTTTGACAACACCTATGTAGCATTGGAAAAGTCTGGTCAGATGTTGACCCGAGTGTTGCAGGTATTTAATGCCGTCTCCGGCGCCAACACCAATCCGGTTCTGCAACAATTGCAAGAAGACATTGCGCCCAAGCTGGCTGCGCACAGTGATGCTGTCTATCTTAACAGCGCATTGTTTACACGTATTTCCAAAGTCCACCAACAGCTCGGCAGTCTGAAACTTGATCCGGAAGCTCAGCGTCTGGTGACGGTGGTGTACCGTAACTTTTTGCTGGCCGGCGCCAAACTTTCGAATGCCGACAAGACCAAGCTGAAAGCGCTCAATGAAGAAGAGTCGACCTTAAGCTCCCAATTTAATAACCGCCTGCGCGACGCTACTAAAAAAGCGGCGCTGGTGGTTAACAGCAAGGAAAAACTGGCTGGATTATCCGACGCTGAAATCAATGCTGCTGCTCAGGCCGCCAAAGATCGCGGCTTGCCAGAAGGTAGTTTTGTAGTGACGTTGCAAAACACCACTCAGCAACCTGCGCTGCAATATCTGACTGACCGCGCTACCCGCGAAGCCTTGTTCAAAGCTTCCTGGAACCGGACTGAAATGGGCGATGAAAACGACACCCGCAAACTGATTGTACGTATTGCCGCGATTCGTGCGCAGCAGGCAAAATTGCTGGGCTTTGCCAGTTACTCGGCGTGGAAATTGAATGACCAGATGGCAAAAACTCCGGCGGCAGCGATCGGTTTCATGCAAAAACTCGTGCCCGCAGCTACCGCCCGTGCCGCACTCGAAGCCAAAGATATTCAAGCTAAAATCGATCTGGATCAGGCAGCCTTAAAACAAGCCACCTTTAGTCTGCAACCCTGGGATTGGGATCTGTATGCTGAACAAGTGAAAAAAGAACGTTATGACGTCGATGAAAATCAGATCCGTCCTTATTTTGAAATCAACAACGTCTTGCAGAATGGTGTGTTCTATGCGGCCAACAAGCTGTATGGTCTGACTTTCCGTGAACGTCATGATCTGCCGGTGTATCAGGAAGATGTGCGTGTATTTGATGTGATCGACAAAGACGGCCTGCAGATCGCGCTGTTTTATTGTGACTACTTCAAACGTGACAATAAAAACGGTGGTGCCTGGATGGATAATTTCGTCTCACAGTCGAAATTGATGGGAACCAAGCCGGTCATTTATAACGTCACCAACTTTACTAAACCGGCCGCAGGTCAACCGGCACTGCTGTCGTTTGATGATGTGATCACCATGTTCCATGAATTCGGTCACGGTTTGCACGGCATTTTTGCTGATGAGCAGTTTCCAACCATTTCTGGCACCAGCACGGCGCGCGATTTTGTCGAATTCCCATCGCAATTCAATGAACATTGGGCCACCGAGGCAGATGTGTTTGCCAATTATGCCAAGCACTACCAGACTGGCGCGACCATGCCACAAGAGTTAGTAGCAAAAATGCAGAATGCCGGTAAATTCAACAAAGGTTACGCGATGACCGAACTGAGTGCTGCCGCGCTGCTCGATCTGGATTGGCATAACCTGTCGGCCAAAGCGCCATTGCAGGACGCGGATCAGTTTGAAGTGGCAGCGCTCAAGAAAAATAAAATCTATCTGCCGCAAGTGCCATCACGCTATCGTTCGAGCTACTTCCTGCATATCTGGGCTAATGGCTATGCAGCGGGCTATTACGCTTATCCATGGACGCAAATGTTGTCCGATGATGCCTATGACTGGTTTAAAACGCATGGTGGTTTAACCCGTGCCAACGGCGACCGTTTCCGCGCCATGATTCTGTCACGCGGCAATACTGAAGAGCTGAGCGTGATGTATAAAAACTGGCGCGGCCGTGCTCCGAAGATTGAACCTATGCTGGAAAATCGCGGGTTGAAATAAACCGCGGATTTACGTCGGTGTAAAGAAAAACGGCAACCATTGAGTTGCCGTTTTTTTGTGCGCAGAATCTTATCTCAGTGCATTTTGAGTTTATATAACACCTCGAAGCGATCAGCTTCTGCAGCTAAATTCTGGCCATAGGCAGTGCCGCCGTTGGGAGGAATACTGGAAGCTGATTGCAAGAACGCTTCCAGAGATTGCTTTGGATTGGCCGTGGCGGTGTAAAAGGAATACTCCGGCGGATCAAATTCCGTGGCCCAGTTTTTTACGGTGCACAACAAACTGACCACGACTACGATAAAAAAATGGGCAAAAGCCTTAATCAGGTGGTTGGTGACTATCTGGAAAACTGGCTGGCATTTTGATCGTGACAAAGCTATTTAACGTTCAAGGATCGCAGTAACACCCTGACCGCCAGCAGCACAGATCGAAATCAAACCACGTCCATGCCCTTTTTCGCTGAGCAGTTTTGCCAGTGTGGCCACGACCCGGCCACCGGTGGCGGCAAACGGATGACCGGCTGCCAGCGAGCTGCCTTTGACATTGAGTTTGCTGCGATCAATCGAACCCAATGCGCCTTCCAAGCCTAATCGCTCACGACAAAAACTCTCAGACTCCCACGCCGCCAGGGTACACAACACCACCGACGCGAAGGCTTCATGAATTTCATAGAAATCGAAGTCCTGGAGTTTCAAACCCTGTTTGGCCAGCATGCGTGGAATCGCATAGGCCGGGGCCATCAACAGACCTTCACGCTCTTCACGAAAATCCACCGCCGATACTTCTCCCGTAGTCATATAGGCCAGAACGGTCAGGCCATGTTGCTGGGCAAATTCGTCAGTGCACAGCAGCACGGCCGAGGCACCGTCGGTAAATGGCGTCGCGTTGGCAGCAGAAATACTGCCGGTTTTGGAAAACGCGCCCGGCAGTTTACCCAGCTTGTCCAGCGTTCCACCGACACGCAGGTTGTTGTCGCGCGTCAGTCCATGGTAAGGCATGACCAGATCATCAAAAAAACCTTCATCGTAGGCTTTGGCCAGATTGTGATGGCTGGCTAACGTCAGTTCATCCTGCACCCGTCGTCCGATGCCGTAACGGTCGGCGGTGATCTGTGCATGCTGCCCCATACTCATACCGGTGCGTGGTTCCCCGGCACCGGGCAATTCAGGGATGACATGCGAAGGGCGCAACAGCCCCAGCGCAGCCGACAGTTTTTGGCCGGAAGTTCTGGCACGACTGATTTTCATTAATTGACGCTGCAGACCGCGGTTAGCCGCTATCGGTGCGTCTGAGGTGGTGTCGGTGCCACAGGCAATTCCTGCATCAATTTGGCCGAGGGCGATTTTATTGGCCACCAGTATGGCGGCTTCCAGTCCGGTGCCGCAGGCTTGCTGAATGTCATACGCCGGAGTCGCAGGATCGAGGTCGCTCGACAACACGGCTTCGCGCACCATATTCCAGTCGCGTGAATGCTTCATGACGGCACCACCGACGACTTCACCAAGCCGCACACCCTGCAGGCCGGTTTTGTGCACCAGGCCTTTGAGGACGTCCGAGAGCATGGTGAGATTGCTGAGTTCACTGTAGGCCGTGCCGGAACGGGCAAACGGAATGCGGTTGGCAGCCACGATGGCTACTTTGCGAATCGAACCATGCAACATAATGAAAATCCTCTTTGTTAAAGCTGGCGCAGTTTCATGAAAGTTTGCGCATAGCCGGAAGTTGTGGGATGATTCTAATAGACAATTGTGTTTATATGCAACCGGAGATTTTAATGACCCCCCATTCCGATCCATTGATTGATTACGCCGCCGGACGTTGGACCGGTCCTGTGGTACGTTTTCTGGGACTGCCCAAACCGGTTCAGTTGAAACGCGAAGCCGGTCCGTATCGGCTCAACGAACTGGAAAATCACAACATCGCCGTGGGTGCAGTCGAAGGCAGTTATGCGCTGGACGCAGTCAAACAGGCGTTGCAGCAAATGGGTGGGATGGTGCGACCAGGACCGGTGTGGGATAACAGCAGCAAAGTCGAGATAGTGGTTTTTGATGCCACTGGTTGCCGCGACGTGGCATCGCTTTCACAGCTGCGCACATTTTTTGTGCCACTGATGCGCCAGCTCGCAGAGTGCGCACGCATAGTGGTGCTGGCGGCCGACCCGTTGGAATGCGAGCAGCCAGTTGCACGTGCGGCAGCGACCGGAATCGAGGGATTTGTCAGGACACTGGCCAAAGAAGTCGGACGTAAGGGCAGCACGGCCAATCTTTTGTATGTCAGCCGCGATGCAGTCGACCGCCTCGATGGACCATTGCGATTTTTTTGCAGCCATCGCAGCGCCTATGTCTCTGGTCGTCCGGTGCGGGTTGGCAATGAAGTCAAACCGGTCACAAGCAACAAAGAAGCGCTGCGGCTCAAAGGCAAAATCGCCGTGGTCACGGGTGCAGCCAGAGGTCTGGGCCAGGCCACGGCTATCCGTCTGGCCGAAGAAGGTGCCAAAGTGATCTGTGTGGATGTGCCCGGTGCCAAAGCGGCCTTGGATGAGCTGGCCGCACAGTTGGGTGGTGAGTCGTTGGCGCTCGACATCACCTCCGCTGATGCTCCGACTATACTGGTGCAGTTTTTGCTGAAAAAAACCCAGGTTCTCGATGTGCTGGTGCATAACGCCGGCATTACGCGCGACAAAATGCTGGCCAACATGACAGAAGCACAGTGGGAATTAGTCATGGCCGTCAACCTCAAGGCGATTATCGATATCGATGCCGCTGTCGATGCCGCAGGCTTGCTGCAGGCGGGTAGTCGTGAAATTTGTCTGTCCTCTATCAGTGGTGTTGCCGGTAACGCCGGTCAATCCAACTACGCGACCTCAAAAGCGGCATTAATGGGTTATGCAAGTGCACGCGGCAAGTTATTGGCGGCAGACGGCATCACCATCAACTGTGTTGCCCCGGGTTTCATTGAAACCGAGATGACCAAAAAAATCCCGCTCATGATACGCGAGGCCGGACGTCGGATGAACGCACTCTCGCAAGGTGGTTTGCCACGCGACGTTGCCGAACTGGTGACCTTTCTGGCGTTGCCGGAATCCAGCGGCGTGAGCGCGCAAACCATCCGGGTCTGTGGGCAGGCTATGCTGGGTGCCTGAGGTGACGTCATTCAGTCCACCCATGCGCAAACAACTGCCGCGTGGTTCGTCCAGTCTGCCGCGTGAAGTGGTGGAACTGGAGCAACGCAAGCGCCTTGTGCTTGGGATGGCTAAAGTGGTCGCTGAAAAAGGCTATGCCGAGGCATCAGTGGCACAGATTATTGCCCAGGCCGGTGTCTCCAGGGCCACTTTTTACACTCTGTTCAGCGATAAAGAAGAATGTTTTTTGTATGGATTTAACAAACTGTCCCAGGCACATGTTGTTGAGGTGGAGCGCGAAATCCATGGCGCAGGTCCTCTGCCAGTACGACTGTTAAATGCCATCTCTGCCTATCTGAGGCGCATAAACAGGGATCATCATCTGGCCAGAGCGTTTATCGCAGAAGCCCAGGCAACACCTGTTTCACGTCAGGCCTATGAACAAATACAGCGCCGACTGCAAAACGGTCTGCAATCCTGGGTGAATACAGTCAGAGAAGAAAATCCCCAAGTCCCGGCACCGACAGAGACGGATATGTCACTGGTGATGCATGGACTCAATGGCCACATCGTCGCGCAGGTCCGGTGCGGTGTTGCCTTCAGCGACGAACAGATTATTACCATCTGCCGTTATATATTCGCCGCTCTTGGGATGTATGAATGGGCCAGGTATGTCGGGGAACATACCCTGACCTGCGTGTAGCTCTTCCCGAATAATTCCTATAGCGGTGGTGATTTCCAGTCGGGCGCCAACCAGCTCACCCCCTTCGGCAGCCAGACCTTAAGCTATGACGCCCTCGGCCGCCGCAGCGGTAAAACCATCGGTGGCATTTCCAGCGGATATCTGTATGATGGAGCCAACTTTATTCAGGAATTGGCCGGCACCGCACCCGGGTCGGTCGTGACCGCCAACCTGCTCACCGGACCGGGAATCGATCAAGTGCTCTTACGTGAAACCAGCGCCGGTATGGAAACCCCCCTCATCGATGCCCTTGGCAGCATCATTCAGATGACCAACCCGGCGCAAGCCACGGTGGCCAGTTACAGCTACGATGCCTATGGCAACACCACTCAGGTCGGCACAGACAGCAACAGCCAGCAATACACCGGGCGCGAGAACGATGGGACGGGGTTGTATTATTTCAGGGCCAGGTATTATTCGGCGGTGCAGGGGAGGTTTATTTCCCAAGATCCGCTTGGGTGGGGGGCGGGGCAGAGTAATGGGTATACCTATGTTCATGATAATCCAGTCCAAAAGAAAGACCCGATGGGTCTGGATGATACAAAGCAATGTAAGCAAAATTTTCTGACAAATAATTACGGGAATTTTGTCAATGATTGGCTGGTTCCGAACTTGAGCCTTGAAAGTTATCTCCCAAATAGTCCGAATTTTTCTGAAGCATGGGGTACGACTGCTGAAGCCTTTTTTGTGAAGGGTGGAGCGCTTGGAGGGCTTGGACTCGCTGCCAATTTCTTTGAAAATCGTGCTGCATCAACCATTGCCATACCGGCTTCGGAATTTGGCGTATTTGGCACTTGGATTAAAGGCAGCTCGATTATGGGCGACATGTCGATGGCGAATCTACTTAACGGAATCGTCGCTGGCACTGCAAGATATGCCAGTCTGGCAGGTGTTGGGCTAACCGCATTTGCAACGACCGCCGACGCTTTGGCGACATACCACTGTTCAAAGTGAGGAATGCTGCCATGAGAAAGATGACATTTGACAGAGTAACGATCGTTGCAGGGCTTGTGATGTGGATTGGCGGACTCTGCGCTGGATTGCTTTTTGGGGAAGGAATGTTTGAATCTGTCGTGGGTTCAATGGCACTTTCTCTTTTATTTTGCCTGAGTTACGTTTTATTCAGTGACCCGCTTAAGCAGTTTGTTTCAACGCCTTTGAGAGCGTTGATTTTTTTTATTTGCGGAATATTTTTGGTGTTTGCATCGCTCGGAACAGATTGTGTCGTCGGATCAATGCACTCATCTGGCCTACCTTTAGGTCAGGCGTGTCTTTCCAAATCTGGAATCGGCATTGTATTCAGCGCTGCCATGGCAATCTGTGTTGTTGGTGTTCCTTTGGTCGGATTGTTGAGGGCGATAGTTCAATTGATTTGGCGGCGATGAAATTGTATGCCTATGTCAAAGGCAACCCGATAAGTCTGACCGATCCTTTCGGTTTGTGTCCACCAGAAACCCCTACATACTTGCAACGAGTTGTTAATAATTACACTGTAACAGTGAATTTTCTAAATCCAACATGGACGAAAATTCCGGGACTTAATCCCCTTACTCGCGTGGCAGGAGCATCAGTCGCTCCACTTGTTGGCGGCCTGACTTGGGGGCAAGCTTTTGCATATGCCGGGACAGATCTGGCAGCTAATGCATATCTTGCAGCTAGCATAACGACAGTTGCAACAGGTATTATTTTGAAGGGATCGTTAGATACGGGAGTTCTTATAGGTTCATTGCTTAGTCCAAATGTTATTGCTCCAAGTTTTAATAATGAAAACAGTGGTGATTGTGGCTGCAAATAAACTTGTTATAAGCTCATAAAATTAATGTTGAGAAAAGGTTAGTAGCCCATGGCAATTCATTTTCCACGCAATTGGCCGAAGCCGCCAAAAATGTCGAGAGACCAATATTTTAGATATCGTTTGAAGCTAATAGCATTTCAATTATTTTGGTTACTTATTTTGGTATTGATGATTTTTTATTGGGATCGGATGAATATTTTGTTAAAGGGTTTTTTTATCGGGTTAGGGTATGTGTTTTACCCTGCGATGGATTCACTTGAGCAGATATTTGTCTCTTATGATAGGTATCTTAAAGAAGGTTTGTGGTAAGTCGGATACAGCATGAGGTAGAGGTTGTAATAAAAAACACTAAGCACCCACACTCAGTAATCTAAATGTGGGTGCTTTTTATTCAGGCTCCACGGCTCCGCGTAAAGAAAAAAACACATCTAGAAAAAATTTACAAAAAAGGAGCACCTGCCTTCATCCATTCCGCGCAAACCACCACCTACAATTGGAACGCCAGCACCGGTTTGCTCGACAGCGTCACCGATCCGCTCAACCGTACAACCGCCTTTCTGTATGACGTGCTGGGCAATTCCACCACCATCACCCGTTTATCCGGGACCGCGAGTGCCAACGCCACCACCATGACGTTCAACCAGCTCTACAGCGTACCCACCGCGATCCATGACGCCTTAGGTCACGGCCTGACGCTGACCTATGACAACCTCGGCAACCTGACCCAGACCAGCGATGCTCTGGCTCACACCCAGATCATGATCTACGACAGCAAGGGCCGCCGTCTGAGCAGCAAAGACGGGCTGGGTAACGTGACCAACTATGCCTATAGCGGTGGTGATTTTCAGTCGGCCACCGACCCGCTGGCCCGCACCGTGAGCGTCATGACCGATACCGTCGGTCGCCTGACCAGCATCACCGACATGCTCAACCACCGCACCTACATGGCGTATGATGCCCTCGACCGGGTGACCAGCATGACCAACCCCAAAGGCGGCGTGCTGCAACTGGCTTACGATGCGGCCGGTAACATCCTGACCCAGGCAGATGAAAAACTCAACCCCATCAGCTACACCTATACCGCACGCAACCAGATCCAGAACATCACCAACCCGCTCAGCCAGCACGCGAGTCTGAGCTATGAACCCGGCGGACTGGTCAGCCAGAGCATCGACAACAACGGCCAGATCACCAACCTGAGCTACGATCCCCTGGGCCGCGTCACCACCATCAACTACGGCTCCAATGCCGGTAACACCAGTGCCACCAGCAGCACCACCTTTACCTGGGATAACGGCAACCGCCTCACCAGCATCGTTGACAGCAACGCCGGCACGCTCACGCGCAGTTACGACAATGTCGATAACCTGCTTTCTGAAACCAGCAATCAGGGCACCGTCAGTTATCTGTACGATCTGGCCCAGCGGCGCACCTCCCTGACCGTCACCGGCCAGCCGGTGGTCAGCTACACCTACGACAACGCCAACCGCCTGACCCAGATCCAGCAGGCGGCCGGGGCCAGCAACAACAACGTACTGCAAACCATCACCTACGCCTACGACAACGCCAACCACACCACCGGCGTGACCTATGCCAATGGCATCGTCGCCACCTATGCGTACGACAAAGCCAGCCAGCTGAGCAGCATCACCTATACCGGCACCGCCGGTACGTTGGGCACGCTCACCTACACCTACGACACCGCCGGACGCCGCACCAGTAGCGGTGGCACGCTGGCGCAAATCCAGCCCGGTGTTCCGGTCAGCACCAGCGCCGTCAATGCAGCCAACCAGCTCACCACCTTCGGCAGCCAGACCTTAAGCTATGATGCCAACGGCAACCTCACCAGCGACGGCCTCAATACCTACGTCTGGAACGAACGCAACCAGCTGCGCAGCATCAGCGGCAGCGTGACGGCCAGTTTCAGTTATGACGCCCTCGGCCGCCGCAGCGGTAAAACCATCGGTGGCATTTCCAGCGGATATCTGTATGATGGAGCCAACTTTATTCAGGAATTGGCCGGCACCGCACCCGGGTCGGTCGTGAC
>CAIOYD010000045.1 GCA_903862415.1 uncultured Oxalobacteraceae bacterium | reverse complement strand
GATCACCGCCACTGAAACGGATGCGAGTGGTCTGGTTTCTGCTGGCAATACAGCCAGTGCAAATGAATATACCCCTGTTACTGATATTCCAACAGTCGCCATTACTGGCGCGATTAATGGTGAACTCAGTACAGCTGCCGTTTCTGGTGGCAATGTTGGTGCGACAGTCACTTTATCGGCTAACGGTCAGGCTGTTCTGTCTTCCGGTGGAACGATTCAACTTGCCATTAATGACAATGGTGCTGCTCAGAATCTGATCCTGCATCTGAATAGCACCGGTACATTAGTGGATGGTGCTGGTACAACATATGGTTATAACGCTGGTGTGATTTCCCTGACCGAAGTAGCTCCAGGCAACGGACATTCCATCTCGATTACCGCCACTGAAACGGATGCAAGTGGCCTGGTTTCTGCTGCTAACAACGCCAGTGCAAATGAATATACCCCAGTCACTGCAGCCCCTGCGGTCGCCATCAGTGGATTGGTGAATGGCGAAATAAGTACGGCAACATTACATGGCACCTCCACAGTCAATGCCACCATCAGCTTAACTACCACGGACCAGGCCAGCTTAAGCAGCGGTGGCAGCATCCAGGTGAGCGTAAATGACAATGGCACATTGTCAAACTTAAACCTGCACCTCAATACTCTGGGCAACCTCATCGATGCTTCTGGCAACAACTACCTGTACAACAGTGGCATCATCACACTGACAGAAGCCGCCCCGGGCAATGGACACACCCTGTCAATTACGGCAACCCAAACCGATGCAGCAGGCACCATCTCTGCCGGCGCAACGGCGAGTGCATTAGAAAATATTACCTTGCCCGATACCCCTGCCGTTGCGATTGTTAAAGACAGCAATCTCGATCACGTCATTAGCGCTCCAGAACTCGGCAGTGCCACCACCCTGAACACCACCATCACTCTGGATGCGATTGATCAGACACTCGTCAGTAATGGCGGCACAGTACAGTTACAGGTGACCGACAACGGAACCACCCAAAATCTGAATCTGCATCTCAGTGGCGCCAATCTGGTCGATGGGTCGGGAAATACTTATAGTTATTCTGCCGGGGTAATCACCCTCACGGAAGCAGCTCCGGGCAATGGCAATGCTCTCTCTGTGGCTGCCACGGTGACAGATATCTACGGCAATGTTTCAAACTCAAACAGCGCCAACATTACTGAAATCACCACCCTGCCACCTGCGCCGGTTTCCGCCATCACGACTGACAGCAACCAGGATGGCTACCTGAGTGCAGCTGAACTCAACGGCACTACCAATGTCAGTGCCAGCATCACCCTTAATGCCACGGCCGTGACCGATTTAGCCAATGGCGGACACGTCAACATCACCGTCGTTGATGGTGCCACTACCAATCTCACCCTGCATTACAACGGCACCAATCTGGTAGATGCCTCGAACACTATTTACAGCTATTCGGCAGGAGTGATTACTCTCAGCGAATCAGCTCCGGGCAATGGCAATCCTGTTTCTGTCAGCGCCACTGTCACCGATGTTTATGGCAATGTCTCAAGCGGACAAAATACCGCCACAGCCATTCAGGATGTGCTCGATGCCCCCACCATCAGTCACGTCAATTACACCACCACGGCACCTTCAATCGGTATGACGCTGCAATCGTGGGTGAGCAACACCGCCATCAATAACCAGTTCACGCTGACCGCAGGTGCACGCGGTTCCGGAACCAATCCCGGTTTATTAATCGATGCACTGACTCTCGGCGCTGTTCCCGCCGCCAACTCAACCAGTGTGATCCCGGTCTTAACCAGCACCACCAGCACGGTGGCCACCGGCACAGCCTCGGAAGTTTCCGCATTGGTCTATCTGCAGGGCGGATCAAAATACACCTTTACCAACGGTTCGGTCGGCGAAGATGATTCCTTTGCACTGGTTGTCGGCGGAAAACTTATCAGCGACACCACCTGGGGAATCAGCGCGGGCACCTTTAGCGGCAGCTTTACTGCGGGTGTCTCTGGCTGGTACACCATGGCAGCCTTCCATGACAACGAAGCTGGTCCGGGCGGTTACAGTCTGAATGTATCGGTCAACGGAGCTGCGGCAACAGCGCTGAGTACCTCCGGCCTGTACATTGTGCCTGACGTGTCTGCGTTGAGTAATGCCGGGATCATGCTTAATCCCGAAGTAATGAACACGACGTCGAATACGTTTTCGATCACCACCACCAACTCCAACAGTTCCTACGCCGGGACAGTAACCGGTTCACTCACCGGCGGCTACTACACGCAAAACGTTGGTCAGTCAGTGACCACGATTAATCTCGACAGCAACGATCAGACACTGTTGTTCAACAACCCGACTGCCACCATGCACGTCACCGCCAGCGATGGCACCAATGCCACACTGCACTGGAATGGCAGTAATTTTGTGGATGCTGGCAATACGGTGTATACCTACAGCGCCGGATCAGTCTATGTGCCTGTCGCCGGAACTTCCGCCACCCCGGTCATTACTGTCAGCGCAACCATTACCGATACCCATGGTGTGACTTCCTATACGTCATCATTAACCGAAGTCAATTCCGGCTCGAACTCCCTGACAGAGCTGGCCGGGGGCGACACCTTTGTCTTTAAACTGGGCGCCAACGGCACCGCCGGCACTCCGCATATCGAAACCATTTCCGCTTTCAATACCAATGTCGCTGCCAATGGTGGCGATGTGCTGAATCTGTCCGATATTTTACCGGCGTCACTGGCGACCGCTTCGGCTGCCACCATCGCCAACTATCTGCACTTCACCGAACCAGGTACGGGTCCGATGAGTACTACTGTGCATGTCAACATCAATGGTGGCGGCAATGCCACAAGCAACGACACTTTGCAGATCGTACTCAACAATGCCGATTTATTGCACAGTGCCGGTGTATTGCTGTCGGATACGCAAATCATTGCCAATTTGATTGCCAATCACAAAATCATTCTGTAAACAAATCACGCCTGTACGACGGTTTTTCCGGAATGCAGGCGTGTTCATTGTTTAGCGGAAATTAGTGTCCCACACGCACTCCTATCAACTCGCCCCTTTGCAAATAAGCCTTTTTGAAACGGCATAATTTGGTTAAGATGCTGTTTTTGGTTCGACAGTCTATCCTGACGATCGCAATCCCCCGATTAGCCTATGAATTGCCCGGACTGCATACCCGTCTCCTGAGGCAACTCATCAACCAACCAGGTACAACATGGCAGTAGAAGACAGTAAACACACCCCCATGATGCAGCAATATCTGCGCATCAAGGCCGATTACCCGGACACGCTGGTGTTTTACCGCATGGGTGATTTTTACGAACTGTTTTTTGAAGATGCCGAAAAAGCCTCGCGTCTGATTGGTATTACCCTGACCCAGCGCGGCGCTTCCGGTGGCAATGCCATCAAAATGGCCGGTGTACCTTACCATTCAGTCGACGGCTATCTGGCCAAACTGATCAAGCTCGGTGAATCGATTGCCATCTGCGAACAAATCGGCGATCCGGCCACCAGCAAGGGGCCGGTAGAACGCAAGGTGATGCGCGTCATCACACCCGGTACGCTGACGGAATCGGATTTATTACCGGCCAAATCAGAACGCCCACTGCTGGCCATTGCCGTCACAACGCAACGCAAACAGTACACCATCGGCTTTGCCTGGATTTCACTCTCCAGCGGCGCACTGAAATTACTGGAGATCAGCACCACCGACTTCAGTCATCAATTAAAGCAGGAATGTGAGCGCATCGCGGCAGCGGAAATTCTCTACACCGAAGATATCCATCAGCCAGAAATCAGCGCCGCCTTAGCCGGACTGGCTGGCAAAATTACTGTGCTGCCGGCCTGGCATTTTGACTTCACGCACGCAAAAAAATCCCTGCAAGACCAGCTCGGCGTTACCAGTCTGACCGGTTTTGGTGCCGAACAGGCTACCACCGCCATCACTGCGGCCGGTGCCCTGCTGCGCTACGTACAGGCTACTCAGGGACAGCAACTGCGACACGTGAATCGCCTGACCATGGAAAATGCCGATGAATTTATCGGTCTCGACGCCATTACCCGACGCAATCTGGAACTCACCGAAACCATACGCGGACAGGAATCGCCGACATTATTTTCCCTGCTCGACCATTGCCGTACCAGCATGGGATCGCGCTTATTGCGCCACTGGCTGCACCATCCGGGGCGCGCGCAACAACAGGCTGTTGAGCGTCATCAGGCGATACACAGCCTCATTGATTCCGATACCTGCACCAGTCTGCTGGACACGTTGGGAGATATTCCCGACATTGAACGTATTACCACGCGCATCGCACTGGCTTCGGCCAGACCGCGCGACCTGGCCGGACTGCGTGCCGGACTGGAACAGCTCCCGGCCGTGCGCAGCGCGATTCAACTATGCCCGACCACCCCGCTGCTGACCCGACTGCTGCAAGACATCGACACACCACAAAGCTGCCTGCAACTGCTGCAAAGCGCCATCATGGCCGAACCTGCCACCATGGTACGCGATGGTGGTGTGATTGCGGCCGGCTTTGATGCCGATCTCGACGAACTGCGCGGCCTGTCAGAAAACGCCGGACAATACCTGATCGATCTGGAAACCCGCGAACGCGCTGCCACCGGCATCGCCAATTTACGGGTCGAGTACAACCGCGTGCATGGCTTTTATATCGAAGTCACCAACGGACAAACCGAAAAAGTCCCGGAACATTACCGCCGCCGCCAAACTCTGAAAAATGCCGAACGCTATATCACACCTGAACTCAAAGCCTTTGAAGACAAAGCCCTGTCGGCCCAGGAACGTGCGCTGGTGCGGGAAAAATATTTATATGAACAGGTACTGCAGCAACTGTTAGCCCACATCGTGGTGCTGCAAACCATCGCCCAGGCACTGGCACAACTCGACTGTCTGGTCGCGCTGGCAGAACACGCCACCCGTCATCAATGGTGTGCTCCGCAACTGGTGGATGAAGCCGTACTCAACATTATGCAGGGTCGGCATCCGGTGGTAGAAAACCAGATTGAACGCTTTATCGCCAACGATTGTCAGCTCGATGGCGAACACAAAATGCTGCTCATTACCGGCCCCAATATGGGTGGTAAATCGACCTATATGCGTCAGGTGGCCCTGATCACACTGCTGGCTTATGTCGGCAGCTATGTCCCGGCCAGTTCCGCCGTTATCGGACCGATAGACCGGATCTTTACCCGTATCGGTGCCGCCGATGATCTCGCTGGCGGACGCTCTACCTTTATGGTGGAAATGACTGAGTCCGCGGCCATTCTGAATGGCGCCACCGGGCACTCCCTGGTATTGATGGATGAAGTCGGGCGCGGCACCTCGACCTTCGATGGTCTGGCCTTAGCCTGGGCAATTGCCAAGCATCTCATCACCCAGACTGGCAGCTATACCCTGTTTGCCACCCACTATTTTGAACTCACCCAGTTACCCGAGATTCATCCGAGCGCCTGCAACGTGCATTTGTCGGCCGTGGAACACAAAGAAACCATCGTCTTTTTGCATGCCGTCGAACAAGGCCCGGCATCTCAGAGTTATGGTTTGCAGGTTGCCCAGCTGGCCGGCATTCCGGCACCCGTCATCCGCGCCGCACGCAAACATCTGGCTGAACTGGAAGCCCACTCGATACAAAGTACGCCGCAATTCGATTTGTTCGCCAGTGCACACGCTCCCGAAGCAGTGGAAGCGCACCCACTCGAACTGGCGCTGGAACAACTCGATCCGGACAGCTTAAGCCCGCGTGAAGCACTCGACGCGCTGTATCAGCTGAAAAGGCTCTCAGCCGTATAAACAATGGTGTATCAGGCCATTCGGCGTGACACCCAACGCAATAGCAGACAACCTGGCAGGGTGTATTAGCCCATTGGACGTAATACACCAACTACTACACTCAACCAGTAATTCGCCTTACCAGCGCCCGCCCCAAAACCCGACCTTTCTGCAGCAGTGAAAACCGATGAAAATTGGTTTTTACTGCCCCTTCGGTAAACGCCGTGCGCTTGGAATAATCGATGCTCACATCCACAATCACCGGTTGTCCCTGGCTGCTGAACTGTCTGGCCGACTCGATCACAGCTGCGATTTCGTCATTCGTTTGAATCAATAAATAGTGTGCACCTGTAGCCATGGCAACACCGCGCAAATTCACTTTACCCAGCACAGTGCACGGTTTACGGTTATACGGAATCTCCTGCGCCTGGGCGATTTGCGATAACTCGCCATCATTGAACACATAAAAAACCACCCCCAACTGATTCGACACTGCCGTGATAATTTCCATGCAGGTCATCAAAAAAGCACCATCACCGACAATCACCTGCACCGAGCGTTGTGGATGCGCCAGTTTGGCGCCAATGCCAGCCGGCACCGCATAGCCCATGCAGTTAAAATCAGTAGGCAAAATCACACTTTTCGACTGATGAAACGTCATCAGTTCCGCGGTTAAAAACGTATGATTGCCATCATCGATGACGACTATCCCGTCATCCTCCATGGTATGACGCAAACCATCAAAAAACCGTGCCGGATTAACCCGTGAGTCGCTGTCATGCGCATACCAGGTTTCCCGGTAAGCCTGCTTATCCGTTTTAATCTGTGTCTGCAGCGCCAGATTGGCTGCCCGTTGCGGTATGCGCTGCTCCAGCGCCGCGAGCAACTCATTGAGCACCATGGCAGCATCACCAGCCATGGTTACCTTAGCTGGATAGTTGGCGTTAAACACCTGTGGATTAATATCGATATGAATCAAATTCTCTGGCACCGCAATCCCAAAACTGCCGGTGGCAATTTCGGCAAAGCGGGTACCAATGGCGATCAGACAGTCGCAATCGGCAAACGCCTGTTGCGCTGCCGGTACCGCCGAAGCACCAAAACCAAAACCTGCATGCAACGGATGATTACCCGGAAACACCGATATGCCCTGCAAGGTCGTCGTCACCGGTGCCTGCAGCCATTCAGCCAGACGAACTAACTGCTCAGTAGCATCGCGACTGCCCCAGCCAGCAAACAAACAAGGCTTGCGGGCCGTGAGCAAGAGCTGCAGCGCAGCGTCGATATCGGCTGACACGGATGGCAAGACCGGTGCTGGCGGACGGTAAGCAACAATCTCGGCCACATCACCGGTCAGCAATAAAATATTGGCTGGAATTTCCACAAACACCGGACCCGGTTCACCCTGCATGGCCACGTTATACGCCGCATACAGCGTGCTGATGACTTCTTCATGCGATTGCACCAAAAATGTGGCTTTGGTCAGACCGGCCATAAATTTATGCATATCCATCTGATGCAGCTGATATTTGAATTCAATATCGGTACGCGGTCCGCCGCAAATCACCAACATCGGCACACCATCCAGAAACGCTTCGCCGATACCACTGCTGGCATGCGTCAGGCCGGCCGCCGGCACTACCGTCAACACCCCTATCGAATCCGACAAACGGCTGATGGCATCGGCCATGAAAGCACCGCCGCCTTCATGGGTGACCAGAATCGGCGTGATCTTGGTGGAATTATTGAGCTCATCATATAATTCCGTCGTATGCACTCCGGGAATACCAAAGGTAAATTTGGCACCAATTTGTTCAAGGGCATAAGTAGCGAGCCAGGCGCCGGTTTTTTTCATGTTGTCGTCTCCGTTATTAAATTAACTGTGTTTGCAGATGGCCTGCGCCGCGATGCGGCCTGATAAAATACTGCTGCCTAAAAATGTCCCTTCCAGTGCGCGCAAGCCATGCAGGCCGCCGCCACCAAAACCGGCAGCTTCACCCACCGCATACAAACCAGCAATCGCCTGTCCTGCCGAGGTCAATACCTGACTGTGCAAATTAGTTTGTATGCCACCGAGACTCTTGCGGCTGATCACAAATTCACGGATCGCCATCAACGGCATCGCACCCGGATCATTGATCGGTTTGCAGTTGGCAATCCGCACGCGGTCACCGCGATAGTTGCGTAACGCCTGAATCCGGCGCAGCTGCTCATCATTCATCAGACTCGGGCCACGCGCGATGGTGTCATCATACTGTTTGATGGCAGCTTCCACCTTCGCCAATTCCACCGCATTATCACCCTGCAGGGCATTCATTTTATCAACCAGTTCCCGTACACTGCCAGCCGTTACTATGTCGATGCAATTGGCAGTCAAATCCTCGACCAGACGCCGGTTACCGAACAGGATTTCGCGCAAGAAAGTCAGCAATTTTTTATTGGCAATCGAAGGATTAAACTCACTGCCCGACACCGCCAGTTCTTTGAGCGCCAGACGGTAATTGAGTACCTGCCACGAATAACCGCGCTCCTGGGCACAAATTTCAGTCACCAGATGCCGGGTATCAAAGCCGGACACCAGCGGACGCGGGCCGATGCGTTCACCGCGCCAGTTAAGCCACAGCGCAGAACGCGATGGCACCAGCGAAAGACCGTGCTCAGGCTTGCGCGGGCGCGGATGATGCACACCAGCGGCATAATTCCACATCTTATCCAAATGCGTCAGATTGGCACCCACGGCATGCGCGGCATCATGCACCCGGCCATCGGCATAACGGTGCGAACCATTGAGTATGGTTTCCGGCGGCTTGCGCCAATCGGCATGCCAGTTATCGCGCACCCGCTGCAAATCACCGTTAATCCCGCCACTGGCCACCACCACCTGCTCCGCAAATACCTCAAAAGGTTGTTGACTGTGTTCATCCATGCCGCAGGCGCCCACTACCCGGCCATCCTGCACGGTTAGCTGATCAACCCGATGGCCAAAATACATACTCAACCGATGAGCCTGCGGATGCCGTTTCAGTGCGTCAATTAAACGGGTAGCGAGCACTTTGCCGGTACCCCACACCATATGAAAGCGCGGCACCGAATTACCAGGTCGAAAATCGCCGCGCTCAACCCAGTTCACTACCGGGAAAAATCCCACACCATGACCACGCACCCAGTCATACACATCCGGGGTGCAGCGTTCCACATAGGTTTTGGCCCACTGTTTGGGCCAGTGATCGGTGGGAGTAAATTCGGCAAAACTATACCAATCCGCCAACGCCAGTTCAGTTGAATCGCGGATACCCAGCCGTCTCTGCTCCGGCGTATCGACAAAAAACATGCCACCAAAACTCTCCATTGCCAAACCGCCCATCAGAGCGGCTTCATCACGATCAAGCAACATCACCGACTTGCCGCTGTCGAGCAATTCCAGCGCTGTGGCAATTCCTGCTATCCCGGCACCGATAATGAGTACTTCACTGCGGTATGTATGCATTCCCGTCCCCGTCTTAGGTTATTATTCTAGCCATCGTAATTAAACCGCCTGTAAAGGGCATTGTCCTGGCGAGCAGCCGAATTGTCCTACAATATACGCCATGTCCAAAGTCTTATCACCTACAGAAATGACCGTTGCCATTGGCTGGGTCCGGGCCATCATCGCAGCAGCAGTCCGCCATCAGGTTGACGAGGCCGCGCTGCTGAGTGCTGCCGACATCAGCCAGCTGGCATCAGACCCGCTGGCGCGTATTCCGCTCGATGAGGTCGTACGTCTGTGGCGTGCGGCTGGCGAACTTTCTGGCGACAGCGCCTTCGGTTTGCGCATGGGTGGGGCCATCGAACCAAGTTCCTTCAACGTCGTGGCTTACACCCTGGTTTCTTCCCACAGTTTGCGCGCGGCGATCACCAATATGCAACGCTTTCAGCGACTCATCAGTGACGGCGCCCGACTGCAATTGATCGAACAGGACAATCTGGCCTGGATTGTGTACCACCCGCTGCAGGCACGGCTGCCGTTTTCTCCGTATCAGGTCGAAGCTGTACTGGCCTGTGTCGTGCGGTTATGTCAGTGGATCATGGGCAACCAGTTTATCCCTGCAAAAGTATCGCTCGCACATCCAGCCATGAGTCGATTGCAGGAATATCGCAGCGCCCTGTTGTGCACGCCGGAATTTGAGCGCGACTTCAGCGGCATCGGTTTTCCGGCCAGCTGGCTCGACAATCTGCTGCCGGCACGCAATCCGGAACTGTGCCAACTGCATGCCGATCTGGCCAAAAAACAACTCAACTCCCTGAGTACAGCGGCACGCTATCAGGATCGGGTGACCGCAATACTGGAACAATTACTGGCACAGGGAATGGCTAAAAAAGAGACTGTCGCGGCGTTGATGGGCATCGCCCCACGTACCTTGCAACAACATCTGACACAGGAAGGCACCAGCTTTGCCGAACTGCTCGACGAGCTGCGCCACCGGCTGGCACTCACCTACCTGGCCGATCCGATGCTGACCATGAGCCAGATCACTGTACTGCTGCATTTTTCCGATGCCAGTGCCTTTTATCGCGCCTTCAAACGCTGGACCGGTCAATTACCGAGTGCTTACCGATGATTTATTGGCTGGCAAAGGTAAAGGAATAAACTCGGGCTTGATTGTCTTTCCAGATCACGCCCAGCCGCGAAACCGATAAAAACCAGGTCTGTTGGCTCAGCGGTTTTCGTCGGGCAAATCCTGTCGGAGACAGCAAGGCCAGACAACTGCCCTTCTCCGGGTCACGCACCGACGTATACCAAATCGCCCCGATATGAGCCTCACGGACGACTTTTGCCAGTGCCTGTGTTGCACTGTAATCCGTCGGATGCTGCCAGCGCGCCTGATCAGTCACCAGGGGTGGCAGCCGCACATCAATGGTGCTCGTGGCGATGCTGACCTTAAAGGCGGTATGTGCCACCGGCTCCAGCTGTGTGAGCTCAACCGCATCCATGAGAAACTTCCAGCGCCAATACCCCAGTTCGGCTGCCGCCGTGCGTTCGAGTTGAGCGCCATAAAACACACCCGGATCAGTCAGGGCACGAAAACGCGAACCGGTACGGTAGGGATCATAACGGAAAGGGGTCGCCAACAAATAATCCAGTCCGTCCGTGGCAGCGGGCTGTCTGGGCTTACTCGATTCCAGCAGCGTTTCCAGCACCTCCTGTTCTGCCAGGGTATCGACAATTTTCATGCTCGAGGCGATATGCTGAGCTTCCACCATTCGCCAGATCACCCCCTTCCAGGAACGTGTCTCAGATAACACCACGTGAGGCATCCAGGTAGTGAGCGACACGAACCAATCCTTCTGTTTGAGTTAATAATTCCAGCGGGCGAGCATTTAAGGCAAGATTTTCGCTGTTGAGCCAGGCACGCGCCGTGTGCTCAGTGCCAACTATGGAATCCAGCGAACGAAATACACGCACCAGCAACAAGGCCAACTCCCATTCTTTGCGCGCCGGGTCGAGCCGGTATTGTCCATGATACAGCCTGGACATGGTCGGGGTACTAAGTCCAAGAATTTGTGACAGCAAAGTCCGTGAAATAGCGAGCCGATCAGCCGCACGCGTAACCGCCTTGCTCAAGACAACGGCCTCATCTGGTCGTTCTGCAGTTTGATGTTGGCTTGCCAGCATGATAACCTCCACATTTCCATAGAAAACATTGTAGCATGAAATTTCAATAGAAATTAAACCAACAAACCTGCAGATAATAAAAAACCGCCGCAGCGGTTTTTTAAACATCAATGAATCACATGGGTGCGATATTCGTTCCCGCCGCCATCTTCATCGTCATCATCCTCTTCATGATGACCATAGCTGTCATGCACATGCTCATGCTTGACTTCTTCTTCCGTTGCCAGACGCACTTCCTTCACGTGCAACTTGAAGCGCAAAGCTATACCGGCGAGTGGATGATTACCATCGAGCACCACTTTTTCATCGGTAACATCGGTAACCGTAAAGATCAGTTCCTCTTCACTTTCACTGTCGTCTTCATTGTCCGGAACACCTTCAAACTGCATGCCGACTTCCAGCGGACTTGGCAGGCGATTGCGCGGCTCTACCTTGACCAGATCGGCATCGTACTCACCGAAAGCATCTTCGGGCTCCAGCTGAATTTCAATCTGGTAACCCTGATCCTGACCATCAAGCGCGGCTTCAATTTTAGGCAAGGTATTTTCATAGCCGCCATGCAGATACACCATGGGCTCATTACCCTCTTCAATCACGTTACCCTGCGCGTCCGAGAGTGTATATTCCACCGTTACCACGGTATTTTTGCTGATTTTCATATAAAACCTTTCAAAAGATGCTTTTATTTTGTTCTTAGCTTGGGATTATACCTAATTCAAGCCAGCTGCCGTTCATTTTATCCCGACGCAGTAAAGCCAAACAACCAGAGATAAATGTAGATGCTATTGATCTGCATCAGTCTTTACAGACTTCGCATTAACCATCTGGTTCAGACCAGTTAATAAAAAATCTCTCTGCTGGTTATTCAACAGCGGCAAACATATAATGGCAACATGAAAAAACTTACCCTGCTCGGCGATATCACGCCTTCCGAATTCCTGCGCGATTACTGGCATAAAAAACCACTCCTGATCCGTGGCGCCATTCCCGACTTTAAAGCGCCGATCACTGCTGCCGAACTGGCACGCCTGGCAGCACTCGATGATGTGGAGTCACGTATGGTGAGCTGCTTTAAACAGAAGTGGCAACTGCAAAATGGACCATTCAAAGAATTACCGGACATTAAAAAGAAACCCTGGACCCTGCTGGTACAGGGTGTCAATCTGCATCATCCACAGGCAGATGCACTGCTGCGACAATTTAACTTCCTGCCGGACACTCGCCTTGATGACCTGATGATCAGTTATGCCAGCGAAGGCGGCGGCGTTGGTCCACACTTTGATTCATATGATGTCTTTTTGCTGCAGGCGCACGGACAGCGTCGCTGGCAAATCAGCGCGCAACAGGATTTGAGCCTGATCGACGGCATGCCACTCAAAATTCTGCGCAACTTCAAAGCAGAACAGGAATTTATCCTCGAACCCGGTGACATGCTGTATTTACCACCGCAATATGCCCACGACGGCGTCGCGCTCGGTGAATGCATGACCTATTCGATTGGTTTTCGCGCTCCGGCCTTTCAGGAACTCGGCGTAGCATTTTTACAATTCATGTCCGACTCCATCGATTTACCTGGCCGCTATGCCGATCCCGACTTAAAACCGGTGAAACATCCGGCAGAAATCAGCAAGGACATGCTAGACCAGGTCGCCTGTGAAATCCGCAAGGTCGAATTCACCAATGACGACATTACCGTTTTCATGGGCGAATATTTATCTACTCCCAAGCATTCGGTGTTTTTTGATCAACCCAAAAAACCGCTCTCTCCGGCGCGTTTTTTAGCCAGCGCTGCGCTTCGCGGCATTCATCTGACGTTAAAAACCCGCATGCTGTACCGCGGTAAAAACATTTTCGTCAACGGCGAATCGTTTGGAGTCAGCGGCAATGACAAACAGTTACTGTCTGAACTGGCTGACGAGCGTCAGTTGGCTGGCGCCAAATTGGCGCTGGCGTCGGTCGACATGCAAGAAACCCTGTGTCTTTGGTATGAAGATGGCTGGATTGGTTTAAACGACAAACCCTGAACGCTGTTTTTTTGGAAGGAAAACAGGAACTTGGCTCCCGACTGTAATTCTCACGGCAGCCGCAAAATTTTAAATTCATTCGTATTTCCAGT
This sequence comes from uncultured Oxalobacteraceae bacterium, assembly GCA_903862415.1. Taxonomy (GTDB): domain Bacteria; phylum Pseudomonadota; class Gammaproteobacteria; order Burkholderiales; family Burkholderiaceae_D; genus Solimicrobium. The sequence continues at coordinate 4,919 of CAIOYD010000045.1, read as the reverse complement.
GGGAAATTCACATTTACTCAAAATTTCTTCCAATATATTGTTCTTTTTAAGCGAAATCACTGAAAAACATCACAGAAAACTGTCACATTCACAAAAAAATCTTTATAATACGTGCCTAGGAAACTTTCAATAGTTCCAACTTGTCATGCAGGTTGAAACTGGAGAAAAAGCCTATTGAGCGATAATTACCGGTAATTATTCATCGCAAATTTCGATCTGCCTTTTATTGATCTTTATATACTGAAAGTCCACAAATGAAAAAATCATTATTATTAGTTTCCCTGTTAGCAATCGCTTTAGCCGCTTGCGGTAAAAAAGAAGAAGCTCCAGTTGCACCAGCACCAGCTGCTGAAGTAGCTGCTCCAGCTGCTGCATCAGCTCCTGCTGCTGCTCCAGTTGCTGCTGACGCTGCTGCTTCTGCTGCTGCTCCAGCTGCTGCTGAAGTTTCTGCTTCAACTCCAGCTGCACCTGCTAAGTAATTTATTACTTTGTAAAAAAAGCCGACCTTAGTGTCGGCTTTTTTTATCGGCAAATTTTTGCACCTGCCTACGCGTTTCAGACTAAACTTCAGCCCCTCGGCAACCCCTCTTCGACTTCCACCATGCGCAATGGCATCATCATGGCAGCCTGCTCCTATCTGATCTGGGGCCTGTTTCCGCTGTATTTCAAAGCACTCAATCATGTCACCCCGCAAGAAATACTGGCCAACCGGATTCTGTGGGCCATGCCGTTTTTATTGACCATCCTGGCGCTGCGCTCACAATGGTCCTGGCTGCCTGAACTACTCAAGCGTCCCAAAGTCGTCGGTGGCTTTATTCTCAGCGCCCTGCTGTTGTCCGCCAACTGGTTTATCTATATCTGGGCAGTCAACAATGGTCGTGTGGTCGATGCCAGTCTGGGTTATTTTATCAACCCGATCGTCAATGTCCTGTTGGGCTATGTCTTGTTGCATGAACGTTTGCGCACCCTGCAGTGGTGTGCCATCGGCATTGCAGCTGCCGGTGTCGGCTGGCTGGCGCTGAATTCCGGCCACATGCCGTGGATCAGCCTGACGCTGGCAATCACGTTTGGTGTGTATGGGGTACTGCGCAAAACCGCTTATCTGGGCCCGCTGGAAGGTTTGACGCTGGAAACGCTGATCCTGTTTCCCTGTGCTCTGGCCTATGTCTTGTATCTGTGGCTGACAAATGCCAATGTATTTATCAGCAGCAGTGAGCTCTCCACCCCATGGCTGCTGGTCGCTGCCGGACCGATTACCGCCATCCCGCTAATCCTGTTTGCCGCCGGTGCGCGCGTGATTCCGATGGCGACGCTGGGCGTGCTGCAATATCTTGCACCCAGCATCCAATTGCTCATCGGCGTCTGGTTATTCCACGAACCGTTTTCCGCCACGCGCCTGATTGGTTTTGCGATTATCTGGAGTGCGCTGATTCTGTATTCTGCCGAAGGACTGTGGAGAACCTGGCAGACCGGGGGAAAGACCTGACTGCTGTACTCTGACACCGTAAGTTCGCGCCTTAATGTGGAATCCCACAGTAGTTGTACTGATTCGTATTTGTGATAATTTCTTCAAATATAAACACACTGGATGAATCATGAACTACATCTCCCTGTATGACAATCCGTATAACGTGTATGAAAATGGACTGGCTGAACCTCAACTTTTTTCTGGTGATGCGGCTTCCTTTCAGGTAATTGCAGAGTCTTTGTTCGTCCTTACCAACCAAACAAACCATTCTCCCCAACAATCTGATGATCCCAGACGAATGCAAATCGCCAAATCGTTGCTCACCATTCAAAAAAATGAACGGGATGGTGCTTATGTTTGTCCGCTTTATATTAATGGCGACGACTTTACTCTCAAACAGGCATCCAACGGCATTGATCTGATCGTCTCAGCAACCGGAAAAACTCCAGCCGAGACCACCACACTGCGTCATATAAGCATGCCAGAGTTAAGAAAAAATGCGTTAAATTACTATCTTGAAACTCAACGAAGTCATGGCAATAAAGCCATTCACTTGAGTCGATTTAATGTAAACGATATTGATTTAAGTGAGGTCAATCTGGCAGATACTGTGCTCAATCAAGAAAATCTTAAAGCTGTTATTGCGAGCAAGGGTGATTTGAGTGGAGCAACATTGGCAAAAGAGATCAATGTTAAAGATTTAGCGTTTGCTGAAATTAGAATGGATAAATCTATTTTGGCATTATTGATCCGAGGCAAAGCCAATCTACAAGGTATCAATGTCTGCGGAAAAGATTTGAGCGGTATGTCGCTGATGAATGTCAATTTTTCTGGTGGAAACTTTACAGGAGCTAATTTAGATGGCGCCGATCTCAGTTGTAGTAACTTTACCGGGGCCATTTTCGATCGAACCACGATGGAAAATGCAAAAACAGAGTTAGCTCTATTTGAAAGTTTCGACGAAAATCTGGACAGGTTAGGCGTTCACAATGGCGTTTTTAAACGGATAAATTATGCACAACTCGCTCCCATGATGAAGGGACCTGATTTTAATATTTACAACCCTGATAGCAAATGCTGGGAAAAACCGGAGAGCAATCTAATTGCCATAGAAAACAATGAAATCCTTCCTGACGAGCCAGCTCCGGGCAGCAATCCCGCACAACATCCTCTTCCTTCAAAAACAACACTATCTCATGCTATTTCCAGTTTATTTATCAGCCCTGAGAATTTTTTATCCGCGTTATACAATCAAGTTATCAACTTCCTCTCGACGAAGCAGGTTGAATCACTACGATTAGTTGGAATAGGAAAAAATGGATTGCCAAACCCTGTACGCTTAGTTGGATATACTCCGATAGACATAGACAAAGTTTCGCCCTATGTAAAAATTAGTGGCCCGTATAAGTTTCCTCCCACATCCTTAAACTGTACAGTTCCATTTGAAGGAAATAGCGACAATATCCCTGTGCCAATCGGAAATGAAGAATACAAGGGATTCATTGTTTGTCGCCATACGGCAGCACAATTTATAAAAGATACCCTGTCCAATCCAAATGGAAAGGTTGATTTCAGAAAATTCAGCACCCCAAAAGAACTTGCTTCCCATGTCAAACCTGAAGCCGAGCAAACAGATAAATATGTGCATTCACGAGCTAAACAAATTCAATTAATCGACAATAATCAATTTGGAGTTTTTTTAGCCAAACAGTTTGTACAAATGGAAAAAGAAAATATTTCTGTCAGAGCGATGGCAATTGATTCACATGGTCATAGCATGGCGGCAGGCCTGCATATTAAAAGCTATCAAGATGGCAGTAAAAATTATTCAGTTCAATATATGGACCCAAACGTTGGTGAAGCGAGTCCGGTACACAGTAAAGTAAGCAACCCCAGGGAATTAACAGGTCAACGTTTGGTTGACTATATATGTGGGACCAATGCCACTGATAAATCTCGGTACAATCACTATTACGCTCAAGGAAATGAGTTCTCACGCGTTTTTATTCACGACGATCCGATTTTATCCGGATCGACACCACCTGAAAATATACAAATACTCAATGAAAAAACCAGTGTATCTCCATCGCATATCACTTTTATGATGCGCTACAACACTGCGTTCGATCATGCAGATTATGTCAATAAACTGCAAAATCTTGGACAGGATGAATTGTACAAAGTGCTCAGTGGTACAAATTCAGGCTATGGCTGGCTACCGATTGAATTGGCTGTAAAGTATGGGCATGTTGATGCCATCAAAGAATATGGAGAATTATTAAAGTTAATTGATGACAAAAAAATGCGCGCAAAATTATTATGTGCCGATCAATCGGGTCTGTTGAACAACCTCGGATTAATGCCCGCGTTATCAAGCGGCCACTGGAAAGCAATCTTTGTCTACTATAAAATTGTGAACGCGCTTTTAGATGAAAGAAAAAGCGATTCAGCTAAAAAGCGAGATGGTCAACCTGTCACCCGTAAAGAGTAATCAGTAGCGATCACATCCTTGGTTAAACTGCCGATGGAAATCCGGTCCACGCCGGTTTCGGCTATCGCCCGCACACTGGCTTCAGTTATACCACCCGAGGCTTCCAGCAGTGCGCAACCGGCACTGGCGGCCACTGCGGCGCGCATCATGGTCAGATCAAAGTTATCCAGCAATATCGATTTCGCACCCGCTGCCAGTGCTTCGTGCAATTCGGCCAGCGATTCGACTTCCACCTGTATGGTCACACCGGCCTGCAGTGCCTGTGCGGCCTTGAGCGCGGCGGTAATACCACCGGCGGCGGCGATATGATTTTCTTTGATCAGGATGCCATCGTATAAGGCCAGTCGCTGATTCTGACCACCTCCAACACGCACGGCGTATTTTTGCGCCAGACGCAAACCGGGCAGGGTTTTGCGGGTATCCAGAATCGCGGCCTTGCAACCAGAAACCAGCTCCACGTAGCGCCGGGTTTTAGTGGCCACACCTGAGAGCAGTTGCAGAAAATTGAGTGCACTGCGCTCGGCGGTCAGCAGTGCACGCGCCGGTGCGTAAATGTCACACACGCTGCTGTCTGCCAGCATCAGCGCACCTTCGGCAACCTGCCACTGCAGTTGCATGTCCGGATGACACTGCAACATCACGGCTTCAAACCATGGCGCACCACATAACACCGCCGCTTCACGCACGATCACACGCGCAGTAATCCAGCTGTCTTGTGGAACCAGCAAACCGGTCACATCGCCGCTGCCGACATCTTCCGTCAATGCCGTCTGTACATTGGCAGTCAGAGCGGCCATCAGGTCGGCATCGAACGGCGCGTGCGGATTCACCAATGGATTTTTCTGCGTCATCATGCCGGACCTATTCCCTGAAACAGTTGTTGTTCGGCGGCCAGATCAGGACCTGGTCGCAGGCGCGCCTGCTTATCGGCAGCGAATTGCAGCATGCGGTCGATACAGG
>CAIOYD010000044.1 GCA_903862415.1 uncultured Oxalobacteraceae bacterium | reverse complement strand
TGGCAGTATCAAATCTGGCACCCATCGTATTACAACATGAGTCCGGATGGCAACTGACTCTGCCTGCCGATGTGCAAGTGACCTGGCTAGCCCAATTGCTCAATGAATTAGCATGATCGCCCCCAGTCAAATTTGTTGCGTGATCGAACCAGTCGATATGCGCCGTGGCCTGGACAGCTTATCGCAATGGTGTCAAACAGCGTCCAATATTTACCACCTGTCAGCGCCCAAATTTTTCCACTTTATCGGCTTGTTCAGAACTATTTTTAGTTATACAGGTCAAAAGAATCCTTGCATTTCGTAATCGAACGATTACAATCGTAATGTTCTCAATCAAACCTCTTCCTGAGTTCACAAATTGGCTGAATAAACTCACTGATAATACCGTACGCGGCATTATCGTCGCCCGGATAAAGCGATTGGAACGTGGATTGCCGGGAGATGTTGAACCTGTGGGTCAGGGTGTTTATGAATTACGCATCCATATCGGAGCCGGTTGGCGTATTTATTTTACCCAGCGAGGCGCGCAAATTATCGTTTTGCTCTCTGGGGGCTCTAAACGTACGCAAGTGCGTGACATTAAACGAGCCAAAGAATTGGCTGAACTGTTAGATTAATTGGAAAAGCTGATAATGAAAAAACGTAGACAAATTACTGAATTGCCAGAGTTCGATTCTGCGCACTATCTCGACAGCGAAGAATCTATTGCAGCCTATCTGACAGACATTCTCGACGCCAATGACGCTGGCCTGTTAGCCGCCGCGCTAGGTGACATCGCGCGCGCCAGGGGAATGACTGAAATTGCCAAATCTGCCGGGATATCAAGGGAAGCCCTTTATAAAGCTTTGCGTCCAGGCAGTGCGCCACGATTCGATACTATTAGCCGGGTTTGTACGGCGCTCGGCGTGCGTTTAGTTGTCCATAGGCTGGTTTAAAAAACCTGCAATGAACAAGTTTGCATCACCCTGAACGCGTACTTTAGCTAAAGTGCCACCTTATTCCCCTCAGCAGCCACCACCAGGCACTCTACCTGTCAGTTTTCATACTCTCCAGCAACTTCCTGCACCCCAACATCGACTCCTTCAACTTTTCCTGCGCCAGTGCGCCGTCGGTCATGTCGATCTTGGTCATGACGATGCAATCCGGCATTACCCACAGTTTGATTTTGGCACCCGGTGTGAAACCCATGTCGCACAGCCAGCGGCCTTTCATTTGAATGATCGCTTTCTCGGGCAAGGGTAGTTTATTGAACGAACCGAGCTTGCGGTTGGTGTAATGCGGTGCCGATGTTACATACCGGGATGCCCGGATACCTGTGCATTTGCAAGCTGCTCGCGTAGAATTGCGCTTAGCCATGAATCAACTCCTGTTTAGTTGGTTGTGGTTAGCGGGTTAAGGGTGCTCTAACACCTTTAGCCCGCGCCTGTTGTGCGCGTTAAGAAAGCATGGGGCGGTTCCTGATGGGATACGATGACACGGGCACGGGATAACCGTGGTTCGCCGTGGAAGACGTTTTTGCAGAAAATTTCGGGAAGGGTAGCAACATTTTTTCAGAAAAAAATAACGCGTTGACACCCTGCTATTGTAAGCACTGGGGATTTTTCTGCAAGAGATTCGGGTTGAAAATTCGTATCAAATCAACCCTGCACCGCACAGCATTATCATCACATCGTTTACCCTTAAAGCGCCTGCACTCGTTCCAGCGCAATCTGATGATAATGCGCCGACAGCTCGCAGCCTATCCACGGATAGTTATCCATCTGCGCGGCCACCAGTGTGGAACCGGAACCGGCGAAGGGATCGAGGATCAGGCCACCGGGGCGGCAAATCTGATTGATATGGCGCATCACCGCCACCGGCTTGCCGGTTAAATGAAATTTATCGGCGGGCTTGATTACCTGACGCACCACGCCCGGCAGCACGCCCACATCGCGTTTGAGCGGCATGTCGCCCTGACTTCCCCAGACAATATATTCACATTGCGAGCGGAAGCGACCCAACTGGGGGCGGACACTTTCGGTTTTGTCCCACACCGCAATACCGCGCCAGGTGAACCCGGCCATTTGAAGCGCATCGGTGGTCAATGGCAATTGACGCCAGTCGCTAAACAGACACACGGCAGCGCCTGGTTTCAGGATGCGACAGCATTCGGACAGCCACAACACCAGCCAGCGCAGATGCGAGCGCTGGTCGTGATGATCGCCGCTGAAATCGTGATGTAACGTGGAGGGTTTTTTGGACGAATACTTCACTGCCGGTGCCTGCTGCCTGACTGCGGCCGTCGGACCGCCGCTGGCATAGGGTGGATCGGTGATCAGGGCATCGACTGAACTGGCGGGCAAAGATTCTAAAAAGGGCAGACAATCACCCAGATGTGTTGGCGCCGAGGTTTTTCGATCGTAAAAACCTTTAGTAACGGTCGTTCACAAATTAAATTAATTGCATAAATTGCAAGTCGCCAATTTTAAAAGCGCCGTACACGCCCAGACCGCAAAAACTTAAATAGCTCGAGCATCAAAGTCAACTTCTCATGCTGCTAATTTTCAGCTTAGTTCATGATTTTATTAATCGCCAGATGCCATATGCGCGGTTGGTCATTGAAAGTGAGGATTCAATGCCAGATTAGTATGATTGTGTTTAAATAAATTACCTGTTCTAAGCATAGATGCATAACCTTGAATAATCCTTGTGATTATCTATACTCCAAATGCTCGCTTCGTTAAAAAATAGTGAAGTTTTAATTTTGATGGGTGCGCTGTTCTTTTATTGAATTATTTAATGCTGAGTTAATGAGCATCACCCACCCTGGAATCGATTGCTAATGACTCCGGAATTTCATTTTCTTGTTGCAAATGATTTTCCGACAATGCGGAGAATCATTACAAATTTGTTGAGAGAGCTGGGTTATTCCACGTTTTCAGAAACCGATGACGGCAAAAAGGCACTACATCTATGCAGTCCAAGGACGGAATCTCTCCAATAAACTTTGTCGTTACCGATTGGAATATGCCGGAGATGGATGGTTTGACGTTCTTGCAAAATAAACCACTACAGTCTTAATTTTTTAAAGTGAGGAAAATTTGCGTTCCAGCCTTGCGTTATATGGAGGGGGATTCATTTTAGTTGTACTTTCATATCTCTTTGCTGTGGAAGTCCAAGCTGAAGAACGAATGAAAATTACCCTGACCGACGAGGAATATCCACCTTTGAGTATGGGCAGCGTGGAAAATCCCGGCTTACTGACTAACATAGTTCGTGAGTCATTCAAGTTGGCCAACGTGGACGTTGATTTTGTTGTGGTGCCAAACAACCGGGCAATAGCAGGATTGTTGCGGGGTTTATATGATGGTAGTTATGGCTGGGCACACACCCCAGATCGCGACGCCAAATTACTGTACTCAAGCAAACCGATCTATTCCATGCGTATGGTTTTTTTTCAAAAAAACAATGGAGAAATATCGTGGAATTCTCTACAGGATCTGGGCCAATACAAAATTGGTGTGACCTTAGGTAATTTTTATTCTGAGGAATTTACGGCACTTTCTTCTTCAGGAAAATTATTTACTGATTCGGCAAACACCGATGCGACCAATTTTAAGAAGTTGCTGCTCGGCCGGATTCAATTATTTCCTATCGATCAGGATGTCGGCCAATATCTTTTAAAAAAATATTTCAATGAGCAGGAACGCAAGCAAATAATTTTTCAAAGTAAACCAGTTTCTGTTGTGCCAGTTTATTTTGTAGTTAGACGGGATTTGAAGCAGGCTAAAGAATTTTGCGATCGTTTCGACCGTGGCTATCAGCAATTAGTTAGTTCGGGTCAGCTAGAAAAGTTGATGGTAGCGTACAAGGCGCAATTTTCGGACAAACCATAGTTGTAATCTGTCATGAATGAAATAAGTTAAATCATGCGGCACACGTTTAAATGTAGTCTATTCACGGTTTGCCTGACAGACATCTCTGCAGGTGCCATACTGCTTGGATTATTTTTGTCTGGAGCCGCAGCGCAGGAATCAACAGCAAGCCATCCCTCAATGCAGGTTCTATCGGACGACCAGGACGACGATGCGGATCACAAAGTAATCATTACGGCGCAAAAACGTTCCGAACAGTTGCAGAATGCCCCCATCAGCGTTACGGCTTTTGATGCTGCAAAACTGGAACAGATGGGAATAGAAAGCGTCGCCGATGTCGCGCGCCAGACACCGGGACTAACAGTGAATTCGTCTGGTCCGGGGCAAAACATTTTAATCGTACGCGGCATATCCTCAACGGCCGGAACGGCTGGAACGGTGGGCTATTATCTGGACGACACGCCAATTTCAGCATCCAGCAATGCCTCATTGCTATCCCAGCGAGGACTGATTGATCCCTCCCTGTTTGATATTACCCAGGTAGAAGTATTGCGCGGTCCGCAGGGAACGCTTTACGGATCAAGTTCGATGGGTGGAACGGTCAAATATCTCACTAAACAGCCCAATCTGAATACGCTGCAATTTAACGCTGATACGACGTTGTCGAATACTGAAAGTGGTGGCTGGAATACGTCGACCAACGTCATGCTCAATGTGCCAATTTCGGACAATGTCGCTGCATTCAGGCTGGCTGTGTTTGACCGGCAGCAGGATGGCTACATAGACCGATACCCGATTAATCCCAACAATTATCTGACGGGCGTTACTTCAGGTCCCAGACAGGATAACGTCAATACCGAAAAAACCACCGGTTATCGCGCCTTACTGAAAATAAGACTGGAAGATGATTTGAGCATGACTGCTTCGGTGTTCAGTCAGCATACCTACTTGGGCGCACCATTTCAGATTGACGTGCCACCTGGTAGTTTGCATTCTCTGATTCAAACACGTTTTATACCAGAACCGAGCACGCAGGCTACAACATTGGCAAATTTCACGATGAATAAAAGTTTTGATCAGTTTGAACTGTTGTCGACCACGTCATACTATGACCGACAAATTCACATTGATGAAGATACGTCCAAAGTCCTGTATTACTTTTTTTCACCGGCGCCACAAGCTTATGTATATCCATCGGTGATGCGTGGTGATTATCTGAACCATGAATATACCCAGGAGTTTAGGTTCACTTCTTATTTTTCAGGGCCACTGCAATTCATTGGAGGCGCTTTCTATCATCATGTTGAAGCACCGCTGTCGTCTACCCTGCCCACACCGCCAGGTTATAACAACGCGTTCAGAACTCAGTTTGATGTTTTTTTTGACGGTACCAGAAAGACATCGGTTGTCGAAAAAGCCGTATTCGGTGAAGGATCCTATGCCATTACACCGCAACTGACCGCACGTATCGGCTTGCGCGCGTTTTGGGTCGATCAGACTTTTTCCCAGCAAAGCGCCGGTGTATTGGTTGGACCCACACCATCCAATGTGAATGGTGTTTCGTCTGATCAGGGTGTTAATCCTAAATTCAATCTCGGGTGGCAAGTTGATAATGATCTATTGTTGTATGCCACGGCGTCAGAGGGATACCGACCGGGCGGGCCGAACAACCCGACACCGCAGTCCGTATGCGGCTCAGAGGTTGCACGACTGAACTTGAACAGCGGTGCGTTATCGAGCTTCGGCGCTGATTCACTTTGGAATTATGAACTCGGTGAAAAAGCAGTTTTTCTAGACGGCACGCTGTTTGTGAACAGCTCAGTGTATTACATCGATTGGAAAAAAGTTCAGCAGCAAATTGACTTGCAGTGTGGCTTTAATATCACGGTCAATTTTGGATCGGCAACCAGTAAAGGCATCGAGTTGGAAATGAATTATCAACCGGTCAACAACTGGAATTTAAGGCTGGCAGGCAATTACACAAGTGCTTTGCTGGGAAATGATGTGCCCGGCACAACTGCTAAAAAAGGTGACGAATTGCTGTACGTGCCCAAATGGACTGCTGCAGCATCAGCAGAGTATCGTACCGCTCTGTTCAATGGCATGCCTGCCTACGCGCGGGTTGATTATACCTATACAGGCAATTCCATTTCTCTGTACGACACCAGCAGTCCGTTTTATCAAAGCAAGGCATACAATCTGATCAATTTCAGAGTTGGAACCAAACAATTGTCGGCTGACAGTCGATGGGGATTGTCTATGTTTGTTGATAACGTGTTAAATAAAATAGGCCAGACCAGTCTGCCAGAAGGGATTTCGGCCGATCTTCCAACCACAAGGCGAATTGGCATCACCCGACCTCGCACGATTGGGATTAATCTCAGTTATAGGATGTGACAACATCACTTACCAGCATCTGGGTCAATTGTACGTACCTAAGGGCTCTGCGGGTTCTGGGCATGGATAAAGATTTCGAACCAGTAGCCAAAAACGACTAACTTGGGCGTTAGATCTGAATTTGACCGATGATAATGCGCCATCGGCTTACCAATTGCGCCTCGCGGTCAAAGTGGTCCCGGCAGATAAAAAATAACTGTCCAAAACTTTTTTGTTTCGACGCTGCCTATATTACATGTCTGTACTATCAGATCAGGCCGCGACCGGCGGTGCTGTTCCGGAACTGTGAAACTCAATCCTCAAAATACCAATACCCATCATTAACCCATTCAGTCAACGCCGCGAGCAGCAACGTTTGTTTGAGGTATGGCTGCAACATCGCATGGCTGAGGATTTCATGATCACACAGTTTCAACACTGCATCGTGACAGGCTGCGCCGAATTCATGGCGCTCGCCGTCGATATAACACACACCTGCGCGCACAGTGGCATCCACATAGAAACAGCGCAGGCCACCGATGCGCACCAGCGGTTGCCGCTGCAACTCTGCCAGCAACTCTTGCTGATTGAATGGCTCTTCCAACGACTGCAGATCGAGTACGCTTTTATTCTTCGACAGGAAACTGCCGGCGAAATCAGCAATCAGGGTGTCGTCGTCCAGCAGCGCCTGCATTTGCGCCTTGATACGGGCAAAGTCGGCGGCGTCGATTCGTCCCTGTTGCATATGCGGCGGTCGCTGCGGATCGCTGATAAGCGCGCCGCCTAGTTCCTTATCGAGCAAATAATCAGCCAGACCGCTCAACATGTGGCTGGCCGATTTGCTGCGAAAACCAACCGAAAAACTCATCGAATGTTCCAGCGACACGCCGTCGTGAGGAAAGCCGGGTGGGATGTAGAGGATGTCGCCGGATTGCAATTCAACGTCGATTATCGCTTCGAACGGATCGGTATGCAGCAGCGCGGCATGAGCAGCAAACTGACGGTGATTGCCGGGTGCGCCAACGCGCCAGCGCCGCCGTCCCGATCCCTGACAAATGAAGACATCGTACAAGTCGATATGCGGACCGACACCACCACCCGGTGTCGAATAGCTGATCATCACATCGTCAAAGCGCCATTTCGGAATGAATGAAAATGGCTTGACCAACTCTGCCACCTGCGGTGACCAATGATCAACCGCCTGCACGATCAGGCACCAGCCCTGCTCGCCCAGATGTTCATACGATTCAAACGGACCGCTCTCGGCCTGCCATAGTCCTTCGGTCTGGTACACCAGACGCGACTCGACGTCTGGCTCGCAGGCCAGTCCGGCCAGTTCGTCCGGGCTGATCAAATCCTGAAAATGGACGAAGCCCTGACGGATGACCACAGGTTTTTGTTGCCAATAGTTGGCAAGAAAGTCGTCAGGAGAAAATTGGCTGAGTTCAAGGATGTCCATAAGCTGTCGTCAGAAAGATGAGTCGTCCCTTGTAACATTGGCCTGCGAATGCCGACTTATTCTGGATCAATCTTCGCCACTGCTGCATCTAACTAACCACGCCAGACGTGGCACAGGTAAAATAAAGCACCCAATTGACTGACATATCCATGACAGCAGAACTCGTCTCCTTACATCCTCTTGCACCCATCCCCTTACGTGGCGTTGTGCCCGTCACCTATGTGCATTTGCTGTATGAGTACCTGACGCAGCAGGGACTGGAACCGCAGAGCGTGCTTGAGACACCCAAACCTAGTATTGAAACCGGAGGGCTGGGCCGCTTCCCCGTGGCACACTGGCAGGCGCTGTTGCAACTGGCATCGGACCGGCTTGGCGATTCACTACTGGGTCTGCATCTCGGCCGCAGCGTCACCCCGCGTCATTTTGGCATTCTGGGCTATGTCTTTTTATCTTGCGGCAATCTCGGTGCGGCACTGCGGCGCTTCGATCAATACCAGCGACTGATTTACGACGTCAATCCCGTGACGATCAGCATGAATTCACAGGAAATCACCTTCGAGTGGGGCGTCAATCAGGGGCGTCCCGGGCCTCTGGTTGATGAATGTGCTATCGCGACCATGGTGCAATTCATGCGCAATCTGGTACAGGAGCCGCTTAACCCGTGCTCAATCACCTTCGTCAACCCGGCCCCGACCGACCTGCAGGCTTACCTCGACTACTTTGGCTGTCCGGTGCAGTTTGCTCAGGCCACCACCCGCATGGTGATCGCAACAGCCGATCTGCAACGCGGTCTGCGCTCACCAGATCCGGTTCTGCTTGAGATGCTCAGCCAGCAAGCCGATGCATTTCTGGCGCAACTCGAACCCGATGACGTCTGGATGCAACAACTGCGCCATTGTCTGACCCACCAATTGATGCTTCACAGTGAACCCAGCCTGGAACAGGCGGCCGCGGTTATGCATCTGTCTGCACGCACACTGCACCGCCGTCTGGCTGAACGTGGTTTGCAGTTTCGCGCCGTGCTGGATGAATTGCGCTGTCAGCTGGCGCGCCAGTATCTGCAGGATCAGCGTCTGCAATTGACTGAAATTGCCGATCTGCTGGGCTATTCCGAGCAAAGTGCCTTTACCCGGGCATTCCGACGCTGGACAGGCCTCACACCGCACGCTTATCGTCAGATTCCGGGTCAGTCAAGTTGAAAATGGCGCGAAATGTCAACAGCTTGGCGTCAGTTGTCTATCCTGTCCGGAGCAATTCCGCGACAATCCGGTATTGAGTCAAATTTGAATTCTATTTAAAGCAAAGGACAATACCCATGCGACGCTGGAATGGTTGGGGCGATGAAAACAATAGTTTCCCCCTGCGTGAAGCAGGTCTGAATTACGTCAGTTCACACATAGGTACGGGCCGGGTATTGCCGGATACGACTTTGCAGACCGCACTGGCGACTGTACCGCCGAGCCGATTGCCGGAACATCCGCTGGTGTCGACTGATCCGGAACTGCGATTGCGACATGCGCGTGGGCAGAGTTTGCCGGACTGGTATGCGATGCGCTCGGGGCAGTTCGGACTGTTTCCCGATGGCGTGGCCTTGCCCACGGATTCGAATCAGATACAAACCCTGCTTCAGTGGGCCAGCGAGAAGCAGATAGAGCTTATTCCCTATGGTGGCGGGACCTCGGTAGCTGGCCATATCACTCCGCAGGCTTCCGATCGTCCTGTGTTGACTATTTCGCTCGCACGCATGAACCAGCTCATCAGCATCGACCCGGTCAGTCAGATCGCCCGTTTTGGTGCTGGCACACCGGGACCGGAACTGGAAAGGCAACTGGCCGAACATGGCTACACGCTGGGTCATTTCCCGCAATCCTTTGAACTCTCGACCATCGGCGGCTGGGTAGCAAGTCGTTCTTCGGGACAGCAATCGATACGCTATGGCCGCATCGAACAAATTTTTGCCGGTGGCCGCATCGAAACACTGCTCGGCACCATGGACATTCCTGCCATACCGGCGTCGTCCGCCGGTCCGGACCTGCGCGAAATGTTCATGGGTACGGAAGGCAGAATGGGGATCATCAGCGAAGTTGATGTGCGCGTACAGCGCCTGCCCGAACATGAATCCTTTCATGTGGCCTTTGTGCCGGACTGGGACAGCGCACTGAATCTGGTGCGCAATCTGGTACAGGCCAAAGTGGCACTTTCACTGCTGCGCCTGTCGAATCCGGAAGAAACCCGCTCGCATCTGCTGCTGGGTGCGCAACCCTGGCAGGCCAGACTGCTCGACGGCTACGCCGCGCTGCGCGGATCTGGTCGCGGCAAATGCATGGTTACTTTTGGCACCACCGGCACACAACGTCAGGCGCGCTTTGTGCTGGCCGAAGTCAAACGCCATCTGCGACCGGCGCGCGGATTTTATGCCGGTACCTTCATGGGCAAGAAATGGGAACATGCACGCTTCCGTTCACCCTATCTGCGGCATGGATTGTGGGAACATGGCTACTCGGTGGATACGCTCGAAACCTGCGTCAATTGGTCACGCGTCACCGAGACCATGCACAAGATCGAACAAGCCATTACCGAACACTGCGGCACGGATGAGCGGGCCCATGTGTTCAGTCACCTGTCGCATGTTTATACCCAGGGTTCAAGCATCTATACCACCTATGTATTCCGTAACAGCGAAACCTATCAGGCTTCACTGCAGCGCTGGAATGCCATGAAGCAGGCGGCCTCGGATGCAGTGACTGGCATGGGTGGCACCATCAGCCACCAACATGGCGTGGGCCGCGATCACGCCCGCTGGCTGCCGATTGAAAAAGGTAAGCTCGGCATGGCCTCCATTGGTCAGGTGATCAACTACTTCGATGAGCAGCAACTACTCAACAAAGGATGTCTCGGTGACTTCACTTCCTTGCGCTGATCTCAGTAGCTTGCTGGGACGTCGCCCGACACTGGAGTCGCTCACGACCAGTGTCTGGGATGCCGTGGTCATCGGCGGTGGCATCACCGGCGCCGGTATTCTGCTCGAAGCAGCACGCCGTGGCCTGCGCGTGCTGCTGGTCGAACAGCGCGACTTTGCCTGGGGTACATCGAGTCGTTCTTCAAAAATGGTGCACGGTG
The DNA here is from genome assembly GCA_903862415.1 of uncultured Oxalobacteraceae bacterium. GTDB lineage: Bacteria > Pseudomonadota > Gammaproteobacteria > Burkholderiales > Burkholderiaceae_D > Solimicrobium. Next base: position 122,031 of record CAIOYD010000044.1, on the reverse strand, counting down.
GTCTGCGCTATATCGCCCAGGGTGAACTGCAACTGACGCATCACTCGCTGCAGGAACGCGAACGTTTATTGAGCGAGCTGCCAGGTCTGGTTGAGCGCATGCGCTATGTGTTTCCGGTCTATACGGGCAAGTTCCCCGGCCGCTGGCCATTGACGCTGATTCTGACCTTGTATGACTGGCTGGCCGGTATCCGCGACAAACGCTGGTTATCCAAAGCAGAACTGCTTGCGCTGTACCCGCAACTGGAACAACGACGGCTGCGTGGCGCCATGAGTTATACCGATGCGCTCACCGATGACTGTCGTCTGGTGATGCGTGTTTTGCAGGAAGCCATGTGCGAAGGTGGCCGTGCACGCACATACACCGAGGTCACCCACATCGAAACGCAAACTACCGGTTCGCGCCTGACACTCAGGGACAGCGACACTGGGGCAACAATCACCATTCAGAGTAAGCAGGTATTCAATGCCACCGGTCTTTGGGCTGACCGGCTGTCCGGAACCGCACCTGTCGTCAGACCCCAGCGTGGCTCGCATCTGTTCATCGCCGCAGAACGTCTGCCGGTACAGGACTGTCTGTCTTTCATGCACCCGGATGATGGTCGGCCGGTGTTCATTTTCCCGTGGAAAGGTCAGACCTGCATCGGCACCACCGATATCGATCATGGCACAAACATCAGCACAGAACCAAGCTGCAGCAATGAAGAAATTGACTATCTGCTCAAAGTGACTAACAACGAATTGCCGCAACTGCACCTTGGTCGTGCGGACATCATTTCCACCATGGCCGGTGTGCGCCCTATCATCGCCTCCGGCAAGGGGCGCGACCCCTCCAAAGAGCGGCGCAATCATCTGGTGTGGCAGGCTGACGGCGTGATCTCCGTGTCTGGTGGCAAGCTGACTACCTTTCGCCAGATTGCACTCGATGCCCTGCATGCGGCCGGCTTGATTGACACGGCCAGCTATCGCCATGCGCACCATGACCGCACACTGCGCTGCTTCAACCACGACCTGCCCGACCCGCAACAACTCAGTCACCCCAGGGTTGGAATGGCACAGGGTGCGGCACTGCTGGAACAGGTGGAATGGATTCTGCTGCACGAAATGGTCACCCATCTGGATGATATGCTGTTGCGGCGCCTGCGTGCCGGCACCCTGCTGGCCGATGCGGGACTGTCCCTGCTGCCACAACTAAAACCGTTATTCCAGGCCAGGCTGGGCTGGAGTGAGCAGGACTGGAAATTGGAATGCGAACGCTATTTCCAGATGATCGAACGTTATTATCGGATCCCGAAACATGACTGAACCACATCTCCCGCAAGCAAAGTCCAAGTCCGCACAGGATTTGTTTCTGGCTATCGATCAGGGCACGCAAAGTGTGCGCGCCATGCTGTTCGATGCTGAAGGACGCCTGGTAGCCAAATCTCAGCAAGTCATCACGCCCTACTTTGCCAGTCATCCGAACTGGGCCGAACAACATGCCGACTATTTTTGGACCCATCTGGCAAAAGCATGTCAGCAACTGTGGGATCAGCATCCGGAGCTGCGCGCACGTGTGGTCGCGGCCGCCCTGACCTGCCAGCGCGCCACCATGGTCTGTCTGGATGAGCAACGACAGCCGCTGCGTCCAGCCACTATCTGGCTGGATTCGCGTCGCACTGATCAATATCCAGCTCTGCCCTGGTGGCAACGCCTGGCAGTTAAGGTAGTTGGTCTGCAACACATGATGTACCAATTACAGTCCAAGGCCGAATGCAACTGGCTGGCGGCGGATTTTCCTGAAGTGTGGGCTAAAACCCGCCATTTTGTGCAGCTGTCGTGTTACCTGACGTTGAAGCTGACTGACGAACTCATCGATGCCGTGCCTTCTCAGGTCGGGTATGTGCCATTCGACCACAAACAACAAGACTGGGCAGGCACGGGCGACATTAAGTGGCGCGCGTTGCGCGTGCGACGCGAACAGTTGCCACCACTGGTACAGGCATCTCAGCCACTGGGACGTATCAGCGCTGCAGCGGCACAGGAGACCGGGATTCCGGAAGGTCTGATCTTATATGCCGCTGGGGCCGACAAGGCCTGCGAAGTACTGGCCTGCGGCGCGATCACGCCGGATGTGGCCTGCATCAGTTACGGTACCACAGCGACCATCAACACCAGCAACCGGCGTTATGTGGAACCCATGGCTTTCCTGCCAGCTTACCCAGCGGCGATTCCTCATCATTACAACTCTGAGATCATCGTCCAGCGCGGATACTGGATGGTAAATTGGTTCAAGCGCGAATTCGCTTCCCACGAAGTTTTGCGCGCCGAGCAGCAAGGCATCGCGGCGGAACTGCTGTTCGACGAATTGCTGCTGCAATCGCCACCTGGTGCCATGGGCCTGATCTTGCAGCCGTTCTGGAATCCCGGCGTAAAGTTCCCTGGCCCGGAAGCCAAGGGAGCGGTGATCGGTTTTGGTGATGTGCACACCCGCGCCCATCTTTATCGCGCCATCATTGAAGGTCTGGCCTATGCACTGCGTCAGGGCAAGGATAGCCTGGAAGCGCGCAATGGCCAGCCAGTCACGCGCTTGAAAGTGGCCGGCGGCGGTTCACAAAGCGACCTGATCATGCAAATCACCGCCAATATTTTTGGCATCCCGGCCGAGCGCATCCATACCTACGAAGCCTCCGGTCTGGGCGCGGCCATGAATGCTGCGGTCGGTGCCGGTTATTTCAAAGACCACGCCAGCGCCGTGGCGGCCATGTCGCATCCCGGTCAGGTGTTTGAACCAGAAACCCAACACGTGCAGCTGTATGATCGGCTGTACCGGGAAGTGTATACGCGCATGTATGGACGGCTGTCAGGACTGTACCGTTCGATCCGCCAGATTACCCATTATCCTAAGTTTTGAATGCGGCGAGTTGGCCCGGTCAGACATTGACAGATGTTTTGTACCGGGCCAAGAAAACACTTATTCGGGAGTGGACGAAATCTGGTGAATGGATAAATCGGCTCCCTGAAATTCCTCTTCCTGACTCAACCGTATTCCCATGGTTAATTTGAGCGCACCATAAATCAGAAAACCTCCAATAAGCGCGATGCCAATACCGATCGCGGTACCAATCAATTGGGATATAAGAACCACTCCACCCAATCCACCCAGCGCTTTTAATCCGAAAATACCGGCGGCCAATCCGCCCCAGGTTCCACACAAGCCATGCAACGGCCAAACCCCCAGAACGTCATCGATTTTCCATTTGTTTTGGGTGCGCGCAAACATCCACACAAAAATCGCGCCTGCAATGCCGCCCGTGACCAGAGCCCCCAGCGGATGCATGACATCCGAACCTGCGCAGACCGCAACCAGGCCAGCCAGAGGACCGTTATAGACGTAACCCGGGTCATTCTTGCCCAATACCAGCGCGACCAGAGTGCCACCAACCATGGCCATGAGCGAGTTGATCGCAACCAGTCCATTCATTTTATCTATCGACTGTGCACTCATGACATTGAATCCGAACCAGCCTACCGTCAATATCCAGGCACCCAAGGCAAGAAATGGAATCGAAGACGGTGGATGAGCCGCGATAGTGCCGTTTTTCATATAGCGACCACTTCGGGCGCCGAGCAGCAATACGGCCGGTAGTGCCACCCATCCGCCCAAAGCGTGAACCACGACCGATCCGGCAAAGTCATGGAATTCTGCCGAGAAGGTCAGCTTCAGCCAAGCCTGAATACCAAATCGTTGATTCCACGCGATGCCTTCATACAGCGGATAGACAAAACCGACCAGAGTGGCAGTAGCAATCAATTGCGGATAAAACTTGGCACGCTCGGCTATGCCGCCCGAGATAATGGCTGGAACCGCCGCAGCAAAGGTCAGCAGAAAGAAAAACTTGACCAGCTCATAGCCGTTTTTGTTGACCAGCACGTCGGCAGAGGCAAAAAAATCGACTCCGTACGCAACACCATAGCCAACAAAAAAATAGGCCAAAGTTGAAATCGCAAAATCAACCAGAATTTTCACCAGTGCGTTGACCTGATTTTTCTTCCTGACCGTTCCAAGTTCAAGAAAGGCAAATCCGGCATGCATCGCCAAAATCATGATCGCTCCGAGTAATACAAAGAGCGCATCGACGCCACTTCTTAATCCATCCATATCTTTCTCCAATTTGGTGCAACAATAAAATTTCACACCTCACATAAGCAAAAATCATACCATTTTGGTGCGAATTGCTAATACTTTGATTTTATTAAAAATAGTGGAAGAAAAATTGAATTAAACAGATATTGCACCGAAATGATGCGGAAATTTATTCTATTTTGGTGCAAACACATTAAATGTGAGTCATTGCTGTGATTGTTTTCAGGGTTATTTACATGGACAACCCGTCCCTTTAGCACATTTTGAAGCCATCATCAACGAGGTTCATGCAGATAACTAAGGGGGAAAGCTGGCGCTTATCCGAGTTTCAATCTCATGCCGCCGCCAGATAATGGGGCTTAATTTCCCGCTCCAGCAATCCAATCTGCCGACACAGCATCGGCGCCTTGATTGTCGGTATTTCAATGACAAAACAGCATTCCTAACAAGGCCAGCCATGTTGACTGAAAGCGAAGCAGAACAAAGTTATCTGGGTCAATTCATTCCGCTGCAATACCATCACAGCATGCTCATGGATGCCAATCGGATGGATAATTTCAAAGCCGCGATTGATCACGTGGTTTTCCCGGGCGCCAAGGTGTTGGAGCTCGGCGGCGGCACCGGGGTGCTGTCGTGGTTCGCAGCTGGCAAGGCGGCTAAAGTGTATTGCGTCGAAATGAATCTGGAAATGGTCACGGAAGCGCGTAAATTGCTGGCTAAAAATCCCAACGGTGACAAGGTGCACGTCATCCACGCCAACGCCTTTGAATACCTTCCACCCGAACCAGTCGATGTGATGATTTGCGAAATGATTCATGTGGCCATGCTGCGCGAAAAACAGGTTGAACTGGTTGAATCGTTCAAACGCCGCTATCTGGAAAAGTTTGGCGGCCCGCTGCCGATCATGATTCCCACCGACAGTATGGTCACCAAATGTGACCAGCCTTGGTTTCGATCTGCTCTCTCCTCCGAATCAGTTTGAAGTTGACACCACTCTGGTAGCAGGCTGGAACAGTGTTGATATGCCTTTAAGTTCTTTCACAGGTGTTGACCTGACACAAATCCTGCAACTGAGCTTCACAGCCAGAACACCAACCAACGGCGGCACCATCTACGTTCAGAATATCTATTTCTGGTAATAGTTGATGGTGAGTGATGCAATGCTGAAATTGATTATTTACTACAATTTCAGCGCATCACAAAGCACCTGAAGTAAGCTGAAAAAAAAGAGACTGCCGATGGTTGGCAGTCTCTTTTTATTTATGAAAGGCGGGCTTTAGCGCGAGAAAGGACTGGTTCGTTTTTTTCTGGATGGAGCGTCGTTAAATTGTGCGGGATCAAAGTGCGTGCGTTGAACCAGCAGCCCTTCGCTGTCTATGCGTTCAGCCAGGTTTTGTATGTCACTCTGTGTCACACCGGTTTTGGCGAAATGCTCTTTCCATGCATTGACAACCTTAATGACATTCACAACTTCGTGCGCCGCTTCTGCAGGCAACAGGCCGAATGCGCTGCACTGTGACATTGCGTTTTCCAGTGTAGCGTCATGACCGTCATCACCACAAATAAACTCTTGATAGCCCTGACCTGAATTGGTTGGCAAAACATCGTAAGCCGGTGCGAGCTTCACACTGCCATTCCTGAGCGGATTCACCACCAGGAGTGCGTGATTTTTCTCATGATCATCCGTGTTATCGATCAGGATGTTAAAAACCATGCGTCGAAATAATTCGCGTGCATCTTGCTGGTTAGTTCCATCCTGGGCCACACCGATACGGCGTAAAATTCGCGCCAGCGCCGGATAGCCCAACTCTGGCTCCACACCGGATGCCGTAGCCGCCCGAATAGCGGTACCAGCTGAAATACTGTGTATTCGCTTTCCATGTGCGCGATCAAAACGGCGAATGGCAATGGCATTGACGCCATTGAGGTGGATCACTTGTGTTTGCGCGACAGTGATGCCAGCACACTTGGCCAGGGTCATTGTCGCGTGCTCGATAAGAGGCACATCGACTGGTTCACCGTTAAAGAATTTGATGACCCAGGGCGCGCCATCGATCTCGATAAGTGCTTTAGGCTTCACACCACCCAGGCTTCCACCACGGAAAATTATTTTCGCCTCCAAGTCGGAAATTGGCTCTGATGCGATAATTTTTGCTGCCACCTCACTGAGCTGCTGTGCATCAGCATATCGTGGCAGTGGCCCTCCTGCACTCGGATGGTAAGTCTCAGACGACGTGGATACGCCAAGCGCACCAAAACGGTCGTCACCAGCATAGAATAAATACTCCATGAGAGATAAACGACTGGGCTTATCGACGAAGCGGATAACTTTCTCACCCCAGCGGTCAGGTCGGGCATCATCGACAGCACCTACAGCACGCTGAGTATCGGCTTGCAAGCGTGTTGGCGGCATGTATTCCATATCACGAAGTGGCAGATCTTCGCTCAGTGCGAACCCGCTGGCAAGCCACTGCTGATCATAGCGCAGAGACACGCCCTTGCCTGAGGCGATTAACTTCAGCGCACCGACATAACGAGGAGCAGCAGGATCTTCCAAATACCACAGATATAAATCGTTAAACTGTTTCCGAGTCATTTTTAAAGCCTTTTGTCCGGCCTTTGTTTACCCGTGCTTCAGCAGAAGCCAGGGCGCGACTGCGTCCGAGTTCCAACGCAACACGGACATCCATTTCAAGTGCACCCTGATCGCTAGCAGGTGAGGCAAGATTTCCAATCTCAGCATCCCGATTAATCAGCCAAAGTGCCGTAGCGATGATACCGATGCCTACGGATGGATCACCGGCCTCAAGACGCTGAACCGTCGGGATCGAAACACCCATACGTCCAGCCCAGGTTTTGAGTGATTCTTTACGACGTAACCGGGCAACCGCCAAGTCTGCGCCGAGCTTTTCAATCGCGGCGGCAGTTGCGGGTGGTAGTTGCAGCAGGGCTTTGGCTGTTTTTGGCATATATACATAGATTATAACGATTAAAGATTATTTGTAAACATCTATATGTATTACGGTAGTCAACCGATGTCCAGCCTGCCTAGATCCTGCCGCAACTTTTCGGTCATCAAATCAACAAAAGTCCGGACTTTAGCCGAGGCATACCGCCCCTCCCGATGAACCACATGAACGGGTATTGGTGCAGGTTCAAATTCAGGCAAAATCACCCTGAGCTTTCCGCTAATGACATGTGGCCTGATCTGGTAAGACAGCAGCCGTGTAATACCAAACCCTTCAAGTGCTGCCCCAATGGCGGCGTCGTTATTTGACACCGTCAAACGAGGCTTGATCCGCACCGAGGTTGCCTGACTTCCCAGACCGAATTTCCACTCCATAGAAGGGCTCACTGCACCAGCGGCAATGATGTTATGCCCGATGAGTTGATCTGGCCGCAGCGGCTGCCCATGGATGCTCAGATACTCTGGTGAGGCACAGATCACCCGCCGGACAAAACCAACCTGCCTGGCTTTCATGCTGGAATCAGGCAGCTCGCCGATCCGGATACCGACATCGAATCCTTCTTCGAGCAAGTTGACCACCCGATCTAAAAAGCTGGCCGATACTTCCATGTCCGGAAAAGTCTGCAAAAAATGTACCACGCCAGGCAATACAAACATATTGCCAAACAACACCGGGGCAGTAACGGCCAGATGGCCGCGTGGCGCGGCATTGATTCCCTGGGCAGCCTCGTCCGCCGCTGCGACTTCGGCAATGATACGGCGGGCATCATCGAGATAGCGCAATCCGGCATCAGTGGAGCGTACATACCGTGTTGTCCGGTTCAGCAGCTTCACACCAAGCTGCTCTTCGAGCGCAGCAATGGCTCGGGTCACTGCAGGTGGTGACATGTCGAGCCGCCGAGCCGCCGCAGCAAAGCTCTCTTCTTCCGCCACCGCCACAAAGACCGTCATTAAATATAATTTATCCATTTATAATTCCATTATGAGGAACAATCAATTTCATTATAAGCCAATTATTATTTAATTCGGAATCAGGCATAGTGTACACAACAACGCCAATCACAGCCGTATCATTTCCCAGGGAGTCCGCCATGTCACAATCTTTTGCCGATATCGCCTACACTGCCAGTGTTCGCAAAGTCCAGCAGCGCAATGGCAGTCATGAAAGCCGTCATTACCCCGGAGTATCGGGCGAAAGTTATGAGGGCCTGTCGGTGCGCGAAGCTGGGTTTATCAGCGAAAGAGATAGCTTCTATTTATCGACAGTGTCGGAATCTGGCTGGCCTTATGTGCAACATCGGGGTGGTCCAGCAGGTTTTTTGCGGGTGCTCGACAGTCACACACTGGCCTATGCTGATTTCTCCGGAAACCGGCAATATGTCAGTGTCGGCAATCTGGAAGTAAATAACCGGGTGGCGTTAATCATGACAGATTATGCCAACCGCCAACGACTGAAAATTTTTGGCCGGATTCGCATGATTGAAAACCACGACAACCCCGACTTACTTGTACAACTGGCCATGCCAGGTTACCGCGCCAAAGTGGAACGTGCCATGATCATCGATGTACAGGCCAGCGACTGGAATTGCCCACAACATATCGTCAGGCGCTTCTCTGAGGAGCAGGTTCAGGCTATGCTTGCTCCGTTACTTGAAGAAAATCGTCTATTAAAAGCAGCACACTAACTTTTCCACCTCAGGGAGACATGGAATGACTCAACCATTGCAGGCACGCCCACCCTTTCCACCCTTTACCCGGGAGACCGCCATACAGAAAGTCAGAATGGCCGAAGACGGCTGGAACAGTCGCGATCCGCAGCGGATTGCGCTGGCCTACACCGAAGACAGCCAATGGCGCAATCGGGCTGAGTTTCCCCGCGGCCGCGAGCAAATCGTGGCATTTTTAACCCGCAAATGGGAACGTGAACATGAATATCGCCTGATTAAAGAATTGTGGGCCACCGAAGGCAATCGGATTGCTGTGCGCTTTGCCTATGAATGGCACGATGCCACTGGCAATTGGTTCCGTTCGTATGGCAATGAAAACTGGGAATTTGATGACCAGGGCTTAATGCAATTGCGCTTTGCCAGCATCAATGATCTGGCCATTAACGCCGCCGAGCGCAAATTTCACTGGCCTCAGGGACGCCGTCCGGATGATCATCCGGGTTTGAGTGAACTTGGCCTGTGATTGCTACAACACTGAACGGCACTCACCGAATTCATGTAACGGAATTTGGCCTGCAAGTGCAGGTATTAAAACACCCACCCAGCCTGCAGCAGAAATTTGTAATCAGGATAAGGCTCGCTGACCGCCTTGGCGCTATCAACCCGATGCGCCAGATAGGCATGAATCAACGCACCTTGGTAATTGGCAGACCAGCCCAGGCCAATGTCGCTGATATGCCGGTTGATGTCACTTGGTAATGGATTGGCTTCTTTGGCACTACCCCAATCGGTGAATAATTGCCAACTGCTTTGCAATCCGCCCATCGCTGGTAAAGGTCGCGCCAGTTCAACCCGCACAAAGGCCGCATCCGAGCCGATCAATTCGCCCGAGGGTAACGCCATCACACCGCCAGAACCCGAGACCGCCATCCGTTCGCTGCCATCCAGATTTCTCTTTTGCAGCGTTTGCTGTAACTTCAATGAGGTCGTCAGCGTAAAGCTTTCTGGCAACAAGCTCACCCGACTCAGTTCGGCGTTCAACTTACTGTAAGCACCTGCCGTTTTTGCGCCGGCATTGTCTGCGCTCAAGGCGGCGGCTTCATTGATATCCAAATGACCGAAGCTGATTTTTAAACTGGCTTGGGTCAGCCCGTTAAAGCTGCATAAACTTCGTTCGTCTTTAACCAGCAATCCGACCGAGGCTGAATTACTTGTTTTTGGCGTGTCAGTATTTGTTGATTGAACTTTGTCGTCCAAATTTTTATGAGAAAAATTAAAACTGGCTTCGATAGTCTGTGCTTCAATGCGTCGGATGGGATAGCTCAATGTGGCATCAACGCTTTTAGCGGTACCAATCGCATTCAAGGCCGCATAGCTATTTCCCAGCTGATATTGGGTCTGACTGTAAGCCAGTTCGCCACGCAAACCGTTAGGTGCCAGTGGCAATAAATAACCGGCACGACCATTTTGCAAACCGCCACCATCGGTCGCAAGGCCACTCAACGATAAGCGGTCACCGCGCCCAGTGATGGAATTGTCATCCACATTGAAACTGAAGCGGTCCCGACCGGTATAAATCGAACCAAAATTATCCAGCATGGCATAACCGGCATATTTTGCCGTGGCTTTGGTGTCGACTGCAAAATCAGACGTGCCCACCTTATCACCCGGCATCACATCAGCGCGCGTTACCTGCACACCTGGCGTATCATTGATAATCAACATCGCACGTTCGAGTGTATCGAGGGAAACAATATCGGCCTGTTTCACATCATCCAACATGCCCTGGACGATATCATCACGCACCAACGAACCATTCTTGAGATGAAACTGACCGTAGTTACCTTCAACCACACGAATCTTAATTGCGCCGCCAGAGACTTCCTGCGCCGGAATGTAAGCCCGCGCCACAAAATAACCGTGAGCGCGATAATACTTGGTGATGCGTTGAGCCAGTGCTTCCAGATCAGGCAAGGACTGCGATTTACCAGCCCCATCGGCGACAAGGGCATTGAGTGTGGCAACATCGATGACACGATTACCTATCACCTCTATTGAGCTAACTTCAACCTGTGGGCCCTTCGGCAAGACGGCCATCGGAGCTTCGATTTGCTGTTGAAGTCCTCCTATGGGCGGCAAGGCCGGTGCTGGTTGCGCTGGCACTACCGGTGGTTGCGCCTGACGCAGGGCATCACCTATATTGGGGGACGTTTGGGCCAGCACCATGACAGAGTAAAAAACTAATGACATTGCCAGCGTCGTTTTAGATAACGAAAAGAAAGGTGTTTGCATAAGGGGCATTCTGAGTTTTTTAAAAATTAATTATTGACCTTGAACGACAAACAATTGTTGCTCCACACCGTCAGGTAATCGGACACCACCATTGACAATTTCAGCTAAGGAATTTCGACTTACCGGCACACGCACATCGACAGAAGCACTGGCATCACCCGATGTGTCAGCAGAATTAGTTCCACCGTTAGCGGAACTGTTTGATGCCGATTGCAACATCGCCCGTGCCTGAGAAAGTGACACCACCTGTGTCGGCTCATTGCCAGTCGGCGAGGAAATAATCGCCAGTTGAGCTCCATTGCCAAATGTTGCGCTGATTTGAGGTAAAGGATTAACCACATTCACAAAATTACCAGACTTACCGCTCGCTATTGAGCTACCTGTCGCAGTAGGAAAGCTCGGCAGGTAATTAATTGCCTGTCCATGATAAATCGCATCTGCAATAACGCTATCGAGATTTGGCGATGCTGCCACTGGTGGTATAGGCGATCCAGTAATGGCCACTACGCCATTAGGAACCGCACCAGCTAAGGTGTAATTCGGATTAGTTAAACTCAATCCTGTCAAACCAGTAATGGCTTCATTTCCCACCGCACTTCCAGCCAATGTCGCACTACCACTCAATGTGGCTGAATCACCGTTAATCAAATTCGTAATCGTCAGCAGGTTCGCAGCGGCGTTGGTTGTGCCATCGTAAATTCGAGTTGCACCAGCTACCGTGCCAATAGTCACGGCCAATGGTGTCACAGTCAAACTGCCGTTGGCGTAGGTAATAATGTAGTTACCCGCGTTAAACGATCCGCCACCGGCAGCGCTTGGGACAATCGCATACGGACCACCTGCAACGCTGGCAGTTGCGCTAATGCCTGTGCTGGCTTCCGTTACGCTTGCGATCGTTTCACCATTGACCAGACCACTACTAGTAAAGGCGCTCAGGGTTGGTGTTTGGCCATAGGTTTTGCTGGCATTGCTGGCATTGACATTCAATGGCGCCTTGCCGACTGCGACAACGCCAGAGCCGCCGACAGCGGTGTAGTTGGCGTTATTTAAAGTAAGACCAGACAGACTGGAAATATTTTCGCTGCCGGCATTGGCACTGATCAGTGTTGCAGCACCACCGACCAGAACACTGTCGCCGTTGACCAAATTTCCGGCAGACAGCAGCGCACCAGCAATGGTATTCAAGCCGTCGTATGTCTTGCTGCCGCTGAGCGTTACAGTACGGGTCAGGATATTCCAGACGGACGAATTGCCGGCCGCAAGGACATACGCATTATTCAAGAGTGAAATGCCGCTGTTGTAAACCATACTGTAGGTACCCACATTGGAAGTCGCATTCGGCGCGCTGGGAGAACCAGTCCAACTGGCCGTTCCGAACTCGCCGGCATCAGTTACCACGCTGCCTACTCCGTAAGTCGCGGTTGTGAAATAGCCGTAAGTAAATGTAGGGGTATTGCCGTAAATACTGGAGCCACTGGCCACATCAAGGTAAACAACGGTCGGCGGCGTACAGGTCGTCCACGCCAGACACGGATAACCGGCATTGACCAAAGGCGAGATAATCCAGACTGGCGTGCTGAAATCCCAGTTGGGTCCAACGCCTCCGTTTGCAGTGTTTCCTGTCGCTCCGAAGTTCGCCTGATTTTTCATATCAGCTGTACTCATTCCCCACACTTGACCTGCCACATCGGCTGTGCCGCTTATGCCGGTCATCGGACTCACCGTACTATCATAAAAACTGTTGCTGAAAGTGGCGCCCCAATTGGCTCCGGCAAGGCCTCCAACGTAGCTCGACCCGCCTACCGTGCCCCCAACACTTACAGCGCCGGTTGAATAACTGTTGTTAATATTGCCCTGAGCTGCACCGATCAAACCGCCAACATAACTGGAGCCGCTCACACTGCCAGCCGTGGTGACACTGCCACTGGAATAACTGTCCTGTATCGTGCCATTGGAATACCCAACCAAACCACCGGCATACCTGCCCCCGGCGACACTGCCAACGGCACTCACATTACCGGTGGCGTAACTTTGGTCGATAATCCCATTCCAGTTGACGCCCGCCAATCCACCAACGTAACCCACGTAACCAGGAATATTGCCCACAGAAATGTTAACTGAAGCAAAACTGTTGGTAATGTTGGCCGAACTGTTAGCGCCAACCAAGCCACCTACATAACTGCTGCTCCCAACACTGCCTGTTGTCAATGTTCCTTTCGCATTGCTGTCGATGATGCCGCCGCTGTTAGCATATCCCACCAAACCACCAACATAGCTGCCTCCACCGACATTGCCGACGCTGACATTGCCGCCAAAATGGCTGCCGGTGATGGTACCTCCATTATTATATCCAACCAGTCCGCCCACGTAGCCGTCCCGGTTGCCACTCAACACGCCCGTGGTGACATTGCCGCTGAAATTACTGTTGGTAATGGCACCGCCGCCAGCATCATAACCTTCCAGACCACCGACATAAGTCAAACCACCGACACTGCCATTGGCAACAGCAAGATTGGCGATGGTGGTTGTGTTGTTGGGTAAATAGCCAAACATTCCCCGCATGCTGTCGGGAAGGCTGATAGAAAGATTCGATAAGGTATTGCCACCGCCATCAAAGCTACCCGAAAAATAGGGAATATTGAAACCCTGGGGCAGGCTCAGATTAGTCGTCAATACAAAGTGATAAGTGACATCACTTTCCGAGAAGCCTAACATGTCCTTCAACCCCTGCAGACTACTGACCTGATAATTCCCGCCGACCAGCGGCAGACTCGAGGCATAGTTGCTGATGGAAACAGTTTTCAGGTTAACGTTAGTATTGCTGCCAAACCAGCTAGCAAACTGCGCACCAAACATGGCGCCGGCAGTCAACTCATGTCCACCGTTGATAGTCACCTGATCAGCATTGTAAAACGCATTGCTGAGTACCCCGGAATCACTATACCCGACCAACCCACCCACTTCAGCACTGCCGCTTACATTGCCCTGAGCGTAGCTGTTACTGATCAAAGATCCGTATGAAGAATATCCAGCCAGGCCACCAACATAACTCGACCCACTCACAGCGCCTGTGGCGTAGCTCGCTGTTATGATTCCACTGTCTTTGCCCACCAAGCCGCCAACTTTGCTTAAACCACTGACAGTTCCGGTTGCAAAACTTCCGCTAATTGTGCCTCCATTTTCCCAGCCAACCAGACCACCGGCAGAATTACTGCTTGCAGTCACATTTCCTGTGGCGTTATTGCCACTAATCGTGCCGCTCTGGCTGCATCCGATCAATCCGCCGACGTAACTAGCACCACTGACCGCTCCGCTGGCATTGCTGCCTGACACTGAACCGCTGGTCTTACCCACCAAACCACCAATATAATTGACACCGGAAATGTTCATGCCGGTTGCATGGCTGGCATCAATACTGGCGGTACTATAACCAACCAGACCACCAACATAATCTGCACTGCCGATGACCACGCCAGAGGCGCTGCTGCCACTGATTGCACCGTTGGTGCTTCCGACCAATCCGCCAACGTTGTTGCCGGTTCCGCTGACATGTGCTGCGGCTGAACTGTTGGTGATCGCTGCAGTAGTCAAACTGACGCCGACCAAACCACCAACGTTACTGACACCGGTGACGCTACCACCGGTGACCTGGCTGTTAGCAATTGCAATAGCGGTATTATTGTATCCCACCAGCCCGCCGACATTGCTGGATCCAATCACGATGCCGCCTGCACTGGCAGCAGAAATGGTACCGGTGTTGCTACCTGCCAGTCCGCCAACATTGCTATTGGTGCTGGTCACGTTGGAAGTGGAAAAACTGGCACTGTTAATAGTGCCGCTGTTTGTGCCGACCAGTCCACCGGTATCACTGCCGTACGTCCCGCTGGCACTGACTGCCCCACTTGCTGAACCGGTGCTGATTGTGCCGGAGTTTGTTCCTGCCAGCCCGCCAACACCGCCGTGTCCGCTGACACTGCCGGTAGCTGAACCTGTAGTAATGAAACCGGTGTTGCTTCCCACTAGCCCTCCAATCTCATCATAGCCACTGACGATGCCCGATCCGGTCGTGGAACTGGCGGTAATCGTGCCTCCTGTGTTGCTGCCGGCAAGTCCTCCCACAAAATTACCTGATCCGGTCACGCTTCCCGTGGCAGTACTGGTATTGATCGTGCCGGTGTTATATCCGATCAGTCCGCCTGCATAGCTGCGTCCTAAATAATCGGAGCCCCCCGCGACCACGTTACCTGAAGCAGAACTGGCATCGATGGCCGTTGATCCTGCCCCCACCAGACCACCTACATAACCGGTTGCTGCCATCACATTACCGGTATGATAACTGCCGGCAATAGAACTGGTCGTCAGTCCAACCAGGCCGCCAATGTAATTGCCGCCACTGACATCGTTGATAGCGTGGCTGGTGCTGACTGAAGCAGTCGTCGAACCAATCAATCCACCGATATCATCGCCCGCAGAAGTGACATTTCCGGCAGCAGTACTGTTACTGACCGTGCTATTGGTCAGTCCAACCAATCCCCCAGTGTTACCATTGCCACTGACAGCGCCAGTTGCTGAGGATGTATCGATGGTCCCCGTACTATTTCCAATCAAGCCGCCAACATCAGTGCCTGAGCCAATGACATTGCCGGCTGCATAACTGGTCGAGATCCCTGTGGTTCCCGACCCGATCAGGCCGCCGACATTTCCTGAGCCAGTCACATTACCGGTTGCGTGACTGGTGCTGACAGTGCCAGTAATAAGTCCAACCAGTCCACCGGTATTGTTTCCACCAGAGACATCCCCGGTAGCAAAACTGCCACTCACTGATGCCGTGGTCGAACCGATCAATCCCCCGGTATTGTCACCACCGACCACATTACCAGTTGCCGAGCTGTTCGCAATGCTCACTGTTGAATATCCGACCAGTCCGCCAACATTGGTGCTGCCGTTCACGTTGCCCGTGGCAGTGCTCCCTGAAATCGTACCGGTGTTATAACCAACCAGTCCACCTGTCCAGGGCAAACCTCCTGCACCACCTAAAATCACCGAAGACGCGGAAGTCGTAATCGTCCCGGTGTTATAGCCGACCAACCCACCCAAATAAGCACCAGCAGCACCGCCTACCACCCCGGAAGACGAACTTCCTTTGATCGTGCCGGCGTTATAACCAACCAGCCCGCCAATTTCAGCGCCAGTTACGCTCGCTGAAGTACTTGACTGACTGTTAGTGATCATTCCACTGTTATAGCCAACCAACCCGCCGATATAGTCCGCAGCGCCAGCAGTGTAGTCCGAAGATAAAACGCTCGTTACTCCTACATTGTTAATGATGCCGGCGTTCGCACCAGCCAGACCACCGATGTAAGTTAAACCACCGGCAGCCGAAGTCAGTGTGAAATTTTGGACTACACCATTCACTCCAATTGCGCCAAATAGACCAATATAACTACCAATGGGAAATTGCATGTTGGCCGTGATCGTACTGATGGAATGACCCAACCCGTCAAACGTTGCGCTAAATGGCGTTCCTGAATTCCCTATCGGTGCAAATCCACCGGGGAAGTTCCAGCCCGCGGTTGATGTGGAAATATTTGCCCCCAGCGCGTAGTTTGCGGAAAGATTCCCGCTGTACGCCATACCTTGCAGCGTGTTGTTACCGCTGGCCGATTGATCCCCGGATGCACCTGCGCTGGTAATAATCGTGTAGTTTTTGAGCGTACCGCCAGTGCCCAGCTTTGTACTGAAACTGCCCGCAGCTGCAAGGTTGACGGGTGCACTGATGTTATAAGTCGCCGCAACACTGTTGATGACGCCGTTGGCGGCACCCTGGCCATATAACAAAGAAAGCCCTGCTGTGCCGCTGCCAAACATAGCCGCATTGATATTAATATTGTTATAGGCCGACAGCGTTAAGGTATGCGAACTCCAGGTGATCGGATTGGTCGTGTCGTTGACATTGATATTGCCGACGCCGCTCGTACCCGCTGCGCAGCTCACACCGGTACAGCTTGCCACTCCGGATGTGGTGGCAATAGTCACACTGTTGCTCGCCAGTGCAGCATTCAGAGCCGTCCCGGTGATGTCACCACCGGATGCTGCAATGGTGAAATCATTCGGATCAATCAGCCAGGAACCCGTCAAGCCAGATGTAGACACGGTTGTTATTTTAGCGCCGCTGCCCATTGCCACATGCGCTGCGCTGGTTTCAATATACCCGCCATTACCAGTGTCAGGAGCTGAAGCATCCAACGCACCACCCACATTGACCCTGCCATTCTGCATATCACCGAGCAGATAAATTTTGCCGGATTGATTGGCAATCGTCTGAGCACGAATTTCACCGGTATTATTCACGGCACTGGCCAGGATTGTGTCCGCCCCTTTGGCGGTCAATACCACCAAACCACCATCGGCGTAGATTGCTTGTTGATTGCTGACCAAGGCATCCAGCGTACCTTTATTGATGACCACATTCACC
The DNA here is from genome assembly GCA_903862415.1 of uncultured Oxalobacteraceae bacterium. Lineage (GTDB taxonomy): Bacteria > Pseudomonadota > Gammaproteobacteria > Burkholderiales > Burkholderiaceae_D > Solimicrobium. The sequence goes on along the minus strand of CAIOYD010000044.1, from coordinate 104,504 downwards.
AGCGATGTGCCATTCAAATTAAGACTGATCTGGTCACCCGCTGCCAGGATTGCCGTACCCAGGCGAGCCGTTATCACGCCTTGATTGATTACCTGATTACCCAATAACGCCACATAACCACCATCTGCTGCAGTTATCGTGCCTTGATTGATCACACTGGCGTGACTGCCGTTCGAGGTGAACGTAGTGTGCCCAGCCATAAAATCACTGTCTGACATACTTAACGTCGAGGCGACTATTCCGCCCGTGTTGACGAGAGCACCACGGGTAAACAACATTCCGTTGGAATTGAGTAAAAACACCTGCCCATTGGCATGTAATGCGCCCGCAATGACCGAGGTTTCGTTACCAACAACGCGATTGAGCACCACAGCAGAGCTATTGGGCTGGACAAAATTAACCGTTCCATTGCTGCCAATAGAAAAAGTTTGCCAGTTAATCGCGGCGCGTTGACTGTTTTCCTGCACTGTTAAGGTGTTACCAGCTTGACTAATCGAGGCTGAACCCGCTGTGACCTGATAACCAGATGGTAACGTAGTTGTCGCTGGCAAAGCCGCAGAGATTGGAGCCAGCGCTATTGCAGGTCCGGCCAATGCCGGTGGCAACACACCAGCGACACCCGCTAGTGACAAGGCGGCAGCAACGAGCTTGCTGCGTGAATTCTTGCCTTTCCCACGTCCTTTGGTATTTTCAGCAACGGCCACCCAAGTCTTTAAAACCTGACTCCAGACGAGTCGATAAATGTGATTCAGTGAGCCATGCTTTTTCATGATATTGCCTTCTGGTGTGTGAGCCTGTCAGTCCGGTACGCAGTCTGCCTGAATAGTTAATTATTTTATTTGCAAGTGTGAACAAAAAATATGCTTCTTACTTCAGGCTAGTCGAAAACTGGTAAATAGATAGGCCGTTGAACCATGAATTGATCAGAATCAAAGTGATCGCAACAAAGCATTATCAATTAATACCTAAATACACGAAGATAACGATGAATCGCTGCTTGACCGATTTGGAAGGAGTAGATTGGAAAAACGATTTTTTACAACTGGCAGCGTGAGCATGCCAGCTTTACTGAAGAAAAAACCCATAATGGGCTTACATTGTGCGGATTGCATATTGAAACGTTCAGGCTATCCCCTATGAGCAATCAAGGACAGCACACTATCAACATTGGCGTCATCCAAAGTATCGAAACGAATGTCAACGTGGGATGGTGGCTGAAAAGCTTTGTTGGTGTCTTCAAACTGACACGATGGAATCGTATTCATCCAGATCAGCACATCCGGTTGAAAAATATCACGCTGTTCTTCAAGGGCCGCGATGAAATCTGCAATCACATACGTTTTACCGGAAAATTCGGCCAATTGCCGCATTCTGTGTGCCTGCCTTATTCTGCCAGCGTGAGAAAAATCCCAGTCATTGTGCAGCTTTCTTTGTTCGTCAGCGTTAAACCAAACCGCATCGGGCAAGCGACTGGCCAGTTTCCCGGCCAGTGTTGTTTTACCTGCGCCGGAAAGTCCCATAATCAAAATTTTGATCAACCCATTACTCCATCAAGGCAAAACAAATCTTATTTAATTTTCGGATAATACAACTGATAAAACCACGCATAAGCGCTTTCAATTTGCGCCTGAATCCGGGAAGGAATTTCATGCCGGACGGGTTTAACAATCCGTTCCGATTGTTTGTGCAGATATTTCATATGGTAATGGCTGTCGCTTTCACGAATTCCGATATCGAGCTTATCCGGATTGATTTCAAAGGGCGACAGACCCAACCACGCATACAGGTGCGACATGCATTCCTTGGGTCGTTCGACCATATCCTCAAAACGCAGAAAATATAACCGCTCCTGCACTTTCTTCGGCAAATCCGGGACCGCATGCAACGAAATTAACGGCGCCCCGATGGTTTTATCTTTGGCAAACAGCATGTCAGCCCGTCCAAAGCGATCATAGTCCGCCAAATGATCAATGAAATCGACCAGAATAGTGCGTTGATGCTGCGCTTCGATCGAACCGTAAATTTGCCCCAGATCACGCAGGCAAACGATGAGCTTTGCTTCCGGTTCAATATGCAATAACAATTCAATGGCGTGCAACCAGGCGCGATTCTTATCGACCACCATTTTTTCCTGGCAATCCTGATTCCAACCGCGCAAAAAACCCTGCATCGCCGAAGCCAGATGCGCATAACTGCTGTCAAACGAATTATCGAGTTGCGAAAGAAAAAAACTGTCATCACTGATCATGCGGCGAATACCGAGCAGAGTATTGCAAAGCGGAGAACTGTGACCGTCACATTTAACTTCAGGGTGCATAGCCAGCAATTGACACAGCATGGTAGAACCGGCTCTTGGCAGTCCTGTCACCCCTACAAATTTTGGAATCATTATGAATCAGCTTTCCTGAATACGGCATTAAAAAATATACTATAGCTGCAAGAAGCACACTCAGACAAATTTACGCCGCAGTGACTTGTAGCTATCCATGAACAGATGCGACAGCAACGCACCCAGCGGACTGGCCGCCGGATCAGGTGAGCGCCCTGCCGCCAGACAATCAAGCTGATGATAATACCAGCCAGCCTGGGCAAAATTATTTAACGAGCGCAGGTATGCCGAGCTGCTGTTCGGTCCCCAGTAACCGCGTCCCAGATATAAATTATCTTCCGCTACCGGCAATGCCTTGAGTTGACCGCTAATCATCCGTACCGGAAAATCCGGATCCAGACAGAATGGACGCGCCAGACCGATCATGTCGGTATGCTGACCAGTCAGAGCTGCTTCCATACCGGCCAGAGTACGGAATCCACCGGTCACCATAATCGGCATGCGGGCGACCGCTTTGATGGATTTGGCATATTCCAGAAACATCGCTTCCCGTTCGCGGGTACTGTCACGGATTTCTCCATCGGGAATCTGTTTAAAAAATTCCACCTGCTCATAGGTACCACCAGAAACTTCCAGCAAATCCACACCCGCTTCATTGAGCCACTGCACGACCTGCACACTCTCCTCGAGCGTAAACCCGCCTTTAACAAAATCGGAAGAATTCAGTTTTACCGAGATTGGATAGGCGGGACCGACGCGTGCGCGCACGGCAGCCACGACTGCCAGCAATAAACGTGCGCGGTTGGCCAGAGTGCCACCCCATTGATCCTGACGCAAATTGGTGCGGCCCGAGAGAAATTGCGACAGTAAATAACCATGAGCAGCATGGAGCTGCACTCCATCGAGTCCGGCTTTTTGCACCAGAGCGGCGGCATTGGCAAAGCGCAGAATGATGTCCTCAATATCGGCCTCGGTGGCAGCCCTTGGCTTACCAAAGTTACCCAGAATATCGAGTTGCACTTCTGAAGGAGCCAGCGGCGTCAGACTGACCATGCGTGGACATTGACGCCCCGGGTGACTGATCTGCGCCCATAACTGGCTGCCATTGGCACGCACTGCCTGCGCCCAGGCCGATAGCGTCGGCAGCACCGAGTCATCTTCCACCACTACATTACCGGCACGTTCCAGATAGCGCCGGTCGATCATGATGTTACCCGTGGTCAGTATGGCCGCACCGCCGCGCGCCCAGGCTGCATACAGCCGTTGATGCAGCACGGTAGGGTTGTCGTATGCATCCGCCATGCCTTCGGTCATCGCCGCCTTGCAGAGGCGATTGGCGACTTGATGGCCACAGGGTAAGGTCAACGGTTGTTCTATCATGCCGATTCTCCAGAAGAAGGCTAATTATTTGATTACATTGCAAGGAATTAACGCAACCGAGCATAAAACGCCATTTGCCTTTTGTCTACGGCTAGACAACATTTATCTTCAAATCAGCTGTCAAACAGGATTTGCGTTTGCAGGCAAGCTTACTCAGCCTGTCTTGATTTATAATTCAACAACTCAATCAACTGAATAAAGCCGGATTATGAATCAACTGTATGCTGTTGCAGGTGCCATTGCACTGCTAGTCATGGTAATTTTCTTGCTATTGCAAAAAAAAGCGCCTTCCTATCTGCCATTAGAAATTATGACCGCCAACGAACAGGAATTTTTTGGCCGCATGAGCAGAGCGCTGGGACGTGATTATTATATTTTTCCGCAAGTCGCCATGTCAGCACTTATCCGCCCAAAAGAAAGCTACGAAAAAAATAAACCAGCGTACTGGAAAATCAGCAAGAAGCGCATCGATTATGCGATTTATAATCAGTCTATGACCCTGTTGTGTCTGGTGGAACTGGATGACAAATCCCACAATGTCAGCCGTGACCGCGAACGCGACAGCTGGACTGCCAGTGCCGGCATCCGCACCATACGCTGGCAGTCACATACCAGACCCAATGAGCAAACTATCCGCAGCACCATTTTAAACGTCCAATAAAACTTCAATGACGGTGTTCGCCAACAACATAACCACACCACGGATGCCATGCCTGCATACAGGCACAGATCTACGGCAACCCATCGTGCAGACTGCGATTGCAAGAAAATGCATGTGGATAATCACAATAGTAAAATTTTTCATAATCTTGAATGATGGAGGTGTCGTTAATTTCAAAAAGAAATTTCCATGTCCAGCTCTGAATTTGAACTGTTTTTAATTCCCTACAATCCTCCGGGCCATATTGAATATGAACACCCGGTTGCATCCCACCAACAGGTCACCACAGAACTGGAAAAAAACTGGAATGCATTTCGCTCTGCCGTGCGCAACATGGCATGTGCGCCAGCAAACATGCTTGACAGTTTCCTGATGCTGGCAAAAAATCTGCTAAAAAATCTGGAAAACTTGACTGATGATCTGACATTGGTCTGCGAAACACGATTTCCAGAATGTCCATCCGGAAAAATCAGCATTAACCAACAACACGATAATCTGTTGATCATAGTAGGAACAGAACAAACATTCGAAAACAAAATTCAGTTTACAGAAGATCTGCATGAATTTGTTCAGGAAAATCACAGCCCGATCAGCAAAGCCACCCACATGTTTGAACTGGCTTTTGCAAAGAAATCGACAGAGGATTTCAAAAAAGGTTTGAAATTAGTGCAGGAACACATCTTCAGTGATCCCCGTGTAACCAAAGGCAATATTGACATTAACACCAATGAAAACGGCGATCTGGTTTTGGAAATTCAAAAAATCTACATAAAATCATTAGGAGAACTGGCGTCCAAATCAATTGAAATTCTTAATTTAATTCCTGATTTCTATCGTCAAATTGAAAGTCCCGATGCTGACATCATCGAGAAAATGGAATTCGCTTACACATGCCAGAACAGTATTCATGAAAATTCCCCTGCTATACTGGATCAATGGAGGGTAAAAAATTATTTCGAACTCATGATGGAGCATAGACATAATCAGTTCGAAGCCAGACAACCAGATTTCTTTCTTGACTTCATGGGAAGCGGAGAAAGCAAAAAGAAATTTGCGGGCCGAGTTGGCATTACCGAAAGCAATCCCGAAGGCAGCCCATCACTGTTTAAAAGCAAAGAAAACTCCGTTGTCATTGACGGTCCAAGCAGCCTGAGAGGTAAAGGCGTAGATTTGAATGTACTCGACGGCTTTTATGCCTTAATCGAAAATATTAACAATGGAAAACATTACCTGCAAATCAGTGGTCTGAGTCGCGGCGCTGTCGAGGCAATTGCTGCCAACAATCTGCTGATGGAATTTTATGATGCCGCAAAAAATAACAATATGACGGCAACTGAATTTACCAACCAACATTTAAAGTCAGTCAAACCGCATTTTACGGATTATTTTAACGATCCAGATAAAATTCAGTCGCTCGACAATGCGCTCAACATATTACGCAACAACGAGAGACCGAAAATCGGACTGATGCTCGCAGATCCGGTAATCGGACCGCAAATCCCTGGATTCATGCACAATGCCTTCGGTCTTGCCGCTTCCCTGCAGCTCCGAAATGAGGTACACCAAGATGTCGATATTATCGCCAGCTCGCAACAACAAAAACGCTTTTTCGAATTACATCTGCCAAAAATTATCGGTGGAAATCATGTCCCAAAAAATATTTACAAAGTGCACAGCAGCCATGGCAGCGTTACCAAAGAAATTCATGAAGTAAAATCAGAAAAAAAATCCAAGAGCACTGGCTCGTATGAGGGACATTCTGCTGCTTGTCTACTCAGCGGTCGCAGTGAAGAAATTCAGTCACTGGAAAATCTGAGCACAGCACGAAAAGTAACTCCGCGACTTGTTCCGGCCTACAAAAACCGGGTTCAGGTTTTTTCTACCGGCTTGCGCAATTCACCCCAACCTGAATGGAGCGAAGAAGTCCTGCTCGAAAATAATCCATCACAAACTCTCGCATTAAAAGAAGCCAATCTGATGGGTTGATAGCGAATTCTTCAATACAGATTGAGAAAATGCAGATGCCAGGGGTCAATTCAGCCTTTGGCGTCATTCACCATCTCATTAAATTCTGCCAGACTTACAGCGGTACCGATTTCCCGCGGCAAGGCATCGCGAACAGAAAACACGCCAAGAATTTTTGCGGCACTTGTTACAATTGGCAAATGTCGAAAACCACGTTCGATCATGATCAGCACTGCCTGGGAAACTTTAGTCTCCGGACCAACACACAGGGGACCGTGGGTCATGATGTCAGACACCAGCGTAGCTTGCGGATTCAGGGCTTTGGCCAGCACCCGGGTCATTAAATCGCGTTCGGTCACTATCCCCACCATCGCCCCACTGGCATCGATAATCAGCACACTGCCGCAATTGGCTTTAGTCATGACACAGGCGGCTTCCCAGACGGAGGCCTGAGGCAGCAAACTAACCACATGCCGGTGTGACATGGATTGAAATACGGTACGTTCAGTCATCATCATTCCTTATCAAGCGTGGGGCAAACCGGTTCAGCGCAAAGCAGCGTTAATTTTTTCCAGTGCAGCCGAACCCGGACACAAATCCTGCTCCTGCAAACGAAACAGAGGCCGGTCACTGGTGTTGAGTGACGTATGCAGATCCGAAGCAACCGCATCCAGATACAGCAAACCGGTGACGACTTCACCACGGGCGTGATGTTCGTTCATATAACTCAGGGCAGCATAGCGGTCGGTAGGATCGTATTCCGGATGCAGCTTGCGCAGCCGCAGGATCGAGCCATCGTGCTGCTGTACTTCAATGGTTTCACCGGCTGGATAGGTCACGGTAATTTCACTGTGCTGCGGCATGAAATCGATACGACTGACTGCTTCATTGTGCGCACGCACATAGTCATAACTCTTGGTGCTGCCGCTGTGATTATTAAAAGTCACACACGGGCTGATGATATCAATGAAGGCCGCACCGCCATGTTCGAGCGCGCCCTTAATCAGCGGCACCAATTGTTCCTTGTCGCCAGAAAAACTGCGCGCCACATAAGTGGCACCCAATTGCAATGCCAGACCAACCAGATCCACCGGATTGTCGCGATTGACAGTTCCTTTTTTACTTTTGGAACCACGATCCGCCGTGGCGGAAAACTGTCCTTTGGTTAAACCATAGACGCCATTGTTTTCTACGATGTAAGCCATATTCACACCGCGCCGCATGGCGTTGGCAAACTGGCCCAGACCGATGGATGCCGAATCACCATCCCCGGAAATACCCAGATAGAGCAAATCACGATTGGCCAGATTGGCACCGGTGAGTACCGACGGCATACGTCCATGCACGGTATTAAAGCCGTGTGATGCACCCAAAAAATAGTCCGGGGTTTTGGAACTGCAGCCGATACCGGAAAGCTTGGCAACCCGGTGCGGTTCAATATCGAGTTCCCAACAGGCTTCGATAATCGCTGCTGAAATCGAATCATGCCCACAACCGGCACAGAGAGTTGAAATCCGCCCTTCGTAATCACGCCGGGTATACCCCACCTTGTTGGCCACGAGCGAAGGATGATGAAACTTGGGTTTGGCGAGATAAGTCATGCGGCCACCTTGTGGTTGACTGTTGCAGACAAACGTTCCGTAATGGCGGACACAATAAAGCGCGCCGTAATGGGCGTGCCGTCATAATGCAACACTTTAATCAATTTGGCCGGATCGACGCCAAGCTCATTGACCAGCAGCATATGCATCTGGGCATCACGATTTTGCTCCACCACAAAGACATGCTCGTGCTGCGCGACAAACTCATTCACCACTGCCGGAAACGGAAACGCCCGCAGGCGCATGGCATCGATTTCCACCCCCTGCACATGCAACACGTCGAGCGCTTCCTGCATCGCCGGACTGGTGGAACCAAAATAAATCACGCCCCAGGAAGTCGCACGCTGCGCCATTTTTAGCTGTGGTTGCGGTACCAGCGTGGCAGCGGTAGCAAATTTTTTCAGCAACCGTTCCATGTTGTAAATGTAATCCTGACCGCGCTCGGAATAGCGCGCATACGGATCACGGGTGGTGCCACGGGTAAAAAAGCTGCCCAGCGTCGGATGAGTTCCCGGCAGCGTGCGCCAGGGAATACCGTCACCATCAACATCTTTATAGCGCCCGAAATCCTTGCCGGCTTCAAGCTCGGCCGCGGTCATGACTTTGCCGCGATCGTAACTGCGCGCGTCATCCCAGACAAAAGGCTTACACAAACGCTGGTTCATGCCAATATCCAGATCGGTCATCAAAAATACCGGCGTCTGCAGCCGGTCAGCCAGATCCAGCGCCTGAGCCGCCTGCTCAAAACATTCATAAGGATCTTCCGGAAACAGCAGCACATGTTTGGTGTCACCGTGCGAAGCATAGGCACAGGCGAGCAAATCCGATTGCTGGGTACGGGTCGGCATACCGGTCGACGGTCCGCCACGCTGGACATCGATAATCGTCACCGGAATTTCCGCAAAATACGCCAGGCCGATAAACTCGGTCATGAGTGAAATCCCCGGTCCGGACGTGGCTGTAAACGCCCGCGCTCCATTCCAGGCCGCACCGAGCACCATGCCGATAGATGCCAGTTCATCTTCCGCCTGAACGATGGCCACCTTATTTTTCCCGCTATCAGCTTCGACCCGAAACTTGTCGCAGTATTTTTGAAACGATTCCGGAATTGAGGACGACGGCGTGATCGGATACCAGGCCGCGACGGTTGCACCGCCATACACACAGCCTAGTGCCGCAGCACTATTACCGTCGGTAAAAATCTGTTGTCCGACTTTATCGGCCCGCTGTACACGTATACCCAGTGGTGCCTCAAAATGCGCCTTGACATAATCCCGCCCCATATGCAGGGCACGCACGTTGGAATCCAGCAGCACTTCCTTACCCTTGTACTGTTCAGCAAACAGTTTTTCAAACACTTCGGCGTCGACATCAAGCAGCACGGAGAGCGCGCCGACATAAATAATATTTTTAAACAGTTGCCGTTGACGCGGATCGGTGTAAGCCGCGTTGCTGATTTCCGTCAGCGGCATACCGATAATGTGAATATCGGTCCGAAAACGTTCCGCCGGCATGGCGCGCGAACTGTCGTAAAACAAATATCCACCAGGCTGAATTTCGGCCACATCCACATCCCAGGTTTGCGGATTCATGGCCACCATCATATCCACCCCACCGCGTCGTCCCAGATAGCCCTGCTCACAGACACGTGCTTCGTACCAGGTGGGCATACCCTGAATATTGCTGGGAAAAATATTGCGCGGACTGACCGGCACACCCATGCGCAAAATGGCTTTGGCAAACAATTCATTAGCCGAAGCCGAACCAGAACCGTTGACGTTGGCGAACTTGATCACAAAATCATTCACGGCTTCAATACGTTTCATACTGCCTCCAGAGCTGGGGATGTCGACGAAAGTTCACGGCACAACGGCCCTGCCTGAGTGGTGTTATAGAGGAATTTCTGCATATCCCAGGCACCCACCGGACAGCGTTCGGCACACAGGCCGCAGTGCAGGCAAACGTCTTCATCCTTGACCATGACGCGGGCGGTTTTAAGCGGTGCGGACACATACAGATCCTGGTGTAAATTTTCTGCCGGTGCTTTTAAGCGACTGCGCAAATCGTCGCCGTTGGTGGTAAAGGTAATGCTGTCCATGGGACAGATATCAACGCAGGCATCGCATTCGATGCAGGTCTGGCGGTTAAACACGGTTTGCACATCGCAGTTCAGACAGCGGCTGGCTTCTTTAAACGCGGTCGCCGCATCAAAACCGAGTTCCACTTCCACCCGGATAGACGCCAGTGCCACTTCTGCTTTGGCCCACGGCACGGCAAAGCGCTTATCGGCCGACACATCGTTGTGGTAACTCCATTCATGGATACCCATTTTGGTGGACATCCAGTGGATCGTGGCCGCTGGCCGTTGACAGACATCGAGACCGTGCACAAACCGATCAATCGAGACTGCCGCTTCATGACCATGAGCAACGGCAGTAATAATATTTTTCGGGCCATAGGCAGCATCCCCGCCAAAGAACACCTGTGGATGGGTAGACTGAAAAGTATCCTTGACCAGCACCGGCAAACCAGCTGCGGTAAATTCGACACCGGCATCGGCTTCTATCCACGGGAAGGCATTTTCCTGACCCACGGCAATCAATACCGTGTCGCAAGCCAACAAAACCGGTGGCTGGCAGGTTGAAACCAGCGTGCGCTTGCCTTTGGCATCATACTGCGCTTCAACAATATCAAACAGCATGCCAGTAAGTTTGCCCTGTTCATGCACAAACGCTGTGGGCACATGGAAGTTGAGAATCGGAATGCCTTCATGAAGTGCATCTTCTTTTTCCCACGGCGAAGCTTTCATTTCATCGAAACCGCTGCGCACCACCACCCGCACATCGGTGCCACCAAGACGCCGCGCCGAGCGACAGCAATCCATGGCGGTATTGCCGCCACCAAGCACCAGCACGCGTTCGCCCACGCGGGTGATATGACCAAACGAGACCGAAGCCAGCCAGTCGATACCGATATGGATGTTTTCGTGAATTTCGCTTCGTCCGGGAATGAACAGATCGCGTCCACGCGGCGCACCACAGCCGATAAACACCGCATCGTAACCTTCAGCGAGCAAAGCCCGCAGTGAATCGATGCGCTGACCACTGCGAAAATTGACCCCCATATCCAGGATATAACCGGTTTCTTCATCAATCACGGCTTCAGGCAAACGAAAGCGCGGAATCTGCGAACGGATAAAGCCACCGGCTTTGGCTTCGGCATCAAACACCGTCACGGCATAACCAAGTGGTGCCAGATCACGCGCCACCGTCAGCGAAGAAGGTCCGGCTCCAACACAGGCTACGCGTTTGCCATTGGGTGCGGCAATGACCGGCATGCGGCTGTGCACATCACCTTTAAAATCAGCCGCCACGCGCTTGAGGCGGCAGATAGCCACCGGTTGTGGCTGGGTGCGGTTATTTTCTTCTACCCGGCCACGACGGCAGGCCGGTTCACAGGGGCGATCACAGGTACGTCCGAGCACGCCGGGAAAGACATTCGACACCCAGTTGACCATATAGGCATCGGCATAGCGGCCTTCACCGATGAGGCGGATATATTCCGGCACCGGCGTATGCGCCGGGCAAGCCCATTGGCAATCAATCACTTTGTGGAAATACGCGGGATTGTTGGTATCAGTAGGTTTCAACGTGGTCTCCTGTTTGCTGTCGTGGCGCAGCATTCAATAATGTACTGGCCGGTCAGCCTGTGAGCCTGTCTGAAAAGAGTCAGACGGAGTAACTTCAAGGTAAAGAGTTATATAAATACACAGGCTGTACAACTTTATACCCGCCCCATCGTTGGGGCTGTTGATGTGGATCAAATGGGGGTGGGAATAGGATTCACCTAAACCACCAGCATAATGGCATTTTTTGGCCAGAGAACCGAACACATCCCCATGATTATTTCCCGAGTTGTTGCTGCATTTCACGCAACTGTTGCACGCGCGCATCTGCGGTTGCAACATCCACGGGCAAAATAGTTCCCCTGCCCCACAAGGGCAATTTCTGGAATTGAACATCGTGTATTTTCAGTTGCGGTACAAATATTCCGGCAGGATGGGGATCGTACACAGAACCGGCTTGCAGCCATTGATCCACCTGTTCCTGACGGTCATGCTGCATTTTTGCCAAATCCAGCCCGGCATAACTGAAGGGTTTTTCTATCTGTTTACAACCAGCTGCACCCGTGCCATAACAACTGTGGGAGCTGGTGGACTGGGTAAAGATACTGGCCGATTCCTTCACTGACGGTATCAGCTTGCCATTAGGAGACTGTCCGATAAATGTAGCCACCGGATCATTCGGAAATGAACTGTATTCAGGTCCGTTTTGTTTCCTGACATCGTCCGATGTGCGCAACTGATCCACCGTCTCGGTAATCTGTGCTTTCGGCAAAGCGGGGCCTTTGACTTCAACTTTCAACTGATCATTTTTTTCACCTTGCTCCACTTTAGTCTGCAAAGCATTGTCCACCACCAAGCTACCGCGACTGTGGCCGACAAGCGCAGCGGCTTCCGGAGCACTGTTCAGGGTTTCTGCCAGCAGTTTATCTGGCGCCGAGTAACCGGTCACAGGCACTAAAAATTTTTCATATCCTGCTACCAACACCTCGGAAACCACATTGCCGGAATGGGGAGAATCCACCAGAATAATTTCCGGCTTGGAATTACCGAAATTCTTGATATCGCCTTGTTCATTCGCATCCGCATTCTGCAACGCCACCTCCCCCGCACGCTGCACATCATTCATGATGCCATTGGTGGCCACCACCAAGCCTTTGCGTTCTTCCACACTCATGGCTTGAATATCTTGCTGGCTGACTTCAACCATCACCACATTCGGCTGGCCCTGGGGGTCTTTGCGGTTGGGGTCGATTTTCAGGTTGGGGTCGTAGGTACAGGGTTCCTGTTTGCAAACCACGCGGTAGGTTTTGCTGGGATTGCTGCCCTGGATGACCGCAGCGGCGCGGTCGATAAACTGGCCGCTGATGTCTCCGATCACCTGCCCGGCTTCGCTGCTGTTTTGCACGGCATTGGCGATTTGTTGCGGGTTGTTGCCGGGCAGGATAGCATTGGCGCTGTCGGCATCACGATTAAGGCTGACAAGTGCGCTGGTGTCGCCATTGCGGATGTCGATTTTTCCGGCGCTGATGGTGGCTTTGGTGCTGCTGCTGGCACTGCTGTTGGCATTGGCGTTACCGGCCAGTCCACTGATGACCGCTTTAGCTGCCGCCACCATGGCGCTGCCGGTTCCGGCCGCCACACTTTGCGACTGGGATTCCAGACTCTGATGATTGTTCAGATCGGCCACGCCCAGACTGTTGGTGCTGAAATGGTTGTTTTCAGCGGCAGCTGTACTGGTGATGGCGCCACCATTGAGCTGGGTATGGTTGCCCACCCGGATATCAAAGCCGCCACTGCCAGCCTGAATGCCGCTTTGTTCACTCACGGCAGCCAGATCGGCATTGGTGTGGCTGCGACTGGCGGCAAAACTGGCACTGCCGCCACCGGTGCCGTAAGTGAAACTGGCACCGCCACTGATGCTTTGTTGCTGGCTGCGGAAGGTTTCACTGTCTTGCAGGCTGGAGATAGTCAGATCGTGGGCAATCGCGCCATCGACATGGTTGGCGCGCACCACGGCACCGTCGAGGTTGACGTCATGGCCGCTGATGATGGTCAGCTCATTGGTGTCAAGATGACTGTTGCTCTGGATGCTGCTGTCGCCATTGGCTTTGCCTTTGGCCTGATAGCCACTGGCGCTGAAGGTGATGCCGGTTTGCTGACCCATACTGATGCCCACACCGGCATTCCAGCCACTACTGTTATTGGTTTGCTGGTTGCTGCTGCTGTTTTGCGTACCCTGCATCACAATATCGTGCGTGGCAGAGAGCAGTGTATGTTGCGCTTTTAAGTTGCTGCCGGTGATGGAAATATTACCCTCCTGCGGATTGGTTTTATCGCCACTGGAAATCACCCGCAGTTCGCCACCGGCGAGTATCTGACTGCCCTGCATTTCGCTCAACTGATTGGCGCTGTGGCTTTCCTGATGACTGCTGCCGACCGAAAGTTTGATGCCGACACTGGCGTCAGTGCCATTGGCAATCTGACTGGCTTCATTGGCCAGGCTGTCATAGTTGCTCATGGCGGTAGCCGCGGCTTTGGCGGCATACAGTTTTTTCAGGCGCGGATCATCGACTTCACCGGCCCGCTGCGCGCTTTGTATCACGGTGGTGGCGGCTTCGACTATCGGACTCGTGACGCTTAGGGTCAGACCACTCTGGCTGGCACTGTGCTGTTCACCATGCTGGAGTTTGTTTTCCACCGCACCGATGCTGGCATTCGGCCCAATCACCATGACGTCCTTACCAGCCAGTAAATCACTGCCGGCCACAGTCACTTTTTTACCGGCCTGGAGGATAACATTGCCTTCAAGGCTGCCTATCATGCTGCCCTGATGCTGGATACTGGCATCCTGATTGGCATCGGCCTGTTGTTTGCTGCCGAGGGTCACGCCGATCCCTCCGCCGGTAAAGATTCCCGAGGTGTGCTCTTCGCGGCTTTCATGATGCCGCAGGCTGGATTGACTGGCAGTGACATCAATTTGATTGACAGCACTGATCACCGCATCCTGGGTGGAAACAATATTACCACCCACAACCTGCACATTATGTCCGGCGGAAATTTGCACCGCATTCCCGGACAGCGTCGTCCCCACCGACTGAGTGCTTTCGCGTTCAAACTGGGTATGAGTATCATTACGCGAAAAAGTAAGCGAAGAACCGGAATGTTTTTCGGTTTCACTGGAAAAACTGGATTTCTGCTCTGCAGCGAGTAAATTAACATCGCGTCCGGCCACCGCGGTCAGCGTCCCCTCAGAACTGGCATAGGCCGCCGTGGCATTGATATCCTGCCCGGCAGAGAGAATCAGATCACCACCGGTATGAATTTGTGTACCGTGAACCACGCTGTTACTTTCACTAAAGTTATTATGCCCGCCGTAATCAACACTGGCAGCCTCAAGCGTATTGACGGCAGCCAGATTCAGGTCACGCCCGGCGGCCAGCACGGCCTGACCGGTACTGTCAATTTGCGCGCCACTAAGGTTGACATCGCGGCCACCACGGATACTCAACGCATCCGCCTGTACACCGGCCTGTTGGTCAATAATGTTCGCCTGTCGATGAACACCGACAGAGTCGCTGTGATTGTCTGAGATCGTGGTCGTCATGACGACATCGCGACCGGCCTGCAATCCAACCTGATGACCGGAAATGCGGCCACCCTGATTGATTAAATCGTTGTCGGCTATCAGAACTGTCGCACCATCGGTGCTGCGTATCACACCGGCATTGCGGATATCGGTGGCCTGAATCAGGTTTTGCTGCGTGGCGGTTATGGTCCCGCCATTGCGCAGTTCGCCCTGCACCGCAACCCCCAGATTGCGCGCAGAAATAATCGAACCGGTGGGCTGCATATCAGCTACATTCATCTGCGCCAGATACACCACCGGCACCAACACACGTTTAACCGTTCCATCGGCAAGCTTGATGTCCTGCGCAACCAACCAGACCATATCGGTGGTCAGTGCGGCCATCTGTGATGCAGATAACGCAATTCCGGGGGTGAGCTGAAACTGTTTTGCCGTCTGCACACCGGCATCCATCAAGGCCAGATATTGTTCTTCATTGGAACTGTACTGCGCCAGAAAACGTTTGCCCGTTAATTGAGTGATTTGGTCGTTGATCAGTTTTTGTTCATAAAATCCGTCGCCCAGGCGTTTTTGTGCCCGCTGCGGATCAAGTGTCAGGCGACTGAGCAGGTAATCACTGGAAATAAAGGTTTGATAGTTGGTGAATTTGGGATCGGTTTCAATCACAAAGGTTTGCGCCGGATTATTGTGCACCACAAACAGCTGACTCGAAGGTATGACCAGATCAGGAATGGCGGCACTGGCCGTGGCCACAGTTTGCGGCGACAGTGGCACGGAATGATTGGCACCGGAACCGGTCTGAACAGCTTCAATTGCACCTGCACCGCTGACCAGATTGGCATGAGTAGCGCCCATGGCCGCATTAACAATTTTTCCAGTGCCATGCATGAACGGTGCCAAAAGATTACCGTCGAGCACAAAACCACTGGCTTGGGGTAAATCGTTGCTGACAACACCAGCACCGACTGCTTCATTATCAGACTGATCCGGTTGTTGGAATTTTTCAAACCGTACTACATTGAGGGAAATATTTTTATTGGTCGTCAATGTAAATTGTATTTTGTCGCCATAATCATCATCCCGATGACTTAATGTTTTCTTGATAGTGGTATGCCACTGCGTCGTCGAACCGGGACCATCAATGATTTTCATCACGCCGGTGGCATCGAGATTTTGCAGACTGTCAACCTGACCGACAATATCACCACCGGCAATAAGCACACTTTTATCATTGACCACATTCCCGGCCAACTGCATTTGTCCGCCAGCAGAAATACGCGCCGGATCGGAATGCAGCACAATCGGGGTTTCTATACTCTCTTGGACATCAAGTATATTGTAATCGTTGAACCGCCTGTTGTCGGACAAAGTCACCAGCTTGTCAAT
Source organism: uncultured Oxalobacteraceae bacterium (assembly GCA_903862415.1). Classification (GTDB taxonomy): domain Bacteria; phylum Pseudomonadota; class Gammaproteobacteria; order Burkholderiales; family Burkholderiaceae_D; genus Solimicrobium. The sequence continues at coordinate 87,971 of CAIOYD010000044.1, read as the reverse complement.
ATGGTCTTCGAGGACAATTTTGGCATCTATTTGATTTTGCAATCGATCTTCCGAATTCAGTTTAAAATAACGCAAACTGATCGGATCGGAAAGCTGTACTCCGGTAGAAAAATAGCCATTGGTATTCATCAGCGATGCTGTCTGCAGGGACAGGTTTTGTCCGGCATCAATCGTGGCGGAAAAATTATTGATTTGCGCTCCCCTGCCACTGGCACGCTGATTGCTGTCGAGAGTGCTGCCGGCGGCCAGATTGCCCAGGCTTTGGATGACGGCATGATCCCGATTGCTAATGCTGTCCACACCCAAATCCATATCATTGCGCGCTGCAATCACACCGGCCTGCAGGGTGCTGCCATCGGGATTGAGTTTGCCGTCATTGAGCAGACTGCTGGCTGCCACGGCAATATCGTCACCGTAAATTCGTCCGAGGTTATACAGCTGTCTGTCTAGCTCAAGCCAGGTCAGACCATGACCGGCATTCATCAATGCACCGAAAGAATTACTCAGATTACCCGCCACCAGATGCAGATTCCGACCGGCTTCCAGAGTGGCATGATTGATAAAATTACCCAGGGTCGTTATGGTCAGATCACGGTTGGCCTTGAAGGGATTATCGGTCGTGAATACATAATCACCCGATAAATTGATCATGCCATCCTGACCCGCAAAAACACTGCCGTTGCCACTCAGGCTGCTGGTAGTGAGTTTCAGATCAGCGGCACTGGACAGACTGCCAGCGGCATTAGTAACTGCGCCGGCAGACAGTGACAGATTTCCGTCTCCGGTGCTGATGATTTTTCCCTGACTGTTATCCAGACTGGCCACCTGCACATTCATATTGCCAGCGGCAGATATTTCCCCTTGATGATTAGTGAGGATAGCGGACGCTTCCTGCATACTGAAGCTTTTACCGGCCAGGATATGACCACCCGTGTTATCAACACTGTTACGGACAAACAAATCCACAGCACCCTGGGCATACAGTTCACCGGAATTGCGCAAACGATCAGCTTCCAGACTCACGTCATCACTGCTGGCGATAACACCTTCAAGATTATTGATATCGGTCGCGCTAAGTTTAACCAGATCAGCACTGGCGGCAATGCGACCACCGCTGTTGTCTATACTGATGCCAGAGTTAATTGAAACTCCCTGATCGCCGTTGGCTTCAATCAATCCGTTATTATTTTGAATGGCACCCGAGGTGCTCATTTGCACGGTGCCACCGGCCTGCACTATGCCAGAGACGTTATTCATCCTCTCTTTTGCATTGATAAACAGTGCCTGTCCGGAATACAGCGTCCCTTGCTGGTTATCGACAGTATTGGCATTGAGTGCCAACAAACCGGCACTGCCCATGAATCCGCCAGTCTGATCAACAACAGAATTGATCAGGTTGCCACTCAGGTCGAGCCACACATCAGTCTCCCCCAGATTCTGCAAGATTCCGCCGGCATTATTGAGCGTATTGGCCGCAAGCGTAATTCCCTGATTGTAGGATTGAATTTTTCCACCACGATTATCGATATCGCCATCCACCAGAAGACTCAGGCTATCGCCACTGAGTTCGCCATGCGAGCTATTATCTACATGGGCAGCAGCCAGCTTAAGCTCTTGCATAGCCACAATAGCCCCCTGCTGATTTTGCAGTTCAGCCGTGTTGATATTGACAGCCCCATTACTGCTGATGCTGCCACCCTGATTGAGCACAGATCCCTGCGCAGTAGTCACCGTCAGCAAGCCATGACCCGCATGGGCAATGCTACCGCCCTGATTGTTGAGCTGCGCTGGTGACAGGGTCAGATTGGCACTGTTGACCTGTATCGCACCCTGCGCACTGTTGTCGAGATGTTGCTGGATCGCGATCACAGCAGCGTCCACACCATAATGTATGATCTGACCCTGATGATTCGATAAATTCAGCGCGTTCAATTGCAGTTGCCCGGCACTGATCCGTCCCTGCTGGTTATTCAGTTCACGCACGTCGGTTTTCACCATGTCAGCGTCGATCACACCACGGGTATTGTCCAGATCGGTGGCAGTCAAAGTCAGCTCACCATTGGCCATCAGACTGCCAGCTGAATTGTTGAGCTCCTGCGCCCAACCGGATAAACTTCCCGCTGCGCTGATTGCGCCATGATTAGCCAGTGTTGCGGCTGTCAGCCAGACATCACCATTACCACCGATTAAGCCACCGGTTTGTTCTTGCGCAGTCAGGCCTGATTGATTATTAAGTTCATGCGCCACCGTCACCGACATGCCATCGGTATTGAGGGAAAGCAGCCGACCGGCACTGTTATCAAGATCCTGCGTTTGCAGCGTAAGCCCGGAGGCGGAACTGATTTTTCCCTCAGTATTGTCGATCAGGCCCGCACTGTTGAGACTGGCCTGCCCCTGTACCGAGAGCGTGCCGCGCTGATTGTCGAGTTTAGCCACATCGAGCTGTAAAGCACCATTACTGGCAATCGTACCATTCACATTCACCAGACTGGTGGCGCCATCGCCGAGCACCAGTGTACCGTTACCGGCATGCAGAATTTTTCCGTCGGAATTATTCAGCCATTGCGGCGTCAGACGCAGATCAGCGCCGTTGACTTCAATGACACCTTCGCTGGAATTATCCAGTACATGGCTGACATCAATGCTGGCCGACTCGCTGCCATAGTGAAGTAACTTGCCCTGCAAGTTCAATAAATCCGTGGCCTGTAAGATCAACGTGTCAGCGGCAATTTCACCCTGACTGTTATCGAATTGCTGTGCTGCTGCGCTGACCTGGGCCGCATTCACTACTCCGGCAGCATTACTCAAGCGGACTGTCTGCAAATCAATGGCGTCAGTGGCTGAGAGTTGGCCGCCATCGTTATTGAGTTCATCATCGACTGCCAGCGTTATATTCTGCTGAGCAGAGACTGTACCATTGTTACGCACACTGCCAGCATGCAGTGCCAGAGTGCCATTGCTGGCGATCAGACTGTCATCCCCGCTGCTGCTGAAATTGCTGACCGCACCGCTGGCCGTGATGTTCAGGTTCTCATTGGCCAGCAACCTGCCATGACTGTTACTGATATTGCCAGCCCGGACTGTCAGGCTGGTTGCACCCTGTAATACACCCTGATCATTATTGAGCGTGGTATTCAACACCAACAAACTATCAAGGTTGCTGACTAATTGACCTGCCTGATTATCGAGTGCATCGGCATGAAGATCGACCTGCCCATTGCTGGCGATGCGCCCTCCCTGATTGCTGATAGCTCCTGAAGTGAGCTGTAACGCTGCATTGCCGGCATGCCCGATCTGACCATAATGATTGATCAGATCGCCCGTCTGCCATTGCATTGATTGTCCGTTACTGTTCACTGTTCCATTCGTATTATTAAACAAACCGGCAATGGCAAAGCGGGTGGACCCGGTTCCGGTTTGCAGCAAAGATCCTGCCTGATTGGACAGTGTGCCCGCATTCACAGTAAGCAAACCCGCGATCATGTTGCCGTGATCATTATCTATGCCAGCAGTTGCAGTCAGGCTCATTCCAACGGGCGACTGCAGGCTCGCTCCCTGATGCCGTATGCTTCCATTGGTGGCATTAAGCTCAATGCTTCCATAAGCATTCGTTGTGGCGTGGTTTAAGTCCAGCTCAGGCGCCGTCATTGATAAATTTCCACCCGCCAGCGTAGTGCCGTTGATGGTGACGGCATCGGTAGCGGTGACAGTCAGATTGCCGTCCTGAGAAATTTTTCCGGCACTGTCCATACCGGCAGCAAGCTTACCGGAAGAAAGCATACTCTTGGTGTGTATCTGCACATCAGATTGTGCCGCCAGCGTACCGCTGTTTTCCAGCGCCCCGCCGCTGACAGCCACGCTGTTTCCATACAGGCTGCCTGTATTACTGATGCCATCATCGCTGTGCAAAGCAAGCTGCCCGTCAGCGCTGACCTGCCCGGCCAGCAGAATTTTTCCATGACTGTCTATGCCCACCTCAGCGGCAGACAGTTGTCCCAACGTGCGCACACCAATACCGGCCTGGGTGGCTACCAGCGTGATTTTTTGCGCATACATACCGCCAAGTTCCGAAGAATCGATGCCTGCCACTATTCCGTCTGTGTCTACCTGTAACGGTTGAACGGCAAGATCGCCATAGCTGACCTCATTCACTCCACTGATCAAATTGAGTTGATTACCCCACAGCTTATCGTTGAGGGTAATAGAGCGGGCAATTAAATCAAGTTGTTCGACACCGCCCGCATTGAGCCCTCCTGAGGAGATTTGTATATCACCATTCCGGACCCGAAAACCGACCAGATTATCCTGACGATCAAATTGCGGCGTTCCGGTAGTCAGGGTGACATGCGCACTGTTAATCCACCCAGCGCCATTGGACGTGGTAATGCCGTTCGGGTTAGCCAATATCACATCGGCGCGCTGACCTGCTACTTCGATATAGCCATTAAGCTGGGAACGACTGCTGCTCATGACTTCATTTAAAATGGTCCGGGCACTGCCATGCACCAAAGCAGGATTGGCAGGAATATAGCCACCCAGCGTGGTGTTGATCGTGCCCGGACTGTTATTGAGGATCACGCCCTGACGGTCTACATTGAACTGTTCATAGCGGTTGTGACTTAAGCCGGAAGCGTTCGGCGTGACGATTTGCACCAGCGGAATGCCATTGGCGGTCTGATCAATTGCCGTGCGCGGTCCAGCGCCATTTTTATAGGCCACCATTTGCGCCTGCGCCACAGACGCATGCCCGAAAATAGCCGCCACCAGCACCGGAGTCAGCCGCAACAAAAACCGGCTGGCACAGCCTGAACCGACAGTACATGCTGACTGCCGGATATTAGCAGATTCAGCCACAGCGATGCATATACCTTTGACGCGACTGAAGATTACGCGATACGTCTGTTTATTCATGATCCTCTCCTCTATCGGAAAACTATTGTTTCCTTAACGTGAAGGAAATAATTTTGCGATGAATGCGGCTGTCTTTCGGATCATCAATGACGGCGATTCCACCGAACTCCTGTGCATGTGTGCCAAAAAATCCCATATGAAATTTATTATGAAATTCCTTTGGATTTGGCTCGATGCCATCAACGGCATAGCGCAAATAATCTCCGGAAAAATCGAGTTGAGATAAAGTCAAAACCTCAGAAAAACTGTCTGCTGGCATTTTTTCAGATAAGGGAGAATCCAGACCTTCAAGCTGAGTAATCTTGCCATCTACTAACACAGTAAATTTTTTGCTGACCACATCAAGTGTTGCTGTCACCGCAGAAGCAAGCAGTTCCGTCACAGTCTCACCAGGATTGGCTGAATCATTTTCTTCCACATATTGGAAGGCACTGCCATGGTAAGAAATCGTATCGCCTGCAGGCCATTCAATCTGGGATGGTTTGGCTAAATAGCCAGCGATTTCGAGTCCGAACATATTGGGATAGAGCGTATCGCTCCACATCACATTTTGGACGGTTGAGGTTATGTTCGGGCTTAGTATTCTGATTTGCTTATGTGCTGAACCTATGGTGGTTGCAATATAATTACTGGAAAACGGACTGCCAGGTAATCCACTGCCAAAAGTAAAGTTGAAGTTGTATTCCGGAACCAGACTTTTTTGCTTGAAAGTGATGTTGCCAGAAGTATCTACTGAAGCCCCAAGAACTCCATTGATCTGCTCTCCACCCGGAAATTCTTCCCATCCAAGACGATTAAAAATCGCGCTGCCTGATTGCGCAGGAGCCTCAGCTTGTTTTTGCTGTTGCTTGTTGTCGCTACCACCACAGGCACTCAACGCGGCGAGTAACAGACACAGTGTCAAAGAAGGTGTTATTCGTGTTGCCAGTTTCATAGTTCATTCCTTTAAAGTTAACATCAGTAAAACAAGGTGAGAGTCAATCCCACCGTGGGTGTCGTGGTTGCAAACTGTTCCGGCTGATAAACCGGCCAGCCTGCAAAAACGTCATAAAAAAAATGTTGCCAGCTGCCGCGCACACCTAACGTAGCACCGGCAAGTGTGTCACCGACCAGATACGGTACGCTGCGGCCAAACACTTTACCCACATCCAGACCGGCATAAACCGCGTGACTGCTGTGGGCGATTGGCACAGAAATTTCATTACGCAGAAAAAATCCGCGTTCGGCTGTCAGGGTTAATTCGCCATCAAATCCGCGCACGGTATAGGGGCCGCCTATGGAAAACTGATCTGACAAATACAGTGCTGAACCAGAGGTCTGAGCACGCAATGTTCCCAGATAAGTCAACGGCAGACTGGCCAGTTGAAACTGCTCGCTCAGGGTGGCGTCCAGAGTTTGCAGAGCATAAGAAAAGGTAGGTTCATCGTTCGGACGGTTGTTGCGATCTTGCTGTCCACCCAGCCAGGAAGTGCCCCAGCGACCCGCCAGTGTCACATCGAGCTGACCATGATTAAAGTAGTGTTTGTGAGTCCAGCCGAGTTCAACAAAAGTCACATCGCGTTTTTGCACATCAATTTCAGCATCATCAAAATAACTGTGTGCCCAGCGTTTCCCAAGGTTGAATTGCCAGCTGTTTTTTTGCTGTTGATCACGCTCAACCACCTGACTGAGTTTGAACTGCGCAGTGCGTGACTGGCCACTGGAAATATAGGAAGTATTTTTACCGGCAATCTGCTGGTAATACTCAGAATCATTCACACTCAGACTGCTATTCCAGTAACCATACGGAATCGCGTAGCTCAGATTTTTCCCTTTAGTACCGTGATTGCTGCGATCAGCATCGTTGTTGATGCCCAGAGTGAGTACATCAGACAAACCGAGGGGATTTTCAATGACTAAATTTGCGCTGGCCTGCAATTTACCGGTACTCTTTGCGCCACTGTTATCGAGTGTGGTACTTAGCTTCCATGAACGGTTGCGCGCCACCTGCAACAGCACATCGCTTTCACCCGGTTTTTCTGCAGGTACAATCTGCATGCTAACGTCTTCACTCGTCAGACGTTTCATCTGTTCCAGACCCTGCTCCAGATCACGCAGATTGAGCACCCGGCCTGCTTCGGTAGGAAAGGCATTGCGCCAGGTTCCATAGAGTGAAGCATCATTAATCCGGATTGAATGAATCATGCCCGGCACCAACGTGATGCGCAATTCCCCCTGCGACATATCTTGTGCGGGAATGCCGACCCGGGTAGTGCTGTAGCCGTTTTGCAAGATCAAATTACCCAGACGCCTGACGATCAGATTGACGCCATCATGACCGGCGCAACGACCAACATAGTTTTGCAAATACTGGCTGGCAAAATAAAACAAATCCAGCGGCAACTCATGGGCTGCGGCCTGTTTACTGTTTTCAGGGAGTTGATCGGCTGCGTCGAGTCGGAGCTGTTTCAGGGTAAAGCACGGAGCTTCCTCCGGCCAGGATTCCATATCTGCCACATTTGGCTGTACAGGCAAATGCACCCTCGGTTGTTGCAACACTTGTTGTCGCTCGAGTGCCTGTACCTGCGCTCGCCTGTGTTGCTCTTCGCTGTCCGGGGTGGCAACGGTTTGCGCATGTACAGTCGTGGTTAGCAGAAGCAACCACAAACATACGTTTAGTACATGAGGAATTAAGTAAAGGGACGATGATGATTTCATTATTACTTTTTTTACAATCCAGTGAAATTGAATTGTAAATTTAAGTAATGTTTTTTGAAACGTTTACTGCGCGGTTTTTACAAAATTATTGCGTCGATTAACGCTAATTTATTTAACTTTAAAATAGTCAGTCAGATTTTTTACGATTGAAATAATCGATAACATGTATTTTTTAGCAGGGTGTATCGAGACTTACCAAAATTTAGCAACCGGAATCACAATGCCCGTAAAAAAGGCCCAGTCCGGTGAGGCGTTGTTCAAGCCCCGGATCAGGCCGACATCGACTGTCATTTGCTTGCTCGGACTGAAGGTGGCAGCGCACAAAACTTGCGCCGTGCTGGCAGTCTCTGCGCGTCTTGTTCCGGAGAGTTCCAGATTGATACCCCAGGATTCATTCCATGGCGTAGACAATGCAGCTGACCAACCAGTTTGCGTGCCCGCAGCGGTGTCATTGATACCAAGGTGGGTGAGATTCAGATTGGTGTCCAGATGCACGCTGCCGATATCGCGACTGAAAATGCCATTTATGCTGTAATCGGCCTGACCACTGCCGATGGTGTTTTTTGCCGTCGGAATTTTTACCCCCACTTCCAGACCCAGGGCCGTCAATTCATCGAGCACAAAGGCGCGCTTCAACACCACATTGGTGTCACCTACCCCTGTGGCACGCATACCCTGGTCATCACTGTGCACCAACGCCTCACCATTGAGCAATAGCCCCCACTGCTCGTTAAACGCCAGTTTAAACTGATACGACAGGCTGTTGCGTTGCAACGCAGCCGTTCTGGCAGCGAGGATGCCGGACTCAAATTCCAGCTGGCCTGGGGTGGGCAATTGCGCCGGATTGGAAACAGTCGGTCGATAAGGTGTGATGGTTACCTCGTCGTCGGCCAGCGCAGAATAAGGAAGCGCGCAGGCAAGCGCGCAGGCAAACAACGGTGACAGGAATTTGAAAGGGGAATGGCACATCTGTGGCTCTCGGTCAAAAATCATTACACGAAAACCAGAACAGTACAGCAAAATGGAGAGCTACCGGAAGAAAAACATTCCGGCTACTCTCCCTGAACAGATCATGACTTGACCGAAGCTGCGACGTTTTTGGCCCAGACCAGAGCACTCAGATGCGCCTGATTGACATCGGCAGGAGAAATATGCAGCGACTCAGCCAGTGAACCGGCCAGCGCACTGTTGAGTTCACAGGCTTCTGCCAGTGACAAATAAGGACCGTAAGCACCTTCGCGGTTGAGCAATGCCTGCGTGACCAGTTCCGGCAGCTGCACCGTTGCCAGCACCCGTTCCATAGGTACATTCAAGAGTCGGTCGAGCAGAGAAAACATACCGGCCACAAACAAGTTTTCTGCATCACCCTTGGGCAAATTGGCTATACCCAATAATTCGGCAAAGCGCCCGCGCACAATCGCCGTTTCCATTAACACCGGCGAATAACCACTGCTGCTGGCCGTTGCCAACAACACCGACAACCAGCGATACAAAGGGCTGTAACCCAACAACTGCACTGCATGCTTTAACGACTGTATCGGCGTACGCAAACCAAAGCCGGCCGAATTGATATATTGCAGCAATTTATAAGACAGGCCGGCATCGCGTCGCAACACCGCTTCGAGTGCGGCCAGATCGGCGTTTTTGCGCACCAGTTCCATCAATTGCAAAATCACTGTCTGAGCGGCGTTAATTCCTTTGGGTTGATTGTTTTGTTCTGGTCGCGGTGTCAGGTGCAGCTTACCTACAAAGGCATCCAGACCCAACGCGGCACAGGCATCAAAATCCTGCCAGGTCAGCAGCTGTCTGGCCACCATGCGGATAGAGGATTGCTTGAGTGCGGCATACATCTTGGCCTGAGCAGAAAAATCGCTGGCGCTCAGGCGGACTTCAATATGCGAAATCAAACTCAGTATGGTTTTATCGAGACGATTAATATCGGCGCCGCGCAAACAGATACCAAAACCTTTAGCACGCAATTCTTTAACTGCTTCGAGAGTCATCTCGTCAGCCAGATAAGAACGACGTATGGTGAGCACGATGCGTTCAGGGGGGAGCAATTTGAGTGCCGGTGCATGAAACAGCGCCGGGGCAGTTTCCAGAAACACCAGACTGTCAGCGAGCTGCCAGCCGGTATCTTCATCATTGAATTGGGCTGCCACAAACTCCAACAAGGAATTTAATTCTTCATCGGTGAGTGGCTCAGCATTTTTTTGCTGCCAGCTCAGTTCGTAACCGATGACTTGTTGTTTGGGATTAAGTAAGGGTTCCCTGAGTATGAAATTGACTTCTTGCATGATAGCGTTACCAAAAGTGAGTGGTAAAATTAAAATCCTAAACTGTCCAGTAAATCATCTACCTGCTCCTGCCCTGCTACCACATCCACCTTGGATTGGGGATTGACCTGAGGTCCGTTTAACAAACCATCTCCGCTGGAGCGTTTCACATCGGCCGGAGAATAATCGATCAGTATCTGAATGAGTTGCTGCTCAATGTTTTGTGCCAGTTCGGTGATTTTTTTAATCACCTGTCCGGTCAGATCCTGAAAATCCTGCGCCATCATGATGTCCATCAAATGACTTTTGGTGACCGTCGTACATTCATGGGCAGAGCTTAAATACAGCAGGGTTTGCTGTGCCAGTTGTTCATAAGCAGCTTGCGAGAATGGCTCCTGCAGCAAGCCATTCCAATGTTGAGTCAATCCCTTGGCACCCTCATCAATTTTTTCCTGCAACGGAATCGCGGCATCGGTAGCGTCCAGCACTTTCTTGGCAGCCTCTTCTGATTTTCTGGCAACATAATCCAGACGATCACGTGCATTGGGGATATCTTCGGCGGCCGTGAGTAACAATTTATCCAGCCCAAGGCCGCGCAAACTGTCATGCAACGAGCGTGTCATATGGCCAATACGATGCAATACCTCATCGTGTTTTAACACACCCGGGTCTGCCTGCGGATCGGCTGCCAGATTTTCCTGAGCAGATACCTTGTCCATGGCCACTCCTATTTACCTAGCTTTTCAAAAATTTTCCCCAGCTTTTCATCCAGCGTTGCGGCCGTAAATGGTTTAACAACATAGCCATTGGCGCCCGCCTGGGCTGCCGCAATGATGTTTTCCTTTTTGGCTTCCGCCGTCACCATGAGCACAGGAAGTTTGGCCAGTGCCGGATCAGCACGAATTTGCTGCAACATGGTCAAACCATCCATATTGGGCATATTCCAGTCGGAAATCACAAAATCAAACTGGCTGCTGCGTAATTTTGACAGTCCCATAGCACCATCTTCAGCCTCATCCACATTGGTGTAACCTAACTCTTTTAATAAATTCCTTACTATCCTACGCATGGTAGAAAAGTCATCAACGACCAGGAACTTCGTGTTTGGATCAGCCATAATTACTCCGTGTTTTCATAAAACCAATTAAAAATATACTGTGTTTGAACTGCGCCTACCTATAAATTTAGTTCTAAATTGAAATATTAACTAGTTTTTTCTGATGAATTTTTCATTTTTATGCACACTAACCTTAAACTCGCAGGGAACGGCCACCTTGTGTTGACAAATAGTTCAGCACTAATTCCGATAAATCATTAATATTGGCTACTTCATGGGTCGCTCCGAGCGCGATCGCCTCACGCGGCATGCCAAAAACGATGCAACTGGCTTCATCCTGAGCAAAATTATAAGCGCCGGCTTCGCGCATGGCCAGCATACCTGCAGCACCATCTTTGCCCATACCGGTCATAATCACACCCACCGCATTTTTGCCGGCATGTTTGGCTGCCGACCTGAATAACACATCCACCGACGGCCGGTGACGATTCACTGGCTCATCCTTACTGAGTTCGGTAACATAGTTGGCGCCACTGCGGGTGAGCAGCAAATGCGAGTGACCGGGTGCTATGTAGGCATGGCCGGGCAAGATCCGTTCACCGCCCTGGGCTTCGCTCACCGAAATCTGGCACAAGGTATCGAGGCGCTTGGCAAACGACTTGGTAAATCCTTCCGGCATATGCTGAGCGATCAGAATCCCGGGACAATCGGCCGGCATTTTGAGCAAAAATGTTTTGATCGCTTCCGTCCCCCCGGTTGAAGCACCGACGATAATTAATTTTTCACTACTGATTAACGGGCTCCGAATGCTCGGCAGGGCTGTGCCCTTTTTAGCGGCATCGGCCACCACCTGAGCCCGGGTTCTGACTCTGGCGCGCGCCACAATGCGCAGCTTGTCGGTAATGAGTTCTTCATATTCCATCATCCCGCTTTGAATCGAGATTTTTGGTTTGGTGACAAAATCAACCGCACCCAGTTCCAGCGCGCGCATGGTAATTTCCGAACCGCGCTCAGTAAGCGAAGAAATCATTAAGACCGGCATGGGCCGCAGCCGCATGAGTTTTTCCAGAAATTCCAGTCCATCCATTTTGGGCATTTCGACATCAAGTGTCAGCACATCCGGATTGGTTTTTTTAATCAGATCGCGTGCCACCAACGGATCAGGGGCCACACCGACCACTTCCATATCAGGCTGACTGTTAATGATTTCCGTCAAAATGCCACGAATCAGGGCGGAATCATCCACAATTAAGACTTTGATTTTCAATTAACAGTCCTCCGCCAGATCATGAATAAGGTAAGCCTCAAAACAAATCGATCTCGCCACCACCCAAATTGTCTTTTTTGAGTTTGTTGGCGTATTCGATCTCGCGTTGAGTTAATGTTTCGTTGTGTACTACTTTGAGTTTTTTTACCAGCACTTTGCCGGTATGCGGAAAAAAATAAACCTTGCGTGGGTGAATATCAATCAAATCTTCCGCCGTGATGCGGATGTTTTCCATCTTCAGATAATCACGCACAAATTTGGCATTGCGCTCGCCCACATTAATGGCGGTAAAACCGCGCAGGACATTACCGCCACCAAACACCTTGGCTTCAAAATTTTCTCGTTTGGCGCCCGCCTTGAGCAATTCATTAATTAAAATTTCCATTGCGTAGGTTCCGTAACGCATGGAAGCGGACACAGGGCTGTCAGAATCACCACCATCGGGCAACATAAAGTGGTTCATGCCACCAACGCCAGATACCCGGTCACGAATACAGGCTGAGACGCAGGAACCGAGCACCGTAACGATGACCATATCTTTACCGGAAAAATAATACTCGCCAGGCAAAATTTTAGCGGCTTCACAATTAAAGGTGCGATCGTAATACAGATTGGTCGCTAAATGATCTACGCTCATTTGACTCATGGTGTAACCCTTTTAGTCTGAGCTGAAAAATATACCCTGGCTTGCGGGTGATTAACGAGATAATTCATATACCGTTTTTCCTCGCAAATGAAATAATTCGGTTAAATAAGAAAAGTTTTCAGAATGGCCGACAAACAATAATCCGTGCGGTTTCAATAGCGGAGCAAAGCGCTGCAGTATGGTTTTTTGGGTTGGCTTATCAAAATAAATCATCACATTGCGGCAAAAAATAACATCAAATCCGCCGCTGATGGGCCAGCCAGGCGCAAGTAAATTAAGCTGCTTGAATTCAATGAGTTGGCGCAGTTCCGGACGCACACGTACCAGTCCAGACTGTTCACCTTTGCCGCGCAAAAAAAACTTTTTCATGCGCTCATTCGACATCTTTTCCAGACGATCGTAGTTGTACACGCCCTTGGCCGCAGTTGCCAATACATTGGTATCGATGTCGGTAGCAACAATTTTTACCGGCGGTGTCAGCGTGCCATAAGCCTCACACAGCGTCATCGCAATCGAATACGGCTCTTCTCCGGTTGAGCTGGCCGAACACCAGACCGTGATCGGATCTTTCAACTGCCGGGCAAAATCAGCCAGCACCGGAAAATGATGTTCTTCACGAAAAAACGAGGTCAGATTGGTGGTCAATGCGTTGGTGAACGCTTCCCACTCTTCAGGATCCTGTCCGCGTTCGAGCAAGTCAAGGTACTGTCCAAAACTGTTGATATTGGTCGCGCGCAAACGCCGCGCCAGGCGACTGTACACCATTTCCTGTTTACTTTCGGTGAGCGAAATTCCCGCGCGCTGGTAAATTAATCCCCTCACACGTTCAAAATCTTTCAGTGTAAAGTCAAATTCTTTAGCCGAATCCGACTTGCTGCTTTCACTCGCCCTGATCATTGAGAAATCTTTCGGTAAAGTCTGTCGTCATAACATTTAATGGTATTGCACCAGAGTGGATTAGTTAAGCTGATGATCCACCAGCCCCATATCCGGACTCGACATCAGTTTATCGATATCCACCAGAATGAGCATGCGCTCTTCTATCGTTCCAAGACCAATCAGGTAATCAGAATTAAAGGTGGTATCCATTTCCGGAGGTGGTTTAATCTGATCTGGCATGAGTGTGGTTACATCGGAAACACTGTCAACCACCATGCCAACGATACGGGTATTGATATTGAGAATAATAACCACCGTGAACTGGTCATAGGTCGGCGTGCCAAGATTGAACTTGATGCGCATATCAACAACCGGAACAATAATTCCGCGCAGATTAATCACCCCTTTAACAAACACCGGCGCATTGGCAATCCGGGTAACGGCTTCATAGCCACGAATTTCCTGCACCTTGAGAATATCAATGCCGTACTCTTCATTCCCCAGAGTAAAGGCCAGAAATTCACTGCCAGCGACTTCATTTGCCGACTTGGAAGACTGGTGTCCCGAGTGATTATCTGTGTGAGAAGATTGCAACATAATTTGCTCCTGAATCAAGGTAAAAATTTATCGAGTGGTTCTCAATAAGGCGGAAATATCCAAAATAAGTGCCACGCACCCATCACCTAAAATCGTTGCCCCGGAAACCCCAGGGACTTTTTTATAATTCGATTCAATGTTTTTAACCACGACCTGCTGCTGACCGACAAGTTCATCAATAAATAACGCAGCGCGTTTACCATCAACTTCCAGAATCACCAAAATACCTTCACAGGGATTGGAAAATCGAGGTTCAATTTCAAACAGTTTGTGCAGTGCGATTAATGGCAGATACTCTTCCCGCACTTTGACCACCGTGCCCTTGCCACTGATTTCCTTGATATCGTCTGGAACTGGCTGGAGTGATTCCACCACGTAACCGAGAGGTAAAATATACACTTCTTCACCCACACGAATCGACATTCCATCCAGAATCGCCAGTGTCAACGGCAATGAAATCACGATCGTCGTTCCAAAACCCTTGGCGGAACGGATATCCACCACGCCACCCATATTGGTGATGTTCCGCTTGACTACATCCATACCAACACCGCGGCCGGAAACATCGGTCACAATTTCGGCGGTCGAAAATCCGGGTGCAAAAATCAACTGCCAGACATCACCATCAGGCATATTGTCAGGCACAACCATGCCTTGTTCACGAGCCTTGGCCATGATTTTTTCACGATTCAGACCACCGCCATCATCACTGACCTCAATGACGATATTGCCGCCCTGATGTGCGGCTGACAGTGACAGGCGTCCGGCTTCATACTTACCCTCATCCTTGCGCACCTGTGGCATTTCAATGCCGTGATCAATGCTGTTTCTTACCAGATGGGTCAGTGGATCAACAATGCGTTCTATCAAACCCTTATCGAGTTCAGTCGAGGCACCATAGGTGATGAATTCGACTTTCTTGCCCAGTTTGGAAGCCAGGTCGCGCACCATACGCGGAAAACGGGAAAACACATAATCCATCGGCATCATCCGGATCGACATTACTGCTTCCTGCAAATCACGGGTGTTGCGGGTCAGTTGACCGATGCTGTTGAGTAGTCGTTCGTGCTCCAGCGGGTCCAGAGCGGCCGTACGCTGCTCCAGCATCGCCTGGGTAATGACGAGTTCACCGATCAGATTGATGAGCTGATCGACCTTTTCAATACCAACCCGGATTGTGGTCGATTCCTGATTATGGGCCGCTTTTTCTGCATCTTTTTTGGCCTGAGCTTTTTGATCCGCATTACCATTGGCAACCTGATTGGCCGGATTAGCTTTTTCGAGTTTGATGGCAACACCTTTCATCAACTCTTCGGCCGTGCGATCCAGGGCATGTGCCGGATCAATCGGATCAAAAAAGCCATAACCGAGTTTTTCTTCATCCGGCTTGTCTATCGGATCAAAAAAACCATAGCCCAATTCATCTTCATTGGCTTCACGCCCTGGAATGGCAACCACAGGGATTTCGGTAATAAACAAATCTTCCGGATCAAGAATGAACGAACAAATGGCAATGATGTCGTCAGGGGTAGCATTACTGTTAAGGACAAACGCAAAGCGATTATCATCGAGAGCTTCTTTTAAACAATCGCCAAGCAAACTTAATTCTTCACCGATCGCATCCAGATCGACTTCATTCACTTTGGGAAACTCAACCCGGTAGCAGCGCTTGTATTGTTCGTTGCTTTCTTTTTGCACATAATTTTCCACCTTCGGTGGCGGAGCAATTTTTGCAGAGGAATTTTGTGCCAGCGACTGCAACATCATGCGTACATCCGCCACGGCTTCCTGATCAACTTCAGCGCCATTTTTATGGCCGTTAAGCTGCATTTTTAAAATATCTTTAGCAATCAAAAATGCATCGACATGTTCTGAGGTGAGCGCCATCTCACCCTTGCGGATATGATCCAGTAAGGATTCCAAAAAATGGGTAACATCGGCCATATCGGAAATACCAAAGGTAGAAGCACCACCCTTGATAGAATGGGCGGTTCTAAAAATCGCATTTAAATCTTCAATGTCCGGATCAGAAATGTTAACTGCAATCAGCAGTTTTTCCATTTCAGCCAGCAATTCTTCAGCCTCATCAAAAAAAACCTGATAGAACTGACTCATATCGATCGTCATTACCCAACTCCCTGATTGTGCTAATCCTTAATTGACAACCTTGCGCGCATTAATTTGCGCCATCGCTGTACGCAGTTAGTCTGATTAACCAATCACTTTTTTAACTACTTCAGTCAGTTTTTGCGGGTCAAACGGCTTCACCAGCCAGCCATTCGCGCCAGCTGCCCTGCCCTTGGTTTTCATCTCGTCGCCAGACTCAGTGGTAAGCATTAAAATCGGCACTTTCTGATAACTTGGCAGCGCCCGCAATGCCTTAATCAGCGTCAGTCCATCCATGCGCGGCATGTTTTGATCGGTCAACACCAGATCGACCACCTGGGCACGCGCCTTATCAAGACCATCCTGACCATCAACGGCTTCAATTACTTGATATCCGGCTGCTTTTAAACTGAATGCAAGCATTTGTCTGAGCGATCCGGAATCATCAACTGCTAGTATTGTCTTGGCCATCATTACTCCAACATTCATGTCATGGGTAAAACACCCAAAAAAAACAACTCAAAAAATTTCAATATCACCACTATCCATATCTTTTTGGTGTACTGCTTTGCGTAATAAATCTTTTAACTCCGAACTCTGCAGCTCGAGATTTTTATTAATATCGTTGAGCATTTTCACGATCTCATCATCGGCCCCATCGCTGGGCAATACAGCGCCATCGGCTGCCAGAGTGCTTAAGACTCCACGCAACCCGATAATCCGCTGCACGGTTCTTGCCAGCAGCTGACTGGTCAAATCCTGGAACTGCAACCCTGTGACGGCACCATTGATATGCTGGGCGATTTCATCCTGAATCAATCTCAGCCGTCTCATTTTCGGGTCCTGTTTTTCCAGATCAGCAAGCAGCAATTCCACTTCACTTTGCTGGGCCGAAACCGCCGCATGCAAAGCAAAAAAGCTGGCGCCCAATTTTTCAATCGCTTCGCCCAGCAAAAATGCGGTCTGAACCAGATCAGTTTCAACTTCGAGCAAATGCAATTTGCCATGATCCGATACGCCTGACAGCAGGCGTTTTACTTGAGACCCTAACATTTTCTTCCTTGTCATGATTTACCTGTCTTAGCCTCTCAATAAGTCATCCGTTCAATGCCACGTGTTACTCAGCCGGCTGAGTTTTCACTGTGGCGTCATCAGCCACTTGGATGGAACCACCATCCTGCGAGGCCGACAATTCGGCCTGCTTGTTCATGACAATGATACTGATACGGCGATTAATCGGATCTAACGGATCTTCTTTATTAAATAACACGGCGGACGATAAACCAACCACGCGCAATACCTTATCTTCATCCATACCACCCAGAATCAATTCCCGGCGCGAGGCATTGGCCCTGTCGGACGATAATTCCCAGTTACTGTAGCCGCGATCACCGCTGGAATACGACGACGCATCGGTATGGCCGGAGAGACTGATTTTATTCGGCACTTCATTGAGCGCCTTACCAATTTCATGCAGAATCTCTTTGGTATACGGTTCCAGATCAGCTTTGGCCGAGGCAAACATCGGCCGGTTTTGTTCATCCACTATCTGTATGCGCAAACCATCGGTAGTCATATCGAGCAACAACTGTTTTTTATATTGTTTGAGGAGCGGGCTGGCTTCAATGACCGCTTCAATTTTTTCTTTCAATACTTTCAATCGCGCTGCATCAGCCAAGGCCAGTGCCGCTTCGGCGTCTTTGAGGTTGTAATTTTTTTTATTACGGTCAGCATCACTTTTTTTTACCTGCCCCTCGGAAGCGGTAATGTCTTTACCACCACCTTTAATAATACTGGAACTGTCGCCCGAACCTTCCCCACCAGCCAGTGCCACCTTTAACGGTGTCTGAAAATATTCCGCAATTCCCTGCAAAGTACCTTTAGTGGTCGAGCCGAGTAACCACATCAGCAAAAAGAACGCCATCATGGCCGTAACAAAATCGGCATAGGCAATCTTCCAGGCGCCACCATGATGGCCGCCGGCCACTTTTTTAATGCGCTTGACGATAATTGGTCTTAACTCTTCGCTTGCCATGACTGCGCCTGTTATTTAGTTATTTCGATTTGTTTTGCTTGATATGATCTTCGAGCTCACCAAAGGTAGGACGTTCTGTCGAATACAGTACTTTGCGTCCAAATTCAATCGCCAGAGCTGGTGCAAAGCCATTCAGACTGGCTAACAGAGTTACCTTGACACACTGAAAGGTTTTGGAGGATTCATCAAGCTGCTGCTCCAGCAATCCGGATAAAGGTCCGACAAACCCATAAGCCAGCAAAATCCCCAGGAAAGTTCCCACCAGCGCATGCGCAATCAGTTCACCGAGTTCATTCGGAGGAATACCAACCGACTCCATGGTATGCACCACCCCCATTACCGCAGCCACAATCCCGAAGGCCGGCAGACCATCACCGAGTTTGGCCACAAAATGGACCGGAGCATGCGCTTCGATATGGTGGGTTTCTATTTCGTTGTCCATCAGATTTTCAATCTGAAAGGCATCCATGTTGCCGGAGACCATGAGGCGCAGATAATCGCAAATGAATTCCATTAAATGATGGTCGTGCACCACCAGTTCATATTTGCTGAATAACGGACTTTCTTCCGGATTTTCAATATCGCCCTCAATCGACATCAAACCTTCCTTGCGCACCTTGCTAAGCACGTCAAAAAGCATGGTCATGAGCTGCATGTACATGGTTTTCGAGTATTTGGAACCCTTTAAAACACCAGGCAAGGCTTTGATAGACGCTTTTAAGGTTTTGGGATTATTGCCAACCATCGAGGCGCCCACGGCCGCTCCACCGATCATTAACAACTCCAGCGGCTGAAAAAGGGCGCCCAGATGACCGCCGGCCATTGCAAAACCGCCAAATACCGAACCACAAACGATGATGTATCCAACGATGACTAACACAAGCAGGCTCCCTGAAAAAGGTTATAGTTCACCAACTTAAGTTAGACTAAAATTCGCAGTGTTTCCATAAAAAAATTCTAATTTTATTCACTTCATGGTCCAAATATAGACTTTGGCTCCATTTCCTTGTTTTTTATCTAGACAAATTGATAAGTCTGGAGCTACCCCATCGATAATAAATTCATAACTCACCAATAAACTGCCCGGCCGCATTTCGGTTTGTGCTTTATTCCATAATGGCGTCATTACCGCAGGTGACAGGTAGGCAAACACCAGATCAAACTGAGAAAAATCCATTTTTTGGTAGTCAGTACGTAAAAATTGCGCCTGATTTTGCCGTCCCAGGGTGCGCAGATAACTGAACAACCAGGGAAACGGTGCGATTTCCACCCCAACGAAGCGACTTTGCGGATAATGTCCTGCCAGATACAGCACCAAGCCTCCCAGGCCACTGCCAATATCCATCACCGAAACCGTGCCTTTGTCCTTAACCAAGTCCGAAACCAGCGGCAAGACCACCTCCCAAACCTTTTGGGATGAGGGATAATACGGCACCTGGGTACGGAAAGTTGACCAGAAGACAAACAGCAAACAACAAAAAACCAGCAGATACAGCCAGGAAGGCAGCGCCACGAACAGCATGGCTACAATGGCCAGAGGAAACAGCGGCTGGATCAGATACCACCACCATGCCAGCCGAAAGCAATAACTCAGCAGCACCGTAATAACGGCTTGCAGAATCAATCCTTCAAGTAAGTTGATGTCAGGGAAAATCGCGGCTGCCGGCAACACAGCAAGCAGCACGGAAAGACATTGAATCAACAACGCAAGCACGGCCGGCGGCAACCGTTTGCCTGCCGACCGTGTTTTATTGATCAGGGAATTCGAATTCAGAGACAATATCAGCGCCACATTGTCAGGCGACTAAAGCATAGTCGGCTGTTTCTTTGACTTTTTTCAGCTTACCTGCACGCGACGGCATATGGCACAGGCCGCAGGCATAATTTTTATGCAAGTCATATTTGTAGGAAACAAATTGGCCATGGCATTTACTGCAACACGCCAGCGCCAGCATCTTGCTTTCGAAAAACCGCACCAACGTCCAGGCGCGCGTCAGCGACAATACATGTTCCTGATTAGGATTGACCGGCACTTGTTCCAAATACAATTTATAGGCTTTTACCGTGGCTTCAATGCCTTTGACTTCGGCATGATCCACCAGATATTTATGAATATTCATAAACAGCGAGGCATGAATATTGGGCTGCCAGGTCAAAAACCAGTCGGTAGAAAACGGCAACATGCCTTTTGGTGGCGAAACACCTTTTAACTCTTTATACAATTTGAGCAAACGTTCCCTGGATAAGGATGTTTCAGATTCTAATAACTGCAGGCGTGCACCCAAATTAACCAGCTCGATAGCCAGTTGAATTTCATGCGCTTCAGTAATCACACTTTTCTTACCCATGACGTGCTCCTTAATAATTCACTAAGTTCAACCGAATTTCAGCTGATTTCTTCAACCGACTGTCCCGCCATTAAAATGGCTGCGTGCGATTGTGCCAATGCGCGGTCTTTGTTGTAATTGGTAAGCATGCACAGAATGGAACTGTCATCAAAGCGGAAACGTGCGAGCATCATGTTGGAGCCAGCCAACTTTAAAATTTGCGCGTTATTTAAACCTTCAATCAAGTCAGCAATTTCCTTGCCGATGCCTAAACGAAAAATTGCGGTGACTTTATCGGAACGAATCATTTGTTGAGCCAGCATGAGATAGCTCAGATTTGAATCACGAATTTCTGCCATCATATCGTTCGGTGTCATGGTATTTCTCCCGTTTATTTAACAGTTGGCACAATTGAATTTGTAGCCAGTGAGAAACATTGTGGGACTTGGGAAAAATACTGAGAATAGGTTCTAAACTGTATTTACAGTAGGTAACAACAATTACTTTCGCATAGGAATTTAACCTACAGAAAGCAGTTGGGGAGACATTTGCATTCCGAAAAATGCAAAAGAAGAAAATTTAAATGTAACAAAAAACAATTTCCAGACTTACAGCAATAAGAAATAAACCTTAATGAAATCAACAATTTAACAAAAATTAACGTTTAAATTCATTCCTTGCCTGTTGTTATCGGCAGCCAAAACACTGACTTTAGAAAAATCACAAAAATAATTTAAATATTTATTTTTACGTGCTGTCTTACTTGGATTAACGGCAAAAAAAAACCGCACTTTAATCATTATTTTAAAAAATAATGGATTAAAACAACGGCTTCATTTACATGAAATGATAAATTAAATAACTAACTTACTGTTAAACAATCATTCATCCCGGCGACGCTAAAGTATTACTCTGCGACTTCCGGCGTATTCCAGATACAACTGCCGCGCACAGCCTTGTCCAATCCGGCTAACAGCTGTTCATGCGCCGCCAATTCCTGCTCATCAGCAGTTCGCACCAGTATGCTGGCAATCACCTGCTCCTGGGTGGATTCGGTGTGTTGTGTCTGCGCTGCCGTGACATCTTCTTCAATCACGAAACTGTTTTGCCCGCGTGACATCGCCAGATACACATCGGCCAGCAGTTCGGAATCCAGTAAAGCGCCGTGCAATTGCCGGTGCGCATTGGAAATACCGTAACGGTCACATAAGGCGTCGAGTGAATTACGCTTACCGGGATGCATTTCCTTGGCTTTAACCAGCGTATCGATCACATTCCCGACCTGGCTGGTCAGGCTGGGGAGTTTTAGTTTATCGAGCTCGGCATCCAAAAAACCCATATCGAAGGAAGCATTATGAATAATCAGCTCGGCACCCTGAAGATACTCCATCATGCTTTGGGCAATTTCAGCAAACCTGGGCTTGTCAGACAAAAATTCCGTCGTCAGGCCGTGAATTTCCAGCGCCCGCGGATCAGAATCCCGCTCAGGATTGATATACACATGAAAATTATTGCCGGTTAATTTACGATTAACCATTTCGACACAACCGATTTCAATCACCCGATCACCGGTGCGTGGGTTCAAACCGGTGGTTTCCGTATCCAAGACTATTTGACGCATAAGATTTACCTTAAATCACATGTTGTTGTTGCAACTGCAAAATCTGCTCATCGCTGTACCCAAGATCGCGCAACACCGCATGAGTATGCTCACCCAGTTTGGGGCCGAGCCAGCGGGTTTGTCCCGGAGTCACCGACATTTTCGGGCTGATGGCAGGGAGCTTGACCGGACTGCCGTCGTTAAAATGGTGTTGTTCAAACATATTGCGGGCCAAAAATTGCGGGTCCGTCATCATGTCTGCAACAGAATAAATTTTACCGACCGGAACATCGGCGGCCTGCAAAATCGCCAGTGCCTGCTCTATCGTTTGCGTGCTACACCATTGCTGGATGGCGGCATCAATTTCGGCCGTGCGCGGCACCCGGCCATCGTTCTTGATCAGTTCCGGATCATCCGCCAGATCGTCACGTCCTATGGCCTGCATCAGGCGTTTGAAAATGGCGTCGCCATTACCGGCAATGACGATGTTTTCATTCGCCGCACAGGTGTAGGTATTCGATGGCACAATGCCGGGCAAGGCACCGCCGGTACGTTCACGCACCACGCCGGCGACATCGTATTCCGGCACCAGTGACTCCATCATATTGAACACCGATTCATACAACGCCACATCCACCATCTGCCCCACACCGGCGACCGATTCGGCTCCAGTCTTGCCATTCCAGCGGCCGCCGGTCATGTCGCGATGACGCAGCGCCATCATGGCACCGGTCACGCCATGCAGCGCGGCTAATGAATCGCCGATAGAAACTCCTACCCGCACCGGCGGACGATCCGCATGGCCGGAAACATAACGCAAACCTCCCATGGATTCACCAATCGCGCCAAAGCCCGGCATACCACTTAAGGGACCGGTCTGGCCATAGCCGGAAATGCGCACCATGATCAGCGCCGGATTAATGGCTTGCAGCTGTTCATAGCCCAGTTGCCATTTTTCCAGCACACCGGGGCGATAATTTTCAATAATAATGTCGGCATCGAGCGCCAGCTGACGGGCTATATCCTGGGCGCGCGCATCTTTGAGATTCAGGGTAATGCTTTGCTTGTTGCGTGCCTGCACACTCCACCACAACGAAGTGCCCTCTTTTAAAACCCGCCACTGACGTAACGGATCGCCGTTTTCCGGCGACTCAATTTTAATGACGGTCGCACCAAATTCGGCCAGCATGCGTGCACAAAATGGTCCGGCAATGAGGGTGCCTAATTCGAGTACCTTGATACCCTTGAGCGGGCCAAAGCCTTCCGGCTTGAGAGTTGAATTCATGACAGATTCAGGTTGAGCGCCGGTCTAACATGGCGCGGGCCAGCGTACCGGCATCGACATATTCGAGCTCGCCACCCATCGGAACACCACGTGCCAGACGTGTCACCGTGAGCCCACGGGCTTTGAGAGTAGTACCTAAATAATGTGCGGTGGCTTCACCTTCATTGGTGAAGTTGGTCGCCAGAATAACTTCCCTGACAACACCATCGGAAGCACGCTGCAGCAGTTTGGCCAGATGAATATCCTGCGGCCCCACCCCATCGAGCGGTGACAGCCGTCCCATTAACACAAAGTACAACCCTTTAAAGGTCATGGTCTGTTCTATCATCAGCAAATCAGCCGGCGTTTCCACAATACACAGAACACCGGTGTCGCGGGCGGCATCGGTGCAGATTTCACACACCTCGAGCTCGGTGAAGGTATTGCACAGCGCGCAGTGATGAATATGTGTGACAGCTTCACTACAGGCCTGAGCAAGAAAACTCAGACCATCGCGATCATGCTGTAACAGGTGATAAGCCATCCGCTGTGCCGATTTGGGACCGACGCCCGGCAGCCGTCGCAACGCTTCCACCAACGCTTCAAAACTGGCTGGTTTTTTCATTGAATGGCGTCAGAACGGCAATTTAAAACCAGGTGGCAAACCGGAAGTCAGTCCCGACATTTTTTCCTGGGAAGTGGCTTCAGCCTTGCGTACGGCATCATTGACGGCAGCGGCCACCAGATCTTCGAGCATATCTTTATCATCACCCAACAGCGAAGGATCGATGGTAATGCGTTTCACATCATGCTTGCAGGTCATGATAACTTTTACCAGACCAGCACCGGACTGACCTTCGACTTCAATGAGTGCGAGTTGGTCCTGCGCTTTTTTCATATTGTCCTGCATGGCTTGCGCCTGCTTCATCAAACCTGCCAATTGTCCCTTCATCATTGCATTTCTCCTGTCTTTACAAAATAAAAAATAAGTTCAGCCACTTGCGGATATCAGATCGGCCGGATCGAACCGGCAACTATCGTGGCACCAAAGTCACGCAGTAAGTTTTGCACCAGCGGATCGCTTTTAATCGCCACCTCGGCCGCATCCTGCCGCACTGCCCGGTCAACCACAGCAGCAGCATGGGCAGTTCTTTGCACAGCGCCGATTTCTGTCGTGATCTTGACCGGCAAGGTAAATAATTCGCCCAGAGCAGTCGCCAATTTATCGGCACTGCCAGCAGTCAACAGGGTTTCCAGTGGCACCCGCAAAGTCAGGTTAATAGCTTGCGGAGTAACTTCACATCCAAGCAATTCACTCTGCAAGGCCAGCTGCTGGGCCACGCCACGCAATGGTAGTTTGGCGCTCAGATCAGGCCAGTGGCCATCCCACAGATTGCCATCGACCTGCATGACTCCCTCGACCAATGGTGGCGGAGGAAGTTCCGGAGGTACAAACGCCGGTGGCATGACGTTTTCTGCGATCGCTTTTTCCGGTGGATTTTCACGACCGATTTCAGGCTGGGCAATTAATTCAGTTTTTTTTTCAGCCGCGCTGGAAAATTCTGCCTGATCCAGCTCTTCCCATGGTGGAGTAGAAGATGGTGGCGTTGGTGCGGGCACCGCTGGCACAGAAGCGGGTGCAGCGGCAGGTACTGCAGCAGATGCCGCTGGACTGCGCCCTGCGCCACGACGACCAGTGAGAGCTTCTAAGGCAGCCATCGCCGGACTGAGTTTGGGTGCGGTGGCATTATTGCTCACTGCCGCATCCGTTACCATCGCCGGTGCTGAACGTACAGGACTGGCAGCAACTGGCGGCGCTGTCGAAGCTACTGCGGTCGGCTTAGCGGCAACAGCCGCACGCGCCTGACTGCTTATATTACCAGCCGCTTTGGCCGGTGGCGCCGATAACATCGCGGTGCTGTCATTGCTTAAAGGGCGAAACGCCAGCATGCGCAGTAAAGTCATACTGAAGCCGGCATATTCATCCGGTGCCAGTCCCAATTCATTGCGACCATGAACAGCAATCTGATAAAACAGTTGAATTTGCTCTGGCTCAAACAGGGCCGCCAAACGAATAATTTCCGCCCGTTCCGGCAAATCAGCCGCAATCCCCGCCGGCACCAGCTGGGCGATACTCAACTGATGCAACAAGGTCGCCAGATCTTGCAGCGCCGCTTTATAAGACAGGCTGCGTGTGGCCATCTGGTCGGCAACGGCGAGCAAAGCAGCACCATCCTGCTCAGCGAGCGCATCCAGAATTTTAATTAAAAAAGTTTGATCAAGCGCACCCAGCATGCCCTGAACTGCATCGAGCGTCACCGAACCGGCAGCATAGGAAATCGCCTGATCGGTCAGCGATAAGGCATCGCGCATCGAACCCTGTGCACCCTGCGCCAGCAGGCGTAAGGCCGGCACTTCAAAACTGATCTGTTCCTGTCCCAGAATATCTTCGAGATGCCCGACAATGGCTGGCAACGGCATTTGCTTGAGATTGAATTGCAAACAGCGCGACAGCACCGTGACTGGAATTTTTTGCGGATCGGTGGTGGCTAAAATAAACTTAACGTAGGCCGGTGGCTCTTCCAACGTTTTGAGCATCGAGTTAAACGCATGATTGGTGAGCATATGCACCTCATCAATCATATACACTTTAAAGCGCGCATTGCTCGGGGCATAGACCGCCTGTTCAAGTAACTGCGCCATTTCATCCACGCCACGATTGGACGCAGCATCCATCTCGATATAATCAACAAAACGCCCGGCATCGATAGCCACACAGGCATCACAGATGCCGCAGGGAGTCGAGGTAATGCCGGTTTCGCAATTGAGAGATTTGGCCAGAATCCGCGACAGCGTGGTTTTACCCACCCCGCGAGTACCGGTAAACAAATAGGCGTGATGAAGTCGCTGCTGTTCCAAAGCATGCGTTAGTGCACGTACAACGTGCTCCTGGCCAACTAAAGTCTGAAAACTTTTGGGGCGGTATTTACGGGCGAGGACTTGATATGACATGGCGGTGATTCTAACCTAAAAATCACCGCCACATGTCTGGATAACAGAGAAAAAACAGAGAAAAATGTGGTGCCGAATAAGCAATTAACTGATCAGACTTTCCAGACCTTCACTCAACTCACTGATAGCGGGCATGTCATTAAGCATCGTGTCGCTGGAAATACCCAATTTGGCAGCCACCTCGGCCGGGAAAGTTGCCAGCAATTCATCCGGGCCAAGATTGTGTTCAAACGCGCGTGCGCGCCAGGCTGCCAGATGGATAATAGCGGCCATCTGATCGAATTTTTCCATCTCGGCCGGATGTGGAAATGAGCGGATGGCGGTGGCAAATTCCACCGGAAACTTCCAGCGCACAGCCAGTTCAGCACCGACATCAGCAAAGTTATAGCCAAACGAATTACTTTCCACATCAAACCGTCGCGCATCAAGTGCACCGGCAATTTTATCGATTTCCATCATTTCTTCCGGCATGGCCGCATGCATCACCAACTGACCAATGGCATGCATCATGCCTACGGTAAAGGCAAAGTCGGAGTTGGTTTTCTTTTGTTTGGCCAGCCATTTGGCTACCACAGCCGCATGCATGCTGTAATGCCAAAATTTCTTCAAATCAAATCCGGGAACACTTTTAAAACCATTTGTCAGACCGGTACTGACCACCAGAGTACGCACCGTCATAAAACCGAGCATCAGCACTGCATCGTCCACCGTGCCTATACTGCGAGACACATGATAATAGGAAGAATTGGCCAGACGCAGAATTTTGGCACTCAATACCTGATCCGCAGCTAATTTTTTAGCGATTTCCTCAACCGATACCCGATCATTATTGAAACTGTCGATCACTTCCTGAACCACTTTAGGGATCGTAGGCAAGGCATGTTGCTGTAAAAATAACGCGTCGAAGTTCATAACTTTCCCCTTTATTAGTATAAATTTTGCAAGTCGTCACCGGACAATAAACTGTTACCGTGTATACACAAAATACTCCACGGTCAGCGAACAATCAATTTAATTATTGGGCGACCAAATGGACTTATCTCCGGACTTATCTCAACCTGACTTAGGTTTTAGGACAAAATCATTACTATTGCAACAAGGGGATGCAATTTAAACGCGAAAAAGGGAGAGTCCCGGCCAGATATGACCGGGACAAAGGGAGCTAACAGCCAGTATTAATCCTTGCTTTCAATACCCAACTCAGCAAGTTTGCGGGTAATGGTATTGCGTCCGATGCCTAAGCGGATGGCTGCTTCGTTTTTCCTGCCATGGGTAAATTTAAGCGCGGACCTGATCAGTATGGTTTCAAACTGTTTAGCCAGCTCATTCATAATTTCTGGCTGATTCGATTCCAGCAAACCTGCAGCTTCGCGTTCGAGCAAGCCTATCCAGTTGGTATCAGATGGCGATGGCATTGGTTGCGTTACCACTTCCGACGACACGGCTGCGCTGCTGACGTTGCCAGGCACAGCCAAATCAGCGGCTTCGAGTAATTCCGGCGGCAAATCCTTGATTTCCACAGTTTGCCCCGGGGCCATGACCACGATCCAGTTACACAAATTTTCCAGTTGACGGACATTACCGGGCAAGCTCAGCTGGCTCAAAAAATGCATCGCCGATTCGCTCATGCGTTTGCTTTCCACTCCTAACTGCACGGCGCTTTGCGACAAAAAATGGCGGGTCAAAATAGGAATGTCATCCCGCCGTTCGCGCAAACTCGGAATGCGCAATCGGATCACATTTAAACGATGATACAAATCTTCGCGAAACAAACCCTGAGCCACCCGCTGCTCCAGATTTTGGTGCGTTGCCGCAATCACCCGCACATTCGACTTGATCGGCTGATGGCCGCCAACGCGGTAAAAATGTCCGTCCGACAGCACCCGCAACAACCGGGTTTGCAAATCAAATGGCATGTCGCCGATTTCATCGAGAAACAGTGTGCCGCCTTCAGCCTGCTCAAAACGGCCACGACGGGCAGTTTGTGCACCAGTGAATGCACCACGTTCGTGCCCAAACAGTTCAGATTCGAGCAAATCCTTCGGGATGGCTGCGGTATTGAGGGAAATCATCGGTTGCTGCGAGCGTGGACTGTGTTTGTGCAGTGCCCGCGCCACCAGTTCTTTACCGGTACCGGATTCGCCGGTAATGAGTACGGTAACATTCGATTGCGCCAGACGACCAATTGCCCGGAACACATCCTGCATAGCTGCGGCCTGACCAAGAATTTCAGGCGTTTCCGACGACACCTGTTCGACATTGATTTCACGCAGACTTTCTTCGAGCGCGCGACGAATCAATTCAATCGCCTTATCCAGATCAAACGGCTTGGCCAGATAATCAAACGCACCACCCTGAAACGCGGCCACGGCCGAATCCAGGTCGGAAAATGCCGTCATCACAATCACCGGCAGGCCGGGATGCAATTCCTTGACCTTTTGCAGCAGGGTCAGACCGGAAATACCGTGCATGCGGATATCGGACACCAGCACCTGAGGTGCTTCGGTCTCGAGTGCAGTCAGGGCATCACGGGCATTACTAAAGCTGCGGGTCACCAGATTTTGTCGGGCCAACGCTTTTTCCAGCACCCAACGTATCGACTCATCGTCATCAACTAACCAAATTGGTTTCATAGTCATTTTCTAGCCTGTGGTACAGGCTTAAGGAAGCGGAATCAAAATTCTAAAATCCGTAGTACCCGGCCGGCTATCACATTCAATTACCCCAAGATGCTGCTGTACAAAAGTTTGCGCCAGTGTCAGGCCCAAACCGCTGCCGCCTTCGCGACCAGAGACTAAGGGAAAAAAGATACGATCAACAATGTCCGACGGGATACCCGGTCCATTGTCAATGATATGCAAGTCTAATGCCAGCCTGTAGCGCACTTTGGCAATCGTCACCTGACGCATGATTCTGGTCTTGAAAATCAGCCTGGCATCACCGACCTCAATCCGTTCGGCCAATGCCTGTGCGGCATTATGAGCAATATTTAACACACTCTGAATGAGCTGCTCCAGATCGCCACGGAAATCGGGAATCGACAAGTCATAATCCCGTTCCAGCGTCAGTCCACGGGGAAATTCTGCCACCATCAGACTGCGCACGCGCTCACACACCTCGTGTATATTCACATCGCCCACATTATGTGGCAGCCTGTGCGGTGCCAGCAAACGGTCGACCAGGGTTTGCAGCCGGTCGGCCTCCTTAATGATGACCTGGGTATATTCGCGCAATTCCTTGGCATCGCGCTCCGGCAGTTCGAGCTCCAGCAATTGCGCTGCGCCGCGGATACCGCCGAGGGGATTTTTGATTTCATGCGCCAGATTGCGGATCAATTCCTTATTCGCCTGGCTATGATCGAGCATGCGCTCTTCGCGATCCTGTTTGATTTGCTGCACGTTTTCACGCATTTCAATCAACACCGGCATGTCCGGATTGTCGAGCACGGTAAAAATAGTATGCACCTGCAGCGGCTCATGACCGGCACGTTCGAGAATCAAATCCTGACGTTTGTCGGCAAATTGATAGTCCATGGCCTGATCAAAGAGGTTCTGCAATTCCTGCCCATTGACAAACAGATCGGCCAGCTTGTGATTCGAGAGCGACCTCAGCGAGGTTTTAAACAAATCTTCCGCCGCCGCATTGGCATAACGAATTCCACCCTGAGCATCGAGCACCACCACGCTCGAGGTCAATAAATCCAGTCCAGCCAGAGAGGCATTATCCATGATCCACCATAAAAAAAGGCCGCCTGAGCAGCCGTATTTCCTCAACCAGGGGCACGGGCCCGTTATTGATTCAAATTATTAATTTCACGCTGCAATGCTTCAATATTTTTTTGGGTACGATTTAAATCTTCTTTCAATCCCTGAGTACGCTCCTGATATTTGGCAAAATTGCGTTCACCACCCTGCCGCTCAGGCTCACCATTGTTGTACTGACCACTGATATCCGTCATTTTTTTCTGTTCGGATTTTAATTCATCCTCCAGAATCTGGCGGCGCTCAGTATCACGTTTTTTCTGCGTTGTATCATCCACCTTGGGAAAATCTCCCGGAGCAGAAGCAGTCTTGGCACTTTTTTTGGCCGGAGCCGGAAAAGTCGTCAGTCCTGGCAACTCGACTTTTTTGCAGCCTTTACCATCACCGACATTGCCATAGGTTTTTACCCCATTGGCATCAACGCAAACAAAAATTTCTGATTCGGCATGCACCAGACCAAAGCCGGACAACATCAACGCCGCAATTAAAAGTTGTTTCATAGGATCGTTCTGAAATCATATCGATATCGCAGTGTAAAACAAGAACGACAACATTACCAAGGGAAACATTAAAAAAGCGGGGTCACCCCCCGCTTTTTTAATTAACAACAAAACAACAAAATTACAGAGAATAGTACATATCGAATTCAACTGGGTGAGTCGTCATGTTCAGACGTTCCACTTCTTTCTTTTTCAATTCGATGTAGGCATCAATCATGGTGTCGCTGAATACGCCACCACGGGTCAAGAATTCACGGTCTTTGTCCAGATAGCCCAATGCTTGCTCCAGAGATTCGCATACTGTTGGAATCAATGCATCTTCTTCTGGTGGCAAATGGTACAGATCTTTGGATGCAGCTTCGCCCGGATGAATCTTGTTTTGCACGCCATCCAGACCTGCCATGAGCAGGGCCGCGAAACACAGGTACGGATTAGCCAGTGGATCTGGGAAACGCGCTTCTACACGGCGACCTTTTGGATTGGCAACATACGGAATGCGGATCGAAGCCGAACGGTTACGGGCTGAATATGCCAGTTTAACTGGTGCTTCATAACCTGGAACCAGACGTTTGTACGAGTTGGTGCCTGGATTGGTGATCGCATTCAACGCACGTGCATGCTTAATGATACCGCCGATGTAATACAGAGCAAATTCAGACAATCCGGCATAACCGTCACCAGCAAACAGATTTTTGCCATCTTTCCATACGGATTGATGTACATGCATACCGGAGCCATTGTCGCCAACGATAGGCTTAGGCATGAAAGTCGCTGTTTTGCCATAGGTGTGGGCAACATTCCATACCACGTATTTCAGATTCTGGGTCCAGTCAGCGCGCTCTACCAGAGTAGAGAACTTAGTACCAATTTCATTTTGACCGGCACCGGCAACTTCGTGGTGATGCACTTCCACCGGGATGCCCATGGCTTCAAGAATCAGACACATTTCCGAACGCATGTCCTGGAAACTGTCGACTGGAGGAACCGGGAAATAACCACCCTTAACTGTCGGACGGTGACCGGAATTGCCGCCTTCGGTTTTGGCATCAGTTGACCAGGAAGCTTCTTCGGAATCAATTTTCACGAAACAGCCGGACATATCGATCTTCCAGCGTACGCCGTCAAAAATGAAAAATTCTGGTTCCGGACCAAAATAAGCAGTGTCGCCAAGGCCGGAGGATTTCAGATACGCTTCAGCGCGTTTAGCAATCGAACGTGGATCACGGTCGTAACCTTTACCATCGGACGGCTCAATCACATCACACTGCATGAACAGTGTAGTTTCTTCCATAAACGGATCGATATTAGCGGTATTCGGATCAGGAATGAGCAACATATCAGAAGCTTCAATACCCTTCCAACCAGCGATAGATGAACCGTCAAAGGCATGGCCTGATTCAAATTTATCGATATTGAACTGAGACACAGGCACAGTCACGTGCTGTTCTTTGCCGCGGGTGTCTGTAAAACGGAAATCAACGAATTTGACTTCATTGTCTTTCGCCATTTTCAATACTTCTGTCGCTGTCATTGCCATGCCAAACTCCTTAAAGAAAACTCATTAAATGGTATTGAAAAAAAAAACCAGGCAATATAGCTTGCATCGCCTCTACTTCGTACCCGATATAAGCATGTTTCATGCCACTTACTATTTGCTGAAAATTTAAGCAAACAGTGAGAATTTGTTCCAATTTCTACTGAATTACTATAAAGCAATTAAAATAAACGCACCAAAATAGTGCTCCATTCCGTGCAATGCTTTAATTTGGTGCGAAATTTAAATATCCAGACAATTTGCGCCAGACTGGGGCAAAGTGATTTTAAATTAAAAAGGAATAAATCACAGCGAAATTCGCACACCGTTTGAGCCCAGACAGTTGCGCTTGAATTCAACGCTTGATAAACCTGTTTGGTCACAGCCGGGAATTCAAAATAATACTCAGAGGTAAGTTGTAAAAATTTCACTTAACATGCTCCGCCTTCTTTAAACCGACTGATTTTCTCAAGTTTTGCAATTTTCATTAGGAAAATAAAAAAATTACCCTACTATGAATTTTCAAAAGGAAATTTAATACCGCAATTACCGATGGCACGAACTGCTTTCACGTTTCACATTGGCCGACCGCATCCGATTCGACCGCCCAGGCACAAACAGAGAGAGATACGATGAATTTTGCGAACCTGAAAATTGGCACCCGTCTTGGGCTGGCTTTTGCCATGTTGCTCTTGTTTTTGGCTGGAATCTGTTTTTTAGGGGTTTCTAACATGGCCAGGATGGATGCGGACGCCGCCATATTAATTTCACACGATTTTCAAAAAAATAAACTCTCCGTCAGCGCTCTTGATAATGTCCGTGGCAGCGTTGCACGCGTTTTTGAAATCGTTGCAGCAAAAGATGAGCAACAAAGCAAAAAAGCAAAGGAACGACTGCTCTCCAATACGCAAAAATTTGATGATGCACTCAGTAAATTGGCGGCACTGCTGGATTATCCCGAAGAAACTGCTGCTCTGAATAAAATTTCCGAATCGCGTCAACGCTATGTCGCCTCATACAATCAGGTGTTAGCTTATGTTGCCAGCGGCGATCGCGCAGCAGCTTCGACATTGGCGTTCGGCGAAATGTATAAGGAATTACATAGTTTCGCCGACAACCTGCGTGCCATGAATGAATTGCAGCAAAAACAATTTGCCGAAGCCGGAGAGAACAGCAATCAAACTTATCTTGCTGCCCGCAAAAAAATGCTGTTTCTGAGTTTTGGTGCGTTACTTCTGAGCTTACTCTGTGCAGTCTGGATCACCCTTTCCATCACACGACCGCTGAATCAAGCCGTTGCTGCGGCCCATCAGTTATCACGTGGTGATTTATCTGTGAAAATACACACTGACGCCAAAGATGAAACCGGAAAACTGCTCAGCGCACTCGCGCACATGACGGACAAACTTAAACAGGTTATTGAGGGCCAGCAGCAAGTCGTTGCCGCCGCCAATCAGGGGGATTTTTCAGCGCGGATTGATTTGACTGAGCTGCAGGGCTTTCAAAAAGAGTTGGGCCAACAACTCAACGAACTCGTCCAAACTACCGGCGAAGGCATTAGCGATGTTATTCGTGTGATGGGAGCATTGTCCGAAGGCGATCTGAGCAAAAACATAGTCAAATCCTACGCCGGTTCTTTTGGTGAATTGAAACTGTATACCAACAATACAGTAAACAAACTATTTCAAGTGATCGAAGTTCAGCAAGGCGTCATTGCAGCCGCCAATCAGGGCGATTTTTCCCGCCAGATCGATCTGACCAGCTTACAGGGGTTTCAGCACCAATTGGGCAGCGGCTTAAATCAACTGATGAGCACCACGGACGAAGGCATTAATGACGTTATCAGAGTTATGGAAGCTCTTTCTGAAGGTGATTTGACCCAGACAATAGTCAAACCCTACCAGGGATCTTTTGAACAGTTAAAACAATACGCCAACAATACCGTGAGCAAACTGGATCAGGTGATTCAAGGACAAAAAATGGTAGTCAGCGCAGCCAATCAGGGTGACTTTACTGCCCGGGTTGAATTAAACGGATTAAATGGTTTTCAAAAAGAGCTCGGACACGGCTTGAATCAACTCGTTATCACCACCGGAGAGGGCATTGCCGATGTTGTCCGTGTCATGAGCGCACTTTCCGTGGGCGATTTAAGCAAAACCATCAGCAAATCCTATCAGGGCTCTTTCGGCGAATTAAAAACGTATACCAACAATACCGTGAGCAAACTTTCGCAGGTCATACAGGGACAAAAACAGGTGGTCGAAGCCGCCAATCTGGGTGACTTTTCTGTACTGGTTGAGCTTGATGGACTCAAAGGCTATCAAAAAGAATTGGGGGCCGGTCTCAATACACTGGTGGCCACAACCGGTAGCGGCATCATTGACGTGGTGCGCATCATGAGTGCGTTATCAGAAGGTGATTTATCCCAGAAAATAGAAAAAATTATTCCGGTTCATTCAATGATTTAAAAACCTATGTAAATAGCACTATCAGCAAATTAACTTATGTTATACAGGAGCAGCAACGCGTGACTCAGGCGGCCAATTGCGGCGACTTTACCGCACGCGTTGAATTGGCCGGGCTCAACGGCTTTCAGAAAGATCTTGGCAACGGCCTGAACCAGTTGGTCATTACCACCGGCAATGGCATTGATGATGTAGTCCGTGTCCTGGGAGCGTTGTCCGAAGGCGATTTATCGCAAACTATTCACAAGCCCTATCAAGGCTCGTTTGATATTTTAAAAACCTACACTAACAATTCCATGCTCAAACTGGCACAGGTTATCACCAATGTCAGTAACACCTGTGATTCGATAAATTCAGCCTCAACACAAATCCGCGACACAGCTCAAAATTTGTCACAGGCGGCGTCGGAACAGGCTTCCAGCATTGAACGCACTACCGCTTCAGTCGAGCAGATTTCTGCTCTTGTGGCCAAAAACAGTCAGACAGCAAAAATCACCAATGAGATGGCGGCAAAATCCACCAATGAAGCCATTCAGGGTGGCGACGCTGTAACCAGAACGGCTGTCACCATGAAACAAATTTCCAGCAAAATCGGTATTGTGGATGATATGGCAGACCAGACCAATTTGCTGGCACTCAATGCCGCCATCGAAGCCGCACGCGCGGGCGCATCGGGTAAGGGTTTTGCGGTAGTCGCCTCTGAAGTACGCAAACTCGCTGAACGCAGTCAGCTGTCCTCCAAAGAAATTAGTGAACTGGCCAGCAACAGCTTAACCATGGCAGAAACTGCCAATGAGCTACTGGTAGAAATGATTCCATCGATCAAAAAAACCGCAGTACTGATTCAGGAAATTTCTACTGCGTCCGATGGACAGGCATCCGGTTTATCAGAAATTTCCAGCGCCATGTTGCAGCTCAGCCAGGTCACCCAGCAAAACGCAGCTGTTTCGGAAGAGCTGGCCGCGACCTCAGAAGAAATGTCCGGACAAATCACGCAGTTACAGGCATTAATGGAATTCTTCAAGTCAGATAGACAAACTGAACGACTCCGGCTGGCCTGAGCCTCATAGCACTGTCAAATCAGAGTGATGCCAAATTTACAATATTCGATTTTCATCAGAAATTAGGACACTTTTCAAAAAAATAGTGCAAACTTAGTTAACTGCTATTTTCAATGTCCGGAAAGTAGCCAATACTCAACGGCTACATTCCTTTTTGGATATCCCATGAACAGCTCGATACTTCAGCAAGCCCGGCAACGTGGAGAAGCACTTCCTTATACTGGCGCGGTCACGCCCAAGGAAGCGTATGAATTAATTCAGAATGATCCGGCCATCCACCTGATCGATGTGCGCACCAATGCCGAGCGTGACTGGGTGGGACAGGTTGACATCAATCCGGCGCAATCCCATTCAGTACAGTGGAATTTATATCCCAGCAAACCCAATCCGGATTTTCTGGCTGAACTCGCCACTATGACCAGCAAAGATACAATACTGCTGTTTTTATGCCGCTCAGGAGTACGTTCACGCGCCGCGGCCCAGATGGCCTGCGAACATGGCTATACTCAGTGCTACGATATTCTTGAAGGCTTTGAAGGCGACAAAGATTTACAGGGTCACCGCAAAAACCTCAATGGCTGGTGTCACGCCGATTTGCCCTGGCGTGGGGCCTAGGTCGCCACATACTCTGCGCCCAGGCGATCGAGTTCTTGCTCTATCACGGCAAAGGATAATTCCACCTGCGCCGGATCGCCTTTGACTCCAAGTTCAATATGGCGGCGAATCTGATGATTGCCAACACTGGGCAAACTGAATACTTTGATGAGTGGAAAATCCTGCTCCAGCTGCTCCATCATCGGCGTGAGCAGAGATTCAGCAATTTCAAACACCAGCAGGGATTTTTCTGCGCGCTCATCGCGATGAAATAAATGCGAATAATGGGTGTCGAGCACCCAGGTGATCATCGGCTCGGCCATCACCGGAAAACCGGGAACAAAGTAATGGTGCGCCTGATAAAAGCCGGGAATTAAATTATAGGAATTCGGAATGATGCCGGCACCTTTGGGAAATTCACCCATTTTAAGACGATGCAAATGGTCCGGACTGTTTAAATCAGCCACCTGACCGGCAGCCTCAGCTGTTTGCGTGATGCGCTGCTGAATCAACTGCTTGGCCTCCGGATGCAATTCCAGTCCGACGCCCAGCGCTGCAGCCGCGCACTGGCGGGTATGATCATCCGGAGTAGCGCCGATTCCGCCGCAGCAAAACACAATATCGCTGCCTGCCATGGTGCGCTGCAAGGTGGCCGTAATGCGTTGCGGATCATCACCGATGATTTCTGTCCAATCCAGCTGCAGCCCTCGCGCTGTCAGTAATTCCACCACTTTAGAAAAATGTTTATCCGCACGTTTGCCGGACAAAATTTCATCTCCGATAATGATCAAGCCGATTGCCATGAGCTACCTCTTTAATAAAATTTAACTGCCAGCCGACGCAGGTATTTCCTGTTGCCGCAACTGTTGCAGCGCATCCAGACAGAAAAACTGAAACCACATTCCTGAAAACATAAAAATCAGCACATACAGCCAGATCGCCAGACCTGCGAGCAACGGCAAAAATACGATCGAAGCCACGCCCCCCATCCAGACCATACCTGGTAAGGCACCAAGCATGCCGGTGATGACGGCCACACTCCAGAGTTGCCAGCGATGATGCAATAAAATTTGCTGCCGTTCGGTCTCACTGGCATGCACTGCCAGAGCATCATAAGCCATAATCCGGTAACTGATCCAGCCCAGCAACAAGGGCTGAATCACCAGGCCCAACTGCACCACCAGAGTCAGTGGCAGGCTGATGAGCCACAACAGTAAAAATCCCAGCAGGTACAGCGTAGCAAACCAGAAGCCATCCCACCAACCATCCTGATTACGTTTTTCCAATTGCGGGTAATAACGCCGGCTGATTTTGCGGTTGATCAGCGGCATGGCCAAAAAGGCCACGAACAACAGTGCAGTAAGCAACATCAGGGGCAACAGCAACCACATCGCGATGAGTGGTACGATCACTGCTTTGAGGGATAACAATCCCAAAAAACCCAGTATATTGCCTGCCAGTTGGAAGCCGTTATGCTGAATAAATAATTGCTGCAAGAAATCGATCAGCGGCTGCAAACTGAAATACAGCACCACCGCCCATAATCCCAGCGCCAGAATGGACGGCAACAATGACAGCATCACCATCACCAGATTGAACTGCATTAAAAATGCGCGTCCGTACGACTTAAAAACTTTCCTCATTCCAGCTCCACAATAACTTCTTCAAACCCGTGAACTTTACAAATATTCAACAAGGGCTGCAGAATGATAACTTAAGTTACCGCTTCCCTGCTTGAAGTAACGCGCATCTGACTCCCAAGCGTCAGGAAATCAGCAATAAAATTTAATTTAGTCTACAATCTCGCCACTTATTTTTATTTTGAAAGAACCCCATGACAACGACCATGACCGCCTCCGGCCTGCAATATCAAGACACTATCATTGGCGAAGGCGCCACTGCCGCTGCCGGACAGCATGTCAGCGTACATTACACTGGCTGGCTGCAAAATCCGGATGGCAGCAAAGGCGCCAAATTTGATTCCAGCAAAGATCGCAATGAAGCGTTTGATTTCCCTCTCGCTGCCGGTCATGTAATCAAGGGCTGGGATGAAGGTGTACAAGGCATGAAAGTCGGTGGCGCGCGTACACTGATCATCCCCTCAGCACTCGGTTATGGAGCCCGTGGTGCCGGTGGCGTCATTCCACCCAACGCCACACTGATTTTTGAAGTGGAATTACTGGCGGTCTGAGCTGCTTGAGGAGTCACTCTAACGCGAAATTGGTGTTGCCATGACTATCCATGGTAATTTATACCTGTTTTACAAAGTGATTCCATCACCAGACTTAATTACCTCCACTTTTAGGAACCATCATGAGTTTATCGGAACAGTTCAGCCAGGCACAGGCAGATTCTAAAAATTTACCGGAACGTCCGGACAACATGACGCTGCTGAAAATCTATGCCCTGTTTAAACAGGCCAGCAGCGGTGACGCCAGTGGCGACCGTCCAGGCTTTACCGACATGATCGGTCGCGCAAAATGGGATGCCTGGAACACCCTCGCAGGTACAACCCAGGAAGCCGCACAGCAGCAATATATCGATCTGATTAACGATTTAAAATAATCAGCGGCATAAAAAAACCGGGCCACGTGTCCGGTTTTTTTTCAGACCACCGGATTAATTACTCTGCCCTCATCAACATACGCCAGCAGATTAACCACAGCACATTGCTGCATCGCCCGACGGGTCGATTCGGAGGCGCTGGCAATATGCGGTGTGAGTACGACGTTTCTCAGACTTAGAAAATCCTGATTGAATGTGGGTTCGTTTTCAAACACATCCAATCCAGCCGCAGCAATCTGTCCCGTGCGCAATGCGGCGATCAGCGCAACATCATCGACAACGCCGCCTCGGGCCACATTAATCAAGGTCGCCGTCGTGCGCATACTGGCAAATTCAGCCGCCCCCATACAATGTCTGGTTTGCGGCGAAAATGGCAGCATCAGCACCAGATGATCGGCACGGGCCAGTAATTCCTGCTTGCTGACATACGAGGCGTTGTTGGCCGCGAGTTCCTGCTGCGGTGTCAGACGTGATCGATTATGATAAAGCACCTGCATATCAAATCCCATGGAACGCCGGGCAATCGCCTGCCCTATGCGCCCCATGCCTAAAATTCCCAACGTTTTTCCATGCACATCAGCGCCCAAAAAACCCGTCAGCTGCCATTTGCTCCAATGCCCGGCGCGTAACCAGTGTTCCGCTTCTGTTACGCGGCGTGCGGTAGCGAGTAACAGCGCCCAGGCAAAATCGGCCGTGGTTTGATTGAGCACTTCCGGCGCATTGGTCACCAGAATACCGCGTTCGCGACAGGCGGCGATATCGATATTGTCATAACCCACTGTCATGGCACAGATCAGTCGAAGATCCGGTGCCTGTTCGATCACCCTGCGGGAAAACCGCGCATTACCGGCTGTGAATGCAGCCTGCTTGCCCTGCAACTGCTCAATGAGCTGCGCTTCCGTAAAGCTGGCATCTTCCTGATTCGACTGCACCTGAAAATGCTGGCTTAATTGCGCCAGAATTTCGGGAAACGCGATACAGGTAATGAGTAAATGGGGTTTTATCATGACTGGCCTGAGAAAAATAGCGCTAAAGATAACAATTTACTAATTTTAAAACTGATGTAGATCAACATAAACAAACTTATTTCTGTGCTAAAAGTCAACAAAACTACCCTGTATTGCCCAAACCCCAGACAAAAGTTGAATTTGCTTATGCGTATTTTATCTAAGGTTGATTTGTAGGAACGTCGGAATTACCTTAAAATACAATGCTTTGTGGCTGGTGAACTAGTTTAACCGTTACCGCTGCTCCCAATCCCGTTTTTTTGATAGGCAAGTTATGACCCACGTTGTCACCGAATCCTGCATTCGCTGCCGCTATACCGACTGTGTTGATGTCTGCCCGGTAGACTGCTTCCGCGTCGGCCCCAATTTTCTGGCCATTGATCCGGATGAATGTATCGACTGTGCTGTTTGTGTTGCTGAATGTCCGGTCAATGCCATTTATGCAGAAGAAGATCTGCCTGCCGATCAGCAAGAGTATATCAAACTCAATGTTGATTTAGCCCGCAACTGGCCGTCGATCACCAAAACCATTCCTCCCCTGCCTGATGCGGATGACTGGAAAGACGTCAAAGATAAACTGCAGTATTTAAAACGCTGATGCTCAACGATGCCGCCTCCGGGCATCGTACTTTATAGGAATACATACTTCGTATGGAAAACAAGCTCGCCAGTGACCCATTGGCACCCATTATTGCTGACGCTGTTATCGTTGGTGCTGGTCCTGTTGGACTGTTTCAGGTATTTGAATTAGGTTTATTAGAAATCAAAGCGCATGTCATCGACTCACTCGCCGTTGTTGGCGGTCAGTGCGTGGAACTGTATCCAGACAAACCAATTTACGATATTCCGGCCGTGCCGGTTTGCACCGGACAGGAACTGACCGACAATCTGCTCAAACAGATCGAACCTTTTGAACCGACTTTCCACCTCGGTCAGGAAGTCACTGTGGTCGCACGACGCGAAGATGGCCGTTTTGATCTGGAAACGTCGACCGGAACCCGCTTCATCACCAAAACCATTTTCATCGCTGCCGGTGTAGGCTCCTTCCAGCCACGCACCTTAAAAGTTGATGGCATTGATGCCTTTGAAGGCAAGCAACTGTTTTACCGGGTCAAAGATCCGGCACGCTTCCACGGAAAAAATATCGTCATCTGCGGCGGTGGCGATTCAGCTCTGGATTGGGCATTGAATCTGGTTGGCAAGGCCGAATCGGTAGTGCTGCTGCATCGGCGCGATGATTTCCGTGCCGCGCCGGCCTCAGTAACTAAAATGCGCGAATTATGTGAACAGTTTGAAATGCAGTTGCTCATCGGTCAGGTAACCGGCATCGAAACCAGAGACGAAACCCTGACTGAAATCAAAGTCACCGGCCCTGATGGCGTGACCCGCCGACTGCCTATGGATGACCTGCTGGTGTTTTTTGGTCTGTCCCCAAAACTAGGTCCGATCGCCGACTGGAGTCTGGACATTGAACGCAAACAGTTAAAAGTCGTCAGTACCGAGAAATTTGAAACCAATATCCCGGGAATTTTTGCTGTCGGCGACATCAATACCTATCCAGGCAAAAAGAAATTGATTCTGTCAGGGTTCCATGAAGCCGCGTTAGCTGCTTTTGGTGCTGCACCGTATATTTTCCCTGAAAAGAAAATTCACATGCAATACACCACGACCTCACCAAAGCTGCATAAAATTCTGGGCGTTGAAACTCCCGTGTTTGATTAAGAGCTGATGCCATTGATGGTCAATGATAAAAAAAGCGCCACACGAGGGCGCTTTTTTTATGTTGATATCACGTATTTTACTCAAGCGCATTTTCCATTACAATCAATCATTCCATACAGAAACATGCTTTACCAACTATACAAAACACAATGATGTTAATTTACTCATTTGCACACAGTTGAAATCACATCTTGGCATCTGGGCAAAAAAAGCATAAAGTAAATAGTGCAGCGCAACATAAAGTTTTCCCAAGGCAACAATCAGTTATATCCCACAGAAAGAACACCATGCTTTACCACTTACATGAGATGAACCGGGCGTTAATCACGCCAATGACCAATTGGGCAGAAG
Organism: uncultured Oxalobacteraceae bacterium; assembly: GCA_903862415.1. Lineage (GTDB taxonomy): Bacteria > Pseudomonadota > Gammaproteobacteria > Burkholderiales > Burkholderiaceae_D > Solimicrobium. Next base: position 45,737 of record CAIOYD010000044.1, on the reverse strand, counting down.
CGTCTTCCAAATTATTCAGCAATCCCATCTCACCTTTGGCGCATACACCGTTTGCACAACGTATTGCGGCAGGTTACGAGCTAATGTTTCGTTTAGGGAAAAGTTACGAAAAACCGGCCTTCAACATTGATTCCGTCGTCATCAATGATCAAACTGTCGGTATTGTCGAGGAAGTAGAACTGCATAAAAATTTCTGCCGTCTGATTCACTTCAAAAAAGTACTCAGTCCAAAAGAATTTAAGCAACTTGATCAACCCACGGTATTGCTGGTAGCACCACTGTCCGGACATCATTCAACCCTGCTGCGCGACACGGTGCGCGCGCTCTTGACTCAACACGATGTCTATCTGACTGACTGGACCGATGCCCGCATGGTACCGGAATCAGCAGGCCCGTTCCATTTGCATGATTATATTTATTACGTGCAGGATTTTATCCGCCATCTGGGACCGGATCTGCATGTGATTTCTGTTTGCCAGCCGACAGTACCGGTCATGGCCGCCATCTCACTCATGGCCACAGCTAAAGATCCGAAACTGCCTAAAACTATGACCATGATGGGTGGACCGATAGATCCGCGCAAATCCCCTACCCAGGTCAATAATCTGGCGGTGGAAAAACCGTTTTCCTGGTTTGAAAATAATGTGATTTACAGCGTACCGCCCAACTTCCCGGGCTATGGCCGCAAAGTTTATCCCGGCTTTTTGCAACATACCGGTTTTGTCGCCATGAATCCACGTCGTCATGCGCAAAGTCACTGGGACTTTTATCAGCATCTGATTAAAGGTGATGATGATCCGGCTGAAGCGCACCGCCAGTTTTACGATGAATACAATGCGGTACTCGATATGCCGGCTGACTATTATCTGGAAACGATTAAAACCGTGTTTCAGGATTTCAATCTGCCTATGGGCACATGGGAAGTCGAAGGCAAGTTAGTTCGTCCGCAAGACATCAAAACAGTGGCGCTGTTTACTGTCGAAGGCGAACTCGATGATATTTCCGGACCCGGCCAGACTCAGGCTGCCCACGACATCTGCAGCGGCATTCCTGCCAAAAAGAAGCAGGATTTTGTTGCCCCGGGATGTGGTCACTACGGTATTTTTTCCGGCCGACGCTGGCGCGAAATCATCTGTCCGAAAATTACTGAATTTATTCAGGCCAACCGCTGATTTCAGGCACTGAATGAAAGTGGCCGCCATTTATTTTCCATGGCGGCCACTTTCACGACTATTCAGGCGATAATAGCGTTTTCTGTCAGACCTTATCGTGACTGAACATTCTCTCCCTATCCAACTATTAGCCAACCAGATTGAAGATCTGCTGCCGCAAACCCAGTGCACCAAGTGCGGGTACGCCGGTTGCCGCCCGTATGCAGAAGCCATTGCCTCCGGTCTGGCCAGTTATAATCAATGCCCGCCCGGTGGTGCCGAAGGAATTACACGCTTAGCCGGTCTGCTGCAACAGCCCATCTTGCCGTTAAACCCGGTGAATGGCCGCGAACAACCACGCACTGTGGCCGTGATTGATGAGTCACTGTGCATAGGCTGCACCCTGTGCATCCAGGCCTGCCCGGTAGATGCGATTGTCGGCGCGGCTAAACAAATGCACAGCATTATCAGCGACCTTTGTACCGGTTGTGATCTATGCCTTCCACCCTGCCCGGTCGATTGTATTTCCATGCAGGTAGTCAGTGATACCCGCAGCGGCTGGGATGCCTGGAGCAGTACCCAGGCGCAGGATGCACGCCATCGGCATGAGGTGCGCACCATCCGTCTGCAGCGGGAACAACGTGAGAACGAAATACGCTTGCTGGCCAAAGCCAATGCCAAACTGCATGCGCTGCAAAATGAAATTGTCGCTACCCCGGAAGCCTATATCGAACAGGCACGTAAGCAGACCATCGTGCAGGCAGCGATCGCACGTGCCATGGCGAAAAAATCTCAGTGAGTTGACCTATGAATGCAAAAAAACGTCTGCTGTTTTTTCAGCGCCTGCAACAAGCCAATCCGCATCCAACGACTGAACTGGATTACAGTACGCCGTTTGAACTACTGATCGCCGTGCTGTTGTCGGCGCAGGCAACCGATGTCTCGGTCAATCTGGCGACCCGGCGTTTGTATCCGGTGGCGAACACCCCGGCAAAAATTCTGGCGCTCGGTGAAGACCAGCTCATCCCCTATATTTCTTCTATCGGACTGTTTCGCACCAAGGCCAAACACATTATTGCCACCTGCAAAATCCTGTTAGAACAACACCATGGACAGGTGCCACGTGAGCGTGTGGCGCTCGAAGCATTGCCGGGTGTAGGCCGAAAAACCGCCAATGTGGTACTCAACACCGCCTTTGGCGAACCCACCATTGCGGTTGACACCCACATCTTCCGCGTCAGTAACCGCACCGGTCTGGCACCAGGTGCCACGGTAGAAAAAGTAGAACTGGGGTTACTGAAACTTGTTCCGGAAGAATTCAAACTCAACGCCCATCACTGGCTGATTCTGCATGGACGTTACACCTGCAAAGCCAGGCAGCCGCTGTGCTGGAACTGCATGCTTGCCGATCTGTGCGACTACAAACAAAAAACCCCCATGCCAGGCACAGGGGTTTAATGAGCATCAGCAACCTTGCTTAAACAATCCGGCAGGCTTCATCAAAGCTAAGTCGTGGCGAACGCTGAAATAACCCGCTGGCGTCACCGTAACCGAGGTTACAGATGAAATTGACCTTATGACTGGTGTCAGCAAAAAAAGCCGCATTGACTTTATCGCCATCAAATCCTGACATTGGCCCACAATCCAGACCAAGTGCGCGCGCAGCCAGCATGAAATAAGCACCCTGCAGCGAGCTGTTGCGGAAAGCGGTGGCATCAATATTGGGTTGATTACCGACAAACCACGATTTTGCATCGGCATGTGGGAACAGTTTAGGTAACTGCTCATAAAATTTCATGTCCATGGCGATGATTGCTGTCACCGGCGCCTTGGTGGTTTTTTCCTGATTGCCAGGTGCCATGCATTCGGATAACAGGGCTTTTTGTTCCGCACTTTTGACGAAGACAATACGTGCCGGTGAACAGTTAGCGGAAGTCGCCCCCCATTTAGCCAATTCATAAATTTGCTGGCACAGCTCATCGCTGACGGGCTGATTCAACCAGGCGCTATGGGTACGAGCTGAAGTAAACAACGTATCGAGGGCATTTTTATCTAACATGATGACTGTTCCTGGTGAAAGGTTGACGGGGTGCGCATGGTGGCACCAAGTGAAGTTAAGGGACGATAATACCAGAGTAGAATATTTTCCGTATGGCTGCCAAAAAATCCGTAAAATGGCGTTCATTCCAACTGCATTTAATCTGTCATGTTTAATCCCACCCAGCACGATGTCCGGCGATTTTTTTGTGAGACTTGCCGCAAAAGTCTGGCGCGCGAAATTCTGACTCCGCTCGAAACCATCGCAGCTGACTGGATCCTGCAACATCCGGAATATGAAACCGATCTGACTGATGTCGATGCTGCGCTGGAAGCGGAATATCCGGTAGATCAGGGAAAAACCAATCCTTTTTTGCATCTATCTATGCATTTATCCATCGCTGAACAGATTGCCATCAACCAGCCGGCTGGCATTACCACCATTTACAACCAACTGGCACAACGCCTGCAATCTGCACACCAGGCACATCACATCATGATGGACAGTCTTGGTGCGATGATCTGGGAAGCACAACGTCAGGGCACTCCTTTCGATGGGGTCGCCTATGTACAGGCATTGCAACTGAAGCTCCGGTAACACTCCCCTCTTCCCTTCCTGATTGAACTTCCCTGTGCTCGCGATAGTCTGCTTGCAGGCTGACTATCGCCTGACACAATAAGGTTCACGTCGGACGCATAACCTTCCTGCGGTTACTGCTAAAAGTTTCACACTCGGAATTTAGTCATTTTCAATTGGATTTTAAAAACGGGGCGCGTATTATTATGCCATTCAAAATAGTAACTTATTGTAAATACTTATAAACAACATCAAACATGAAATTTATTTATTAACCCCCTCAATCACGTTTATTGCACAGGAAAAAACACTCTTGCTGAAAATCGTGACATTTTTCGATCAACTAAATCATGAATACGACCAAACAACTCTCCTGCTATCTCATTGGGCAAAATCCATTGTTAATTGCCTGCGCAAAAATACTGTTTTCCCGCTCAATCATCATTGATGGAATCATTTCACCCTCCAAGCAAGTTCAGACCTGGGCACATGAGGAGCAAATCGCATGTGTACAGACACTGTCCGACATCGACTGGACAAACAAGTCAGCCGATTATCTGTTCAGTATCGTCAATGATGAAATTATTCCGGCAACGGTACTGCAAAAAATTCGCGGCCTGGCGATCAACTATCACGATGCCCTGTTACCGCGATATGCTGGTTCCAATGCTACTGCCTGGGCTATCCTCAACGGTGAAACAAGCCATGGCATCAGCTGGCATGTTATCAATGAACTCATCGATGCCGGTGATATCGTGAAACAGATTGCGATCCCGGTTGCATCTGATGAAACCACGCTCAGCCTGCACAAGAAATGTGTCGCCCAGGCCATAACAACGTTTGAAGAACTCGTGGATGAACTCCTCACCGATTCCCTACAGGCGATTCCACAAGACAGCACCCAGCGCAGCTATTTTGCCCGCTCACAAAAACCGGCAGGTAATGGCTGGATCAACTGGAACAGTAACGCACAGGAAATTGAACGGCTGTGCCGGGCGACTCAGTGGGGAGACTACCGCAATCCATTCAGCACGGCAAAAATGCAACTGGCAAATGAAGTCATCATCATCTCTTCCATGCAAATTTGTCCGGAACTCTCGGACACCCCTGCCGGTACAGTAACAGAGATCAATGCGCATCACTGGAAAGTCAGCACCTCCAGTAACAATGTTTTGCTGACCAAACTGAGCAGCACTGTCGACAATCTGACGGATTTAATCCAGCTGGCAGAACGCCTTCACCTTCAGCCAGGCATGAAACTGCCGTCATCGACGAGTGAACAACAACAGCAGTTGCAACTGGCCAGCCAACAGTGTTATTCCAGCGAATCAGCCGTGCTAGCCGCACTGGCACAGTTTCAGGCACAGGCCGGCGCCCTGCAGAAAACCGATATCCGGCTGCAGTCATTACCGCAAACAGTGATTGCATCATGCCGTGATTTTTCAGCAGACAAAAAAACATGGCCTCTGGTAATGCTCACCGCCTGGCTAATTTACCAGCATCGCCTGCAAGGGCAGGCAACAATCAGTGTATGGGTAAAAATATCGGGAATTTTATTAGAAGAGCAACTGCGTGCATTTTTTCTTTCCTGTCTGCCTGTAACGCTGGAGCTCAATGAACGCCACAGTTTCTTCGATATCTTCCAGCAAGTTTGCGATAGGCATGCGCAACTGGAAAGACAGAGCTGCCTCAATGATCTCTGGCAGCGCTACCCTGAACTGACTGCACGGGCAGAGCTGCAGGCGGATTGCGTCGATCTGGATGCAGACAGCAGACAGATCGACAGCGTCGCATTACCTGAAGCCTTCGTCAGCTTATTCCAGCAGTTACTGGAACATGAAACTCAACCCATCGCGCAAGTGGAGTGGGTAACAACACAACAACGTCAACAATTGCTCACCACATGGAATGACACCAACCGTGCCTATCCCATGCAACAAACCATCCATGGCATGTTTGAAATGCAGGTTAGCAAAACTCCGGAACATATCGCCATCATTGCGCAAAATGTCCGTCTGACTTATCAGGAATTGAATATCCTGGCGAATCAGTTAGCGCATTATCTGGTCACGCTGCACCAGATACAGCCAGACCAGCTCATTGCCGTTTGTCTGGAGCGCAGTCAGTGGATGCTGGTTGCGCTCCTTGGCATCCTAAAAGCAGACGCGGCGTATGTACCGCTGGCAGTGGATTATCCGGCCCGACGCTGCACGCAGATATTGCAGCAATCAGCTGCACGTCTGGTCATCACAACCAGGGAACAGGAGCAACAGGTGCGTCAATTTCCTGAAATCGACTGGCACACCACCACTCTGCTGGTACTTGATCATCCCGAGGTGCTTGCCATGCTGGCACAGCAACCACAGTGCAATCCGCAAACAGCTACTCACAGTCGTCATCTGGCCTATGTACTGTATACCAGCGGCACCACCGGCACACCTAAAGGCATACAGATTGAACATCAGGGCATCGTCAATCGCATTACCTGGATGAATCAGGCTTACCCCATCTACCCCAGCGACCGGGTACTGCAAAAAACGCCGTATGTATTTGACGTCTCGGTGTGGGAATTATTCTGGGCCAACTGGTACGGGGCAACGATAGTCTTCGCTCAACCCCAAGGGCACAAGGATGCCAGTTATTTAGCCAGAGTCATCGCAGATGAACGCATCAGCATTATTCACTTCACACCTACCATGCTGAACGCCTTTGTGCTGGCCATGGAAGACCAGGCAGCCGGGCTCGGCACTCTGCGGCATTTGTTTTGCAGTGGCGAAGTACTCAGTGCCGCCACCGTCAACAGCGCACAAGCCTTGCTGCCTGCGGTGGCTATCCATAATTTATATGGTCCGACCGAAGCCTCGATCGATGTACTTTTTTATGATTGTGTCAGCGGGCAACCAGTATGCCTTGGCAAACCGATAGCCAACACCCGCGTCTACGTACTCGATGAACAATGTCGGCTGTTACCACCCGGCGTGGCAGGAGAATTGTATCTGGCGGGCGATGGTTTGGCACGAGGTTACCTCAACGATGTGCAACTCACCCGCGAACGGTTTATTCCTAATCCATATCAACCCAAAGAATTTCAGCACACTGGCCGTTATGACCGGCTCTACAAAACCGGTGATCTGGCATACTGGCTGGCTGATGGCAATATCGTCTATCTGGGTCGCAAGGATACGCAGGTCAAATTACATGGCAATCGTATTGAACTGGGTGAAATCGAAACCGTGTTGCAGAATTATCCAGCGATCAGTCAGTGCAGTGTCATCGTCTACCAACAACAATTAATTGCCTATTATGTCGCCCGTCAGGCGATCGACCATGACAGTCTGCAAGCCTATGCAGCCAGTTATCTGCCCGACTATATGGTGCCAAATCACTATATTCAGTTAACAGAAATGCCGCTGAGTATCAGCGGAAAAATTGATCAAAAAAAACTGCCGCCGCCAACACCAACTACTTCCGCAGTCCTTATCACGGCCGAAAATGCCATTCAGGCCAATTTAATCGAAGCGTTCGCACTGGTGCTGGGTCTGGAAGCCCATGAAGTCAGCATGACCGACAATATTTTTAAACTCGGCGGCAACAGCATTAAGGCACTGCAAATGGCCAGCCGTTTAAAACAATTGTTTGGCTATTCGGTTCAGGTGGTCGACATACTGCGCCTCAAAACCGTACAGGCGTTGAGCAACCTGATAGCAGCAACTGCAGCAGAAACCGAGCCGGAAGACACCCCGTATGAACCGTTCAGCCTGATCGAACCAGCACAATATCAACAACTGCTCGAACAACATCTGATCGAAGATATTTATCCAGCCAGTCAGCTGCAGATCGGCATGTTACTGGAATCGAGCCTCAGTGATCAGGGCACTTACCACGATGTATTTTTTTATGACATCAATCTGCCTTTGTGTGAGGAAAAATTTTTACGGATATGGCAAGCGCTGGCACAAAAAAATGCGCTGTTGCGCGCACGTTTTATATTCAGTGAACAGCATGTTCTCGATGTGGTGATTTTTAAAGAAGCCGATTTACAGTGCACATTTTATCGCGATCAGCCCCTGCAACAGCTCATCGACACGGAACGCTTAAATCATTTTTCGCATACCGAAGAATGTCTGTTTCATTTGCTCGTCAATGAGCATGACGGACGGTTTGAATTTTTATTTTCCTTCCATCACGCCATCGTCGATGGCTGGAGTATCGCCAGTCTGATTAATGAATTTGTGCAGAATTATGCGCATGACCAGACTGGCTTGCTGACAACATCACCAACCTCCGCAGCACCATTAAGTTATGGCGAATTTGTCCGTAACGAACGGCGCCATATGCTGGACCTGAGCAGCTTAGCATTCTGGAAAGACTATCTGCGGGATGCCGAGCCTGTGCGGGGAGATTGGAAATTTGACGATACGACTGTATCACCCGACAGTTTATTTATTTCTGTCTTTTACCTGAACCCGGATCAAAGCCGCCAGGTACAACAAGTAGCCCACGATCTGGCCATCAGTGTGGATAGTGTATTTATGTATGCTTATCTGAAAACCCTGGCGTTCTTTTTCAACACCAATGACGTCACCATCGGAGTCGGGTTTAACAACCGGCTGGAAAAATCCGGCGGTGACAGTCTGGTAGGGCTGTTTTTAAATGTGATTCCTTACCGGATGCAGTTAACTCCGCAAGCCAGTGTATCCAGAGCACTGTCGGACACGTTTGCAGAAAAAATGAAACTATATGCGCATAAGCACATTCCTTACGCCAAAATCAAAGCCACATTACAAACCGAGCTATTTTATTTTGGCTTCAACTTTGTTCATTTCCATGCACTCAAACCCAGTGAGCACCTCATCAACAAGCGTGGCGGCTTTGACCGTTCCAGCATTCCAGTCATGCTGGAAATCACCCAACTCAACGCCGTCAACACCACTGACGGCGACAGGTTTAAAGTCGAACTCAAAGCACATGACAATGTCAGCAGTCAGGACTACTTGGATTATTTCCGCCGCTATCTGCAACAGACACTGGAACATATTTTACACAACCAAAATGACATCAGCTTAGATCCACAGGATTATCAACAAATTGCCTTAGACTGGAATGCGGCCTATCAACCCTGCACTGATGAACGACCATTACATCACTTATTTGAACAACAGGTACAAAAAACCCCAGAGGCTATCGCTTTGGTGTATGAAGACACCTGCATGAGCTACCGGGAATTAAATCAGCATGCCAATCAGCTTGCACGCCACATTCTGGAACGGCATGCGCTGCAGGCGGATGATTTGATTGCACTGTGCCTGGATAAAAATACTGACACGGTGATTGCCATCCTGGCCGTGTTGAAATGCGGTGCCGCTTATGTACCCATCGACCCTAATAATCCAATCGACAGGGTGCGCTACATAGTCAGGAACACCGGTGCCAAAGCCGTGCTCATGAATGCGCACTACGCTGAAAAATTCGCCAGTCTGAGCGAATTCGCGTCACTTATTTGCCTCGATAGCGAACAACAGAAACATGCCATTCTGCTGGAGGCCAATACTGACCTGAACTTGCCCGTATCGAGTCACCAGCTGGCGTATGTGATTTACACCAGCGGCACGACCGGACAACCCAAAGGAGTATTACAACAACATAACAATGTAGTGAGCCTGTTTCATGCGACTGAAAATAATTTTCATTTTACTGAAAAGGATGTCTGGTTATTTTTTCACTCCTACGTATTTGATTTTACGATTTGGGAAATCTGGGGTGCCTTCCTTTATGGGGGTAAGCTCATTATCCCTAATCAACAGCAAAGCAAAGATTTTGAAGAACTTCATCAATTATGTAAAAAAAATAAAGTTACCGTACTTAATTTAACTACAGCAGTGTTTTTGAAATTCAGTGAAATACTTTTAAACAATTGTGATCAACCGTTATCAAACTTACACTACATTATTATGGGGGGAGAAAAACTCAATTTCCAACGGCAGGAATCGTGGTTTTCAAGTTGTTACCAAAAACGGCCTGTATTAGTGAATTTGTACGGCATTACCGAGACCGCCGTCATTTCCACATACAAAATAATTGAAGCGGATAAATTAGGGACTGTTTACAGTATTGGTAAATTTTACAATCATCAAACCAGTTATGTTGTTGATAAAAAAAATTCCATTTTACCTGTGGGTTGCGTCGGTGAATTATGTGTTGGCGGAGATGGATTGGCACGGGGCTACCTGAATCAAGCTGAGCTGACACAACAACGATTTATCGCCAACCCATTTCAAACCGAAGAACAAAAAATCCTGGGATGCAATGCGCGCCTATACAAATCCGGGGATTTAGTCAGAAGATGTGCGGATGGCAGTCTGGACTATATCGGCCGCAATGACAACCAGTTAAAAATACGTGGCTACCGGATTGAAGCGGGAGAAATCGAAACTCTGCTGTGTTCCTATCCGGGCATACAGCAGGCCAAAGTGTTAGCCGTGAGCAGCCACGATAACGATGCCAGCACAGACATGCAGATTGCTGCCAGCCAGCACACAACTCCGGTCACCACAACGGCAATTGCGTCCAGCCCGTCTGGCATGTTGCCGATTCAGGAATGGTTTTTTGCCCGGCGCTTTCGCAATCCGCATTATTTTAATCAATCGTTTTTAATCCGCACGCCGTTGCTCGATCTGGAAATACTCAAGACGGCACTCACCCAACTGGTGAACCAGCATGACTGTTTTTCGTTAAGGTTTTCCTCCGTTTTCGGCGTCATGCAAGCTTATTATCTGGAAAATAGCTGCCAGGAAGTAGTGCCGCGGCAGTTGAATCTCCACACCATTGCTCATCCGGAAGGCAGCCAAGCATTTCAGGACTGCGTTGAGCAAATATTAACCAGCTGGCAAATTGATTTTGATATTCACTCGGGTCCGATGTTTGCCACCGGATACATTCATGGTTACCGCGATGGCAGTGCACGGGTGTTCTTTGCCCTGCACCACCTGATCGTCGATGTGGTCAGCTGGCATATTCTGGTGCACGATTTACACAGCATCTATAACGCACTGATGACGCAGAATCATAGCGACAAGAATAGCGAAACCCTTGTCCACCAACTGCCCGCAGTGCCGCGCGCGACCGGGTACACCAGTTACCGTCAGTGGATACAATATGTGCAGGACTATGCTGTCAGTCATGCTGAAGAAAAGGCTTACTGGCACTCACTGCTGGATGAACATGCTGCCTTTGATGAGCAACTGAGCAAATTGCTGGCTGAACATAGCGGTCTGACAACGTCAGACCGGCCAGCCGACTCCACCTGCGCGTTTATGCTCAGTCCCTCTGAAACCGGCAGGTTGCTCTCGATCAGGCTATCCATATGGCGGCATACCGTCCAGGAAGTGTTGCTGACGGCGCTGGCACTGACGCTGCATGAATTGCTGGAGCAAACCATGGCGACCAGCAGCCAGAGCACGCCGGCCATTTACCTGACACTGGAAGGGCATGGCCGGGAAGATATTCATCCGCAGGCAGATTTGAGTCATACACTGGGCTGGTTTACTACCATGTATCCCTGCAAACTGAACCTCAACCAGACAGAACCTCTGGATGCTCTGCAACTGATTCAGCACAGTCTGGAAGAAATACCGCTGCACGGACTCGGCTATGGCAGCTTTTTTGGTTATCAGGGGTTGCCACGGCTTAGCTTTAATTATCTGGGACAACTCAACACCCAGACACAAGCGTGGAGCCTCAGTGGCGAACCCAGCGGCGTGGCTGTGCATGCAGACAATGGCAGCAGCAATGTACTCGATGTAGTCGGCTGGATCGCCAACGGTCAATTGGCAGTAACGCTGACCAGCCAATTCAGTCAGGCGCAACTTGAGCACCTGGCTGGCAAGTTCAACACCCGGCTGCTGGAACTCATTGCGCTTACCAGCCTGAGTGACCCCAATAATATCCCGGCTATCGGTACCCAACCATTCCCGCAACGGACTGACCGGAGGCAAGCATCCGTGCCAACAGCACACATCCCTGAAGTCATCCCAAAAGAGCAGGTTTTGGTGACGCATCAACGTCTGGTAGCCTATTACGCTGCAGCCGAAATTCTGGATCCAACCCAACTAAGGGCTTATTTAGCTCAACGATTACCGCCCTATTTCATCCCGCAGGAATTCATCTGGTTCATTTCCATGCCGCTCACAGTGAATGGCAAAATCGATACCCGCGCATTACAAAAAATGACTGTGCAAAAAAACGCCAGCGCACATATTACTGACTGGCCACGCAATGAAAAAGAAAATTTAATTTGCGCCGGATTCGCACAGGTGCTGAATAAAAAAGTGGTAGGAATTTATGACGACTTTTTTACCGTCGGTGGCGATTCCATCTCAGCCATGACACTGGTGATGCATTTGCAGCAGCATTTCCAGGTCACCGTGCGCGATATTTTCAGTTGCAAAACTCCCAGTCAGCTGGCAGAAAAACTGGCCTTTTCAGGCAACAGCATACACAAGCGCCTGCTGGACATCCTGCACAGCTATCAACAACGCAAACACCATAATGATGGCGATCTGAAAACCATTAACCGGAATTTAAATAAATACTTAAATCACATTCAAATTTTGCAACCGGATTTAACCCATAAAAAAATTCGTCGTGTTTTGCTCACCGGCGCAACCGGGTATTTGGGATGCCATATGCTCAGGCAATTACTGAGCGCTACTGACTATCAGGTTTATCTTATCGTCCGGGCCAAGTCAGATCTGGCCGCTCTGGAACGCATCAATCAAAAATATAGTTACTATTTTTCCAGCACGGTCAATGAAGATATTTATAAAGGGCGTTTATTTATTTTTTGCGGAAATTTAGAACAACCGCAGTTGGGACTGGTGCCAGAGCGTTATGAGGAACTTACGCAGCAAATCGACAGCATTATCCATGCCGCTGCACTGGTGAAACAGTTTGGCGACGCCGAGCTGTTTTATCAGGCGAATGTGCAGGCCACCATCCATTTACTGGAATTATCCCAACTGACCACGCTAAAAGATTTTCATTATATTTCAACCGCTTCGGTTTTAAAAAACAATACCGAAACGTTCAAACAATGGGGTAATTGTTGCACAGAGGAACTCTTGCCAGAGAATTTGCAAATTGTAAAAAATAACATTTATTTGGGAACAAAATTGCAGGCTGAAAGTCAAGTAATCCGATACCGGGATTATGGCATACAGACCAGTATTTACCGGGTTGGGAATCTGGCTTTTATGCTGGAAAATTGTTCTGTACAGGCAAACATTGAGACAGTGGGCTTTGCCCATTGGCTGAGATATTTCCTGCATTCCAAATCGGTATTTGCTGATGCCAGCCTGGAACTGTCACCAGTAGACTTGACTGCGAATGCCATTGTGAAATTATTTGATCGGAAGTGTGCTGCCAATGCCGTGTTTCATGTTTTTCATTCCAGTCGCTTTGATCTGACTAATTTTTTTAAACTCAATCCCGAGTTCATGGTCAAAGTGATGAATATTTCCGCGTTTATTCAACAGCTGACTGATGAACTCAACTGCGCTGACAACAAGGAACTGATCATGCGCTTTTTGCTGGCACAGGGATGGTTGGGGGTGGAGGGGATAGAACAGCTTGCACAACAAAGTTATATGCAATTTAAAACATTATCTATTTTGCGTAAGCTCGGTTTTGAATGGCCAACTATCAGCCATGGACAATTTAAACAATATTTACACAATATTTTCCGTTCTCACAATATTGCAGGACATACCAATTAATTTATTAACTGGTACTTATTTAATCATGTATTTATATCTTATTTTTTGGAGTTTTATTTATGAAAATCAATATTAACCCAGGTCAATCTGCAGACGAATTTACAGAGTTATCTCGCTTTGCCAATCTCATGCCCGCACCGTTATTTTGGCTGGATCTCAACGGTGTGGTTTTGGGAATGAATAATGCCGCCGCTTATACTCATGGCAATACTACTCGTGTCCTGGACAAAGTAATCGGCAAACGCCACAGTGATTTTTATCCGGAACATATCGCCAAATTTTTGGATGAAAACAATCAAAAAGTCATCGACACAGGCGAAACCATCGCCTTTGATGAAAAAGTAGTCAGTGTTACCACAGGAAATACCATCGACTTTGCTTCGGTCAGATCGCCCTGGTGCGATAAAGAAGGAAATATTATCGGTATCATAGGCACTTCGATTGATATTACCGACACCAAAGAAAAAGAACGGCTGCAACTGGAATTGCAGCACAAACTTTACCTGCTTGAAGAACAGGAAAATTTCAGGCGAGTGGTGAACAATGTGGCGCATGACATCCGTTCACCGCTGGCGAGTTTATCGGTGATGCTCGAAGTTTGCGATAACATTCCGGAAAAAGAACGTCTGTCGTTGCGCCATGCGGTGACGCGGATCAATGATGTCGCCAATCATCTTTTAAGCACGTACACGCAAAGAGAAGAGTTGCAACCCTATGGTATCGAAGAAGCTGAACCGATTTTGTTGTCACCGATGATTTTACAAATGCTGACTGAAAAAAAGTATCAGTATCAACATATGGCGATCAAATTCGATCAACATTTTAGTCAGCCCGGCAAATTTTCCTGGGTGCAGCTACAACCGATCGCATTCAAAATCATGATTTCCAATCTCATTAATAACGCCGTGGATGCATTCGAACAAGGTATCGGCAAAGTCACGGTATATCTGGACGCCAATGCTGAGCAGGTCACGTTAACGGTGGCTGACAATGGCAAAGGCATGATTCCTGAATTGGTGGAAAAACTTTTGCACTATAAAGACATACCGGAGGGAACAGATAGTGGTCTGGGTCTGGGATTATCGCAGGTAATGGAAACACTGAAGAATAATCAGGGACAATGGCGGATCGAGTCCACTCTGGGACTGGGCACCAAAATCAAATTATCATTCCCGCGGGTGCAACCTTTGTCTTGGATGGCCGAGAACATCACCTTGAACCAGGATGACACCGTCCTCATTCTTGACGATGACAGTTCTATCCACATGGCCTGGGATATGCGGTTTGAAAAAATTCTCAAACTCCACCCCACGCTGACGGTATGGCACTTCGAAAAGGGACAGGATGTACTTGATTTTATGGATAGCATCCATCCCGATCAGAAAGCAACCATTTTCCTGCTCACCGACTATGAATTATTAAAGCAAAGTCTGAATGGTTTGGATGTGATTGAACTCGCCAGCATTCAACGCTCCCTGATTGTGACCAGTCATTTTACCAATCGCGTTTTACAAAAATCAGCGATCTCAGTCGGGACAAAAATATTGCCCAAACAACTGGCACCGGATATTCCCATTCGTATTATCTGACTTGATTTATATTCCCCCATAAAAAAACACGCCCGCAAGCGTGTTTTTTTATGGGGGACACAAACTTATTTGCGCAAGACCAGACTTCCAGGAAGGCTGTGAATATACGCAGTGATATTTTGAATGTCTTTGGCCGACAGTGCTTTGGCCTGGCCACTCATGATGGCGTTAATACGGCCATTGCCGACTTCGGCACCACGCTGATAGGCCACGAGTGCATGTTCCAGATAATCCTGATGCTGACCAGCCAGTTTCGGATAGGTCGGGTCTATTGGTGAATTCAGGTCGGCACCGTGACAGGCAGCACAACCAAATTTTTCCACCGCCGCTTTACCGGCATTAATATCACCACCAGCCCAGGCACTGCTTGTCAGAGACATGGCCAGAGCGGCGAGTGCGAATAAGGAGTATTTTTTCATGGGTCTCTTTCGAATGCTTTATTTTTGTTGGGCGTAGTAGGCAGCGACGTCAGCGATGTCCTGATCAGACAGACCGCCAGCGATACCGCGCATGGAAGGATGTTTGCGATCGCCTTTTTTGTAGGCGTGCAGCGCATTTTCCAGATATTTGGCAGATTGGCCACCCAACATAGGCACTTGATAGACTTCCGGGAAAGTCGCTTTATAGCCAGGAATACCGTGACAGCCAATACACATGGCCACTTTATTTTCAGCCGCTTTGGGATTACCTACGACATCCGCTGCCGAAGCAACTGTGCTGACTAAGGCAGTAAATGCCGCAAGTGCAAAGATTTTTTTCATAATTAGGAGATAAGTTGGCGAAAATTGTGCAATTTATGCAATTTGTGTGCAAAAGTGAATGCAATCAGGAAAATTGCGCCCAAAAACGATTTATTTTAACCGAAGACAATGTTTCAGTCCATCAATCATGACATGGATCAAGCTGGCTATGATTTCTGGGTTACTGTTATTAATAAACCAATTTACCACTGGATCAGGACTCCACTCAGTACGTTTTAGCTGATTTACCCACGAATGCCAACCTCCGTTTATACTGTCCCCTTCCTTTTATCCAGATTTCACCATGAACCCATCCCGCTTTGAAGGCTCGCAGAGCTATGTCGCCACTGATGATTTAAAACTGGCAGTGAATGCCGCTCTGACGCTGCAGCGTCCGCTGTTGATCAAAGGAGAACCCGGCACCGGTAAAACTATGCTGGCCGAAGAAGTCGCTGCCGCGCTCGCTATGCCGCTCATGCAGTGGCATATTAAATCGACCACCAAAGCACAGCAGGGTCTGTATGAATATGATGCCGTGTCGCGACTGCGCGATTCCCAGCTTGGTGATGAACGCGTCAAGGATATTCACAATTACATCGTTAAAGGTGTGTTGTGGCAGGCGTTTACTGCTCCTGAACCCGTGGTGTTACTGATCGATGAAATCGACAAGGCTGATATCGAATTTCCTAACGATTTGCTGCGTGAACTCGACCGGATGGAGTTTTATGTCTACGAAACCCGCGAAATGGTGCGCGCCATACACCGACCCTTAGTCATCATCACTTCGAATAATGAAAAAGAATTGCCGGATGCCTTTCTGCGCCGCTGTTTTTTCCATTACATTAAATTCCCGGATGCCGCCACCATGGAAGCCATCGTTCGGGTGCACTTCCCTACGTTGAAAAATGATTTACTGGCGCAGGCACTCAACAGTTTTTATGAAGTGCGCGAAGTGGCTGGCATCAAGAAAAAGCCGTCGACCTCGGAATTGCTTGACTGGCTCAAACTGTTACTGGCAGAAGATATCCCTGTCGAAGCTTTGCGCAGTAAAGAGCAAAAAACCATCGTGCCGCCTTTGCACGGTGCGCTGCTCAAGAATGAACAGGATGTGCATTTATTTGAACGCATCGTCATGATGTCACGCCATAACCGCTAACAGCTTACTCTATTGATTATGTCACCCATTACTCTGTCAGGTCGTTTTGTTACTCTCGAACCGTTAGCCCATGCACATCTGCCTGGTTTGCAGGCTGCGGTAGCCGATGGTGAATTGTGGAAGTTGTTCTACACCTCGGCACCGCATCCGGATCAGGTAGCGTCCTGGATGGAAACGGCAATGCAATTGCAGACGGAAAAAAAGGCCCTGCCGTTTGTGGTGCGGGAAAATTTTTCCGGCGCGGTTGTAGGCACCACTCGCTATTGCAATGTTGATCTGGCCAATTTGCGACTCGAAATTGGTTACACCTGGTATGCCAAACGGGTGCAGCGCAGCGCCGTCAATACCGAATGCAAATTGCTGTTACTGCGCCACGCCTTTGAACAGTTACGCTGCAATGTGGTGGAATTACGCACCGACTGGCTTAATCAGACGTCGCAACGGGCGATTGAACGGCTCGGCGCCAAACGCGATGGCCTTCTGCGCAGCCATATGGTGTCGCCAGACGGACGGGTGCGCGACACAGTGGTGTACAGCATACTCAATACGGAATGGATGGGTGTACAAAAAAATCTTCAGTTCAAACTGGAAAGCCATTCTGCCTCATGCTGATCGGATTCTTTTTCACCCTCAAAGATGCCAAAGTTCCGGTCTCCATCAAAGAATTTTTGATGTTGCTCGAAGCGCTGCAAAAAAATATCGCCAGTACCTCACTGGAGGATTTTTATTTTTTGTCGCGCCTGATCATGGTCAAGGATGAAGCCCATTTCGATAAGTTTGACCGCGCTTTTGGTGCTTACTTTAAAGGTGTCGATGCCATTTTTGAAAAGCATCAGGATATTCCGCTGGACTGGTTGCAAAAGCGACTGGAACGCGAACTGACTGAGGAACAAAAAGCCGCCATCGAAAAATTTGGCTATGACAAACTCATGGACCGGTTGTCCGAGTTATTCAAGGAACAGAAAGAGCGCCATGAAGGTGGCAGCAAATGGATAGGTACCGGTGGCACGTCACCGTTCGGGAACGGCGGCACTAATCCGGAAGGCATACGCATTGGTGGCAAAGGCGGCAACCGCACGGCAGTCAAAGTCTGGGAAGCGCGTGCCTATCGCGATTACGACAGTCAGCGCGAACTTGGTACTCGCAATATCAAAGTGGCGCTGCGGCGGCTGCGCAAATTTGCCCGTCAGGGAGTTGAGGAAGAACTCGCCCTCGATGCCACCATTCAGGCCACAGCCAGCAATGCCGGTTATCTGGATATCAAAATGCAGCCGGAACGCAAAAACAATATCAAGGTATTGATGCTGCTCGATGTCGGCGGCACCATGGATGATCATATTGCCCGCACTGAAGAATTGTTTTCCGCGGCCAAAACCGAATTCAAAAATATGGAATTTTTTTACTTCCACAATTGTGTCTATGATTATTTATGGAAAAATAATCATCGCCGGCATGCAGAAAAAATTCCCACCTGGGATATCCTGCGCAAATATCCGCCCGATACCAAGCTGATTTTTGTTGGTGATGCCACCATGAGTCCGTATGAAATCCTGCAACCCGGCGGCTCGGTGGAATACAACAATGAAGAAGCCGGTGCCACCTGGCTGCAGCGCTTTGCTTCCGCGTTTCCGAAATTTATCTGGCTCAATCCGGAACCGGAAGGTGTATGGGAATACCGTCAGTCGGTGGCCATCATTCGCCAGTTAATGAATAACCGCATGTTTTCCGTCACCATAGACGGACTCGAACGTGGTATGCGTTTGTTAAGCAAATAAACCCATGCTAAAGATTAAAAAATTATCTTTTTTACTATACCAGCCGTATGCGACTGCTGGCTCACGGGTTCGCGATACTGTTTACTGTTGTTGCGGATCAATTGTTTAAAAAAATATTTAGAGTTACTATTCCAATTCAGCATTTTTTCCTCGTGGACACATTAGGCTAAGCGGTAGAATCTGGCGCAATCGAAGAGCGCCTTGCTCAATAATTTCAGAAAGTTATGCATGAATCAAGTCGTCATTAGCGGTACCGGGCTGTATACACCCGCATTTTCCATTTCCAATGAAGAGTTAATTGCCTGCTTCAATACCTACGTCAATCAATTCAACGCCGAACATGCCAGTGCCATCGCCGCCGGTGAAATCGTGGCGCTGGAAGAATCGAGTGTCGGTTTTATTGAAAAAGCGTCTGGCATCAAATCGCGCTTCGTCATGAACAAGGAAGGCGTACTGGATCCGAAACGCATGGTGCCTTTGATTCCCGAACGGGCTGACGATGAACCGTCGATCATGTGTGACATGGCTGTGCATGCCGCCAAAGAAGCCCTGCAGCGCGCCGGACGCACTGCCGCCGATGTGGATGCCGTGATCGTTGCCTGCAGCAATCTGCAGCGCGCGTATCCGGCCATTGCGGTTGAAGTGCAGACAGCACTGGGGATTGATGGCTATGGTTACGACATGAATGTAGCCTGTTCTTCGGCTACGTTTGGTATTCAGGCCGCAGTGAGTGCGATTCAGAGTGGTCAGGCGCGTTCCGTGTTGGTGATCAATCCGGAAATCACCAGCGGCCATCTGAACTGGCGCGATCGCGACAGTCATTTTATTTTTGGTGATGCCTGCACCGCCATTTTGCTCGAACGCGCTGACCTGGCCACCTCGGCTCATCAGTTCGCCATCGTCAACGTCAAACTGAAAACCCAGTTTTCCAACAATATCCGCAACAACTTTGGCTTCCTCAATCGTGCCGATGAATCCGGTATCGGCAAAGCGGACAAGCTGTTTAAACAACAGGGTCGCAAGGTATTCAAGGAAGTCTGCCCGATGGCCGCGGCCATGATTACCGACACGGTAGAAAAGGCCGGACTGCAGATCGGTGATGTGAATCGTTTCTGGCTGCATCAAGCCAATCTGAACATGAATCTGCTGATCACCCGGATGATGCTCGGACGTGATGCCTTGCCGGATGAATCGCCAACGATACTCGATACCTATGCCAATACGTCGTCAGCCGGTTCGATCATTGCATTCCACAAGCACCAGGATGATCTGGCCACCGGAGCTCTGGGCGTGATTTGCTCGTTTGGCGCCGGTTATTCTATCGGTTGTGTGGTGTTGAAAAAAATCTGATCAGGTTGGTGCGGTTTCAGGGGTGGTGTATTACCACCCAACGACTGACTGTTACAACAAAAGTGCTGATACGCCCTGAGCCTGAAACAGGGCGACCGCCTTTTTATCAAATGAAACAAAAGTTTCACCACCTAACCAACTGCCTTCAAATCCAATCACGCCATCGGCAAAATCACCACCCGCTTCCAGCATCAATAATCCAGCTTCCACGGCATGGTGGTTTGCTGTCACATTCAGAGCGGCCATCAATGCACGTACGGCTCTGGAAATATCCGCAGACCTAAAATCATACACGCGGCACAATACCCAGACAAATTCACACAGAGTAGGTAGAGTGACAGCAATTAATGTTGCTTTGGTTAGTATGCTAACGGCTCTGCTGGCCTGAACAGCATCATCACCCACCACGGCGCGGACTAATACATTGGTATCTGCGGTAATGTTCATTTTTTTCCTGCCCAACCAGCTTCAATGGCTTGATTAATTTCCTCCAGCGTCGCCACCTTGGTAGTTTTATTGGCTAACAGACCCACAAAATCAGCAATGCTGCCTGAGGGGCGACTTGCCCTGAGCAAGCCACTACCGTTAGCCAACAATTCCAGTTCAATCTTGTCACCAGCTTTAATTCCCAGATGTTGCAGGATTTCCTTTTTAAACGTCACCTGGCCTCTGGATGTTACGGTTAATAAAGTCATCACTTCTCCTCATAATGAAAGCAATTCATTGTAATGCAAATTTACATTACAATCATCTAAGTGAAAATACTTACTGCCCTGTAAAACTGATTTGGAAAAATTCAACATCAATTTCATATTAATTTATTAAAATTAGCCGGATTTATTCATCATTATTGTCGTAAATAACTGTATAAAAACACAGCCAATTCTATACGCTCCCTGCTATACTAGCGCGATTCAATTCGATTAACCCGCACCAACCACTTTACATGTCGACAAAAAAACCTGTGCCTGCCGCTTACAGCGAATCTTCTATCCGGGTATTAAAAGGCCTTGAGCCCGTCAAGCAACGCCCTGGTATGTATACCCGCACCGAAAATCCGCTGCACATTATTCAGGAAGTGATCGACAATGCCTCCGATGAGGCGCTCGGCGGTTATTGCCAGCACATCATCGTGACGCAAAATCCCGATGGCAGCGTGACTGTCGAGGACGATGGGCGCGGTATTCCGGTGGGGATGCATCCGGAAGAAATGGTGCCTACGGTTGAGATCGTGTTTACCCGTCTGCATGCCGGCGGTAAATTTGACAAGGGTTCCGGTGGTGCCTACTCGTTTTCCGGCGGTTTGCATGGCGTCGGGGTTTCGGTCACCAATGCGCTGTCCTCCAAGCTGGAAATTACCGTCTGGCGTGACGGCGGCATACATACACTGACGTTTTCCGATGGCGATGTGGTGATTCCACTGGTCTCCCAACCACAGGCGCGCGGCGATAAAAAATCCGGCACCCGGGTCACTATCTGGCCCAATCCAAAATATTTCGATTCGCCCAATCTGGCGCAAAGTGAATTGCAGCGACTGCTGCGCTCCAAGGCAGTGCTGCTGCCGGGTGTCAAAGTCACTCTGCATGCCCCTAAAGAAACGCTGGAATGGCAATATGCCCAGGGCTTGCGCGGCTATCTGACCGAATCCCTGACCAGCGAAACCTTAATTCCCCTGTTTGAAGGTGCCCAGTATGCCACGGCGGATACCGACGGCTTTGCCGAAGGCGAAGGCGCGGCCTGGGTAGTGGCCTGGTGCGAAGAAGGCAATGTGGTGCGCGAATCGTATGTCAACCTGATTCCCACTCCTGCCGGTGGTACGCATGAATCCGGTTTGCGCGACGGACTGTTTGGTGCGATCAAAAACTTTGTTGAGCTCCATACGCTGCTACCCAAGGGGGTAAAGTTATTGCCGGAAGACGTGTTTGCGCGTGCTTCGTTTGTACTGTCGGCCAAAGTTCTGGATCCGCAATTTCAGGGACAGATCAAGGAACGGCTGAATTCTCGCGATGCGGTGCGTCTGGTGTCGACCTTTTGCAAATCGCCGCTGGAATTATGGCTCAATCAGCACGTCGACTACGGTAAAAAACTCGCTGATCTGGTGATCAAACAGGCGCAGTCACGGCTGCGCTCAGCGCAAAAAGTGGAAAAGAAAAAATCTTCCGGAGTGGCAGTGCTGCCGGGTAAATTAACCGACTGCGAATCGAACGATATCGGCCGCAATGAATTGTTTCTGGTCGAAGGCGACTCGGCCGGCGGTTCCGCCAAAATGGGCCGTGACAAGGAATTTCAGGCAATTTTGCCGTTACGCGGCAAGGTACTCAACACCTGGGAAACCGACCGTGACCGGCTGTTTGCCAACAATGAAATTCACGATATTTCAGTCGCCATCGGCGTTGATCCACACAGCCTCCATGACAGCCCGGATCTGTCCGGTCTGCGTTATGGCAAGATCTGTATACTGTCAGATGCCGACGTGGATGGTTCACACATTCAGGTGTTGTTGCTGACGCTGTTTTTCAAACACTTCCCTAAGCTGATTGAAACCGGTCACATCTGTATTGCGCGGCCGCCACTGTTCCGGGTGGATGCACCGCCGCGCGGCAAAAAACTGGCGCAAAAAATCTATGCACTCGACAGTGGCGAACTCATCGCAATTGAAGATAAATTGCGCAAAGAAGGTGCCAAAGACGGCAGCTGGAGCATTGCCCGCTTTAAAGGTCTGGGTGAAATGAATGCCGAACAGTTATGGGAAACCACCATGAATCCGGATACCCGGCGACTGTTGCCGGTGACGCTGGGCGAAGTAGATCAGCATGATTCCGAGCTGCGTTTTACCATGCTCATGGGTAAAGGCGAAGCGGCTGCACGCCGCAGCTGGATTGAAGAACACGGCAATGAAGTCGAAGCGGATATCTGATCCTTCTCACGAATACAACTTAAATTATTATGCCAGTACAAACTGATTTGTTTAATGACGATGCTCCTGCGGCGCCTGCGCCGGTTGTTCCACCGACCGATGGCGAAACGATTACGCTGGCCAGCTTTGCCGAGCGTGCCTATCTGGATTATGCCATCTCGGTCGTCAAGGGACGTGCGCTGCCGGATGTGTGTGACGGTCAAAAACCGGTGCAGCGACGTATTCTGTATGCCATGAATGAACTGGGCTTAAGCGCCACCGCCAAACCGCGCAAATCAGCGCTGGTGGTGGGTGAAGTGCTCGGTAAGCTGCACCCGCACGGCGATCAGTCGGTGTACGATGCTCTGGTGCGCATGACGCAGGATTTTTCGCTGCGCTATCCACTCATTGATGGTCAGGGTAACTTTGGTTCCCGCGACGGCGATGGTGCGGCCGCGATGCGCTATACCGAGGCACGGCTGACACCGATTGCCGGTTTGCTGATGGATGAAATCGATCTCGGCACAGTCGATTTTCAGCCCAACTACGATGGCTCCAGCGATGAACCACGACTGCTGCCGGCACGTTTGCCGATGGTGTTACTCAACGGTGCTTCCGGTATTGCTGTTGGTCTGGCAACGGAAATTCCATCGCATAATTTAACTGAAATTGCTCAGGCCGCCATTGCGCTGATCAAAAACCCGGCGCTCACGCATGCCGAACTGATGGAGATTGTACCCGGTCCGGATTTTCCTGGTGGCGGTCAGATCATCAGCCCGGCCTTAACCATCAGCGATATTTATGCCAGCGGTCGCGGCAGTATGAAAGTCCGTGCGCGCTGGAAGATAGAAGAACTGGCCCGCGGTCAATGGCAAGTCGTCATCACCGAACTGCCACCGGGCACATCAAGCCAGAAAATTCTCGAAGAAATCGAAGAATGCACCAATCCCAAAGTGAAACTGGGTAAAAAAACTCTGACGCCGGAACAGCAAAATCTGAAGCAACTCATCCTCGGTGTGGTCGATACCATCCGCGATGAATCCGGTAAAAATGCGCCGGTACGGCTGGTGTTTGAACCGAAATCCAAAAATCAGAGCAGTGCCGAATTAATGCAGATTTTGCTCTCGCATACGTCACTGGAAACCAATACCTCGCTCAATCTGGTGATGATCGGTGGTGATGGTCGTCCGCGCCAAAAAGGTTTGCTGGAAATTATTTCCGAATGGGTGCAATTCCGCTTTACCACCGTCACCCGTCGCACCGCTTTCAAACTCAACAAAGTCGAAGACCGGATTCATATCCTCGAAGGCCGGATTGCCGTGTTGCTCAACATCGATGAAGTCATCCGCATCATCCGCGAATCGGACGAACCCAAACCGGCACTGATTGCAGCGTTTGCACTCTCCGACCGTCAGGCAGAAGACATTCTGGAAATCCGACTGCGCCAGCTGGCCCGTCTCGAAGCCATCAAGATCGAACAGGAACTGGCGGCATTGCGCACTGAACAATCCGGACTGCAGGATTTGCTGGATAACCCTTCCTCGATGAAACGCAAAATCATCAAGGAAATCGAAGCCGACCAAAAACAGTTTGGCGATGCCCGCCGCACTCTGATCGAAGTGGCTGAACGCGCTGCGATTGAACAAAAAGTCATCGATGAACCGATTACGGTAGTGATTTCTGAAAAAGGCTGGTTGCGCGCCCGCACCGGTCATGGTCATGATCCGGCCCAGTTTGCCTTTAAGGCTGGCGACAGCATGCACGGCACGTTTGAGTGTCGCAGCGTGGATAATCTGCTCGCGTTTGGCTCCAACGGTCGGGTGTATTCGGTGGCGGTCTCTGCCCTGCCGGGCGCACGCGGTGATGGTGCGCCCATCACCAGTCTGATTGATCTGGCCAGCGGCAGCCGCATCCTGCATTATTTTGCCGGTGAGGCCAACACGGTGTTGTTACTGGCTGGTCAGGGCGGCATGGGCTTTACTGCGGCCGTGGCTGACATGACCGGTCGCATGAAAGCCGGTAAGGCGTTTATCAATTTTGATGAAGGCGACGAGTTGCTTGCACCCTGCGTAGTCACTCCCACGAGCAGCGCGATTGCCTGCCTGTCGGAAAAAGGCCGCTTACTGGTCTTCGGTCTGACCGAATGCAAACATCTGGCCAGCGGTGGTAAAGGGGTGATTCTGATGGATCTGGAGCTGGGAGAAAAACTGCTGGCAGTACAGACGATTTCGCAAAAAGGCGTTACCGTAGCCGGTATCGGCAGGGCTGCCAAGCCGCAGGAAGTCAGCCTGTCGGCCACCAACCTGGCCCCGCACATTAACAAACGGGCACGTAAGGGACGGGTACTGGAATCAAAACTGAAACCTGTTAGTTTGCGGGCAAATTAATGCAACTCTTACTTGCTGATCACACCCGCATATACCACACCGCAACAGGGTATGGCGCCAATGGCGTAGGATAAATCAGCCGGACGGTCGACTTGCCAGAGGGCGAAATCAGCCTGCATGCCTACGGCCAGCTGACCGATGGATTTTTCCAGACCCAGGGCTTTGGCGGCATTGCGGGTGATGCCCTGCAGGGCTTCAAGCGGCGTCATTTTAAAGATGGTGCAGGCCATATTCATGACCATTAAAATCGATGTCATCGGCGAGGTGCCGGGATTGCAGTCAGTGGCCAGAGCAATCGGCACACCGGCAGCACGCAAACCAGCTAAGGGTGGCAACTGGGTTTCGCGTAAAAAATAATAGGCGCCGGGCAGCAATACTGCTACCGTACCGGCTGCGGCCATGTTGGCAATGCCATCCGCACTCAGGTATTCCAGATGATCGGCCGACAAACCCTGATAGCGCGCAGTCAGTGCAGCGCCACCCTGATCGGATAATTGTTCGGCATGCAGTTTGACTGGCAAACCATGACGTCGGGCAGCCTGAAATACACGTTCGGTCTGGGCCGGAGTGAAGCCGATTTTTTCACAAAACACATCCACCGCATCAACCAGACCTTCGGCCACCAGTGCCGGCAGCATGTGTTCACACACCTGATCAATATAGTCATCTGCACGCCCGGCATATTCGGGCGGTACCGCGTGCGCGCCTAAAAAGGTGGTGCAGACACGTACCGGAAAATGCTCGGACAAACGGCGTGCCACACGCAGAATTTTGGCTTCGGTATCCAGATCGAGTCCATAACCGGATTTACATTCCAGTGTGGTCACGCCTTCTTGCAAGAGGCGTTTAACTCTGACCTGGCTTTGAGAAAATAATTCGGTTTCGCTGGCTGCTCGGGTCGCCTTGACGGTGGAAATAATACCACCGCCGCGTCGGGCGATGTCTTCATAAGAGACGCCATTGAGGCGATCTTCAAATTCATTACTACGATTGCCGCCATACACAATATGAGTGTGGCAATCAATCAGACCGGGGGTCATCCAGGCACCATGGCAATCGTGCGTTGTCGTCACACTGAGGTTGGCCGGCAGATCAGCCTGTTTGCCCAGCCAGACGATCACGCCATCGCGCACTGCAATCGCAGCATCGTGGCATTCGCCATAACTGTTGGCTTCGGTCATGGTGGCTAACCGGACATTGATCCACAAACTGTCCCACTGATGAATATCTGTCGTCATGCTAAGCATTCAGGTTGATTTGTACAGCATAAAATACACTGTCAGCGTTGCTTTGCAGGGTCGTTGGCAGTGGCGATGCGCTCAGCAGTACGGCTTCATCCGTCTGTAAAGGCAAATGCTGCGTTCCCTGTTGAACTGAACCACTGCCCTGTGCGCAATACAGTAAAACTGTAGCTTGCGGTAATGACAGTTCAGTGACACCGGTCCAGCGGTGCAGCTGATGTGTTGCGCGGCTGCGACGACTCATCAGATTAAAATCACCAATGGGGCCGTTCAACAGTTCGGCATGGATCTCGGCATCACCGGCAAAACTGATCACCGGCTGCTGTGCATCCACCTGCATGGGCTTACCGTCAACATTCAGGCGCATACCCTCCCCCTGCAACAACGCCAGAGTGCGCTCAATGCCGTCAAAATGCGAAAAACTGCCGTCACAAACGACCTGAGCGCGGCTGACACGCCAGACAAAATCATGCAACTGCGCTCCGGGCGGAAACACGGCGATTTCTATCGTCGTGCCAGCTCCGTTTTTCCACGGCATATGCAGATAATCGGCTGGTGTGAGTTTTTTCATAAAAACAATATCAGGCCAAATACAGTCCGCGGAACACATCCTGACAATTCAAGCTCAAGCCACCGCTGAGCACCATTTGTTTGGCGGCTTCAATGTCCGGAGCAAACAGGCGGTCAGCGCCATAAAAACTGACTTGCTTACGCAGGCGCTGATGCACTTCGGCCAGCTTCGGCGCGGTAATCAGAGGAGCATGGAAATCAATCCCCTGAGCTGCTGCCAGTAATTCAATGCCGACAATCACGGCCGTGTTATGCGCCATTTCATGCAAACGGCGACCGGCAAAGGTAGCCATGCTGACGTGATCTTCCTGGTTAGCCGACGTCGGTAAACTATCGACCGAAGCAGGATGGGCCAACGATTTGTTTTCTGAGGCCAGTGCTGCCGCCGTCACATGGGCAATCATGAAGCCGGAATTCAATCCCGAGGATGGCACCAAAAATGGTGGCAAACCTGAGTTGGAGGCATCGATTAACAGGGCAATGCGACGTTCTGAGATCGAGCCGATTTCTGCAATCGCCAGTGCCAGGGTATCTGCGGCAAACGCCACTGGTTCGGCATGGAAATTACCGCCCGAAATCACTTCCTGGGTTTCTACAAACACCAGCGGATTGTCGGTCACCGCATTGGCTTCCGTGAGCAAGGTGCGAGCGGCATTGTTAATGACGTCCAGACAGGCACCCATGACTTGCGGCTGGCAGCGCAGGCAATACGGATCCTGCACGCGTTCATCATCGACCAGATGTGATTGACGGATCACACTGCCGCGCAATAGTTCGCGATACAGATTGGCAGAAGCGATCTGACCAGGCTGGCCACGCACGGCATGAATACGTGCATCGAACGGCGCATCACTGCCTTTGGCGGCATCGACCGACATGGCACCGGCAACGGTTGCGGCTTCGAGCAAGCGTTCGGCCAGAAATAATCCATTGAGTGCCAGTGCGGTTGAAACCTGAGTGCCATTAATGAGCGCCAGACCTTCTTTAGCCGCCAACACCACCGGCGTAATGCCAGCCTGCTGCAACGCAGCTCTGGCTGGGATCAGTTTGCCTGCTACACGCACATCACCTTCTCCCAGCAGGGCCAGAGTCATGTGCGACAGTGGTGACAGATCACCAGAAGCGCCGACCGAACCTTTGACTGGAATGCAGGGCGTGATGCCGGCATTATATAAGGCGATCATGGCATCGATCACGGAGCGGCGGATACCGGAAAAACCACGCGACAGACTGCCGATTTTCATCAACAGAATCAAGCGCACCACATGGTCTTCGATCAATTCACCGGTGCCCACGGAATGCGACAAAATCAAATTGCGCTGTAACAGTTCAAGCTGATCATCCGGAATCCGGGTCTTGGCCAATTTGCCAAAGCCGGTATTAATCCCATACGCCGCGTCGCCCTTGGCCACAATGCTGGCAATAGCTGCTGAGGAAGCATCAATCGCTGCATAGGCGGTCGGTGCCAGTGTCAGCGCCGCTGGTGCCTGCCAGGCGTGACGCAAATCGGACAGAGTGAATTGACCCGGTTGAATAGTGAAAGTTGCCATGTTAAAAATCCTGGTTAATATTGATAGGTGAGAGTCACAAAATCACAGCATTTAAATTACTTAATCATCGGCAAATTCAAATGATTCCGTTTAGCGCAGGCCACAGCAGTCTCATACCCTGCATCTGCATGACGCATGACACCGGAACCACAGTCATTTACCAGCACCCGTGCGAGTCGTTTGGCAGCCGCATCGGTGCCATCGGCCACAATCACCATGCCGGAGTGCTGTGAATAACCCATACCAACCCCACCACCATGATGCAGTGACACCCAGGAAGCGCCGCCTGCGGTATTGAGCAAGGCGTTGAGTAACGGCCAGTCAGAAACCGCATCGGTGCCGTCCTGCATGCTTTCGGTTTCGCGATTCGGGCTGGCGACAGAGCCTGTGTCGAGATGATCGCGACCTATTACCACTGGTGCTTTCAATTCGCCATTTTTCACCATTTCATTAAACGCTAGTCCGGCGATATGGCGCTCACCTAAACCTAACCAGCATATCCGTGCTGGCAATCCCTGAAACGCAATCCGTTCACTGGCCATATCGAGCCAGCGATGCACGCCTTTATTTTCCGGGAATAATTCCTTGATTTTTGCGTCGGTCTTGTAAATATCTTCCGGGTCGCCAGAAAGCGCCACCCAACGGAACGGGCCTTTGCCGTCACAAAATAACGGACGGATATAAGCTGGGACAAAACCGGGGAAATCAAACGCATTGCTCACGCCATGATCAAATGCCACCTGGCGGATATTATTACCGTAATCCACCGTCGGCACACCCATCTGATGGAAGGCCAGCATGGCTTTCACATGGGCCACACAGCCGGCAGCCGCTTCGGCAGTTAAGCGTGCATGCTGTTTGGAATCAAGTTGCGCGGCCTTCCATTGGGCAACAGTCCAGCCAGGTGGCAGATAACCGTTAATCAAATCATGCGCCGAAGTTTGGTCCGTCACCAGATCGGGACGTATGCCACCGGCCTGCGCACGTTTGACCAGCTCAGGTAAAATTTCCGCCGCATTGCCCAACAAGGCAATCGACACCGCTTCTTTTTTGGCACAGTGTTCCCGGATGAGTTCGATTGCGTGATCCAGATCGCGTGCCTGCTTGTCGACATAACGGGTCCGCAAACGGAAATCAATACTGGTTTGCTGGCATTCGATATTGAGTGACACCGCACCGGCAAAACTGGCCGCCAGCGGTTGCGCGCCGCCCATACCACCCAGACCGGCGGTCAGAATCCAGCGCCCACCCCAGTCGCCATTAAAATGTTGGCGTCCGGCTTCTTCAAAGGTTTCAAACGTACCCTGAACAATTCCCTGGGTACCGATATAAATCCAGCTGCCCGCCGTCATCTGACCATACATGAACAAACCTTTACGGTCTAACTCATTGAAATGTTCCCAGTTGGCCCATTTGGGTACCAGATTCGAATTGGCGATCAACACGCGCGGTGCGTCGGCATGGGTTTTAAAGATACCAACCGGTTTGCCGGATTGAATCAGCAGGGTTTCATCTTCCTCCAACTGTTGCAAACTCGCCAATATTTGATCATAGCAGGCCCAGTTGCGTGCCGCACGGCCGATACCGCCATACACCACCAGATGGGTAGGATTTTCAGCTACTTCCGCATCCAGATTGTTTTGCAACATCCGGAAGGCAGCTTCGGCCACCCAGGTTTTGCAGGTTTTTACAGCACCGCGTGGAGCGCGGATAACGCGGCTGGCATCGTAGCGTGGATCGTCTTTTAAGCTGTTCATGCTGTTCCTTTATGGGAAGGTAGTGAGGAAGTAAGGATTCAATCCCCGCTTGTCTGAGTTTTTTGAATTTTAATTTGTATATACAACTAATGCAAGGGAATTTTTCAACGTTGTTTCAATATAAAACATCGGCGAAATTACACAAGAAGTATGTTGCCTTCTGTTCTACATCAGGAGTTACAACCAACCCTGAGTGAATTAAGATAAAATCCGCACTTCACAGCACAACCCGACTCTTCACCATGACCGAGCCAACTTCCCTGCGTCTGGCCAAACGGCTGGCAGAACAAATTCCCTGTTCACGTCAGGCCGCCGAACAATACATAGCCGGTGGCTGGGTCACGGTGGATGGTCAGGTGATCGAAGAACCGGGTTATCGCATCGAACCCCAGCAACAGATTGTGTTGCTACCCAAGGCCAGTCTGGCGCCACTGACCGATGTCACCCTGCTGTGGCACAAGCCTGCAGGAGTCAGTGCCGATTTTCTGCAACACCATCTGACGCTCGACACCATGGCAGCGGGCGACCGTTCCGGCCTGCGGTTTTTAAAGCGCCATAGTAGTAATTTAACCCTGACCAACACGCTCGAAACGGATGCCAGCGGTCTGGTGGTATTTTCTCAGGACTGGAAAATCACCCGCAAGCTCATCGATGATGCCACTAAAATCGAACAAGAATTTTTGGTCGAAGTGAGCGGTGAGTTGGTCGAAAATGGCCTGGCCTTACTCAATCACGGTTTGCGCTTCAATGGCCGCGAACTCGCCCCCATCAAAGTGAGCTGGCAAAATGAAACCCGCTTGCGCTTTGCCATCAAAGGAGTACAACTGCATCAGATTGCCCACATGTGCGAACAGGTGGGGCTCCAGATCGTAAGCATGAAACGCCTGCGTATCGGCCGCATTCCTCTGGCGGCGCTGCCTTCGGGGCAGTGGCGCTACTTATTGGGTTATGAACGGTTTTAACTCAATCACTGCTCTTCAACAGGCCAGAATCAATCACATGGGTATCTTTTAAGCTCTGCAGCACGATATTGGAACGAATATCGAGCACCCCCGGGGTCTTGTATAGCCGATCCATAATGAAGACTGAGTAATGTTTCAAGTTACGCGCCCGTACCCGCAAAAGGTAATTCGCGTCACCGGTAATAATAAAACAACCAACTACTTCTGGCCAATGCTGAATTTCTTTACTAAAGTTCTCATGCCACTGTTCTACGTCACGGCGCATGGTCACCTGAACAAAGGCATCCACTTCGAGTCCCACCGCATTGGAATCGAGCACGGCACAATAGCTGGCGATAATACCCCCCTCTTCCAGAGCCCTTACCCGGCGCAGGCAGGAAGAAGCCGAAAGAAAAATTTTATCAGCCAAATCAGAATTATTCATCCGACCATCTTGTTGCAGAAAATGCAAAATGGCTAAATCGGTCTTATCGAGTTCCATGGAATATATCTCCGAATTAATGTAATTTTTTGATGGTATATTCTATAGTTATGGTAAATAACGCTTCATTTTGCAAGATAAATTTCATATTTATAGAATAAAATAATAAAACTATTTTCAGGGATTTAACCATGAGCCAAAAACTATGGGATATCAGTCCGTTGCTACGTCCAGAATTACCCGTCTGGCCTGGCGACACTACGTATCAAACAGCAAGCACCTGGGAAATTTCTGCTGCCTGTCCGGTACAGGTCAGCAAGATCACCCTCTCGAGCCACACCGGCGCCCACTGCGATGCACCGTCGCATTACCGCTTGCAGGGCAAGTCGATTGATCAAGTCAGTTTAGATGCTTATCTTGGTCCCTGCCGAGTTATTCACTGTCTTGGAACCCGACTGGTGCAACCAGAGCATTTACTGCCTTTTCTACAACAGCTGCCGGCACGGGTGTTATTGCGTACTTATGCGGCCACACCAACGCTCTGGGATGAGCAGTTTTCCTGCATTTCTGCGGCGGCCATCGATTTGCTGGCCAGTCATGCTGTCCGGCTTATCGGCATCGACACGCCGTCGCTTGACCCACAGAATTCCAAAACGCTCGACGCCCATCACGCCGTCGAAACCCATGGCATGGCCATACTCGAAGGTATCGTGCTCGATGAGGTGGAAGCGGGCGATTATGAACTGATCGCCCTGCCCCTGAAACTCGCCGGTCTCGACGCCAGTCCGGTACGGGCAATCTTGCGCCGCTGACAGAACCCACTACCCCATTCATACAGACTTATCCGGAAACCGCCATGACGACTGCCTATGATTGCCTTCAACACGATCAACACGACCCCTTAGCAAGCTTACGCGAACAGTTTGCCCTGCCCGCTGATGTGATTTACCTCGATGGCAATTCCCTTGGTGCGCAACCCAAAGCCGCCGCAAAGCGGGCCATGCAGGTGATTGAACAGGAATGGGGCACCGACCTGATCCGCAGCTGGAACAGCGCCGGCTGGTTTGATTTACCCTCCCGACTCGGTGATTTACTCGCTCCGCTGATCGGTGCCAATCCGGCTGAAGTCGTGATCACCGACAGCACTTCGATCAATTTATTCAAGGCATTGGCGGCTGCACTGCAACTGCAGGCGCAACAACATCCGCAAAAAAAGGTCATCGTTTCCGAGCGCAGCAACTTTCCCACCGATTTGTACATCATTGAGGGCATCACTCAGTGGTTACAGCGGGGCTATGAACTCAGGCTGGTCGACTCAGTCAGTGAGCTGAGCATAGCAGTAGATCAGGATGTCGCCGCGGTGGTTCTCACTCAGGTGAATTACCGCAGCGGGGAATTGCTCGACATGGCCGCCACTACCGCACTGGCACATGCACACGACGCACTGATTATCTGGGATTTAAGTCATTCGGCCGGTGCCGTACCAGTCGATCTGAATGGCGCGCGAGCCGATTACGCCATCGGCTGTTGCTACAAATATCTGAATGGCGGTCCGGGTGCGCCAGCCTTCATCTGGGTCGCGCCACGTCATCTGGCTGATTTTCAGCATCCTCTGTCTGGCTGGTGGGGACATACGTCACCATTTGCCATGCAGAGCGGATTTATTCCCACCCCATCGATACGCCGGGCGCTCTGTGGTACCCAGCCTATTATTTCACTGGCATTGATTGAAATCGGCCTGGCCACGTTTAAGTCAACCGACATGACTGCAGTACGAAAAAAATCACTGCACCTCACGGACTTATTTATCGAACTGGTGGAACAGAATTGTTCCACCCATGGCCTGGAATTAATCACTCCGCGCGCACATGCCAAACGTGGCAGCCACGTCAGCTTCCTGCATCCACACGCCTATTCGATTATTCAGGCACTCATCCGGCGCGGCATCATCGGCGACTACCGTGAACCTTCAGTGATGCGTTTTGGTTTTACTCCGCTCTATACCAGCTATATGGATGTCTGGAATGCTGCCGATGCCTTACGCGACATCCTCGACAACAACAGCTATGAAATTAACACTCCACGCTACACCGTGACCTAGGCTCTGACTATGACCAGCAAACCCACCACCGAATGGCACAATGCCAAACTTGATTTCAGCAACGACATGAGCTACGGCGATTATCTGGGACTGGAAAAAATCCTCAGCGCCCAGCATCCGCGCTCCCCCAATCACAATGAAATGCTCTTTATCATCCAGCACCAAACCAGTGAATTATGGATCAAGCTGATGCTGCATGAATTGCACGCCGTACGTGCACAACTAGGCAGTAATGATTTGCCACCGGCCTTCAAAATGCTCGCGCGCGTGGCTCGCATCATGGATCAGCTGGTGCATGCCTGGGATGTCCTGGCGACCATGACGCCATCCGAATACACTGCCATCCGGCCGTTTTTAGGCAACTCTTCCGGCTTTCAATCCTATCAATATCGCGAACTGGAATTTTTACTCGG
Organism: uncultured Oxalobacteraceae bacterium; assembly: GCA_903862415.1. Classification (GTDB taxonomy): domain Bacteria; phylum Pseudomonadota; class Gammaproteobacteria; order Burkholderiales; family Burkholderiaceae_D; genus Solimicrobium. Next base: position 11,291 of record CAIOYD010000044.1, on the reverse strand, counting down.
CAATAAAAATGCCGCTCTGATGAAAGTCCATGAAAGCGCGCCCACCAACCACGCCAAGCTGGAACACGCGCTCACCACCCCATCGATTTATGATGAAGCGATTTTATTGATGGCACGCAGCGGCCTGCACATTGAGCCCTCACGGCTGCAACAAGACTGGAGTGCACCAGTTAAATCAGATACTTCCGTTCAGCAAGCCTGGACCAAGGTGTATCAGTCACCCGAACAGTATTGGGTGTTATATGAACTGGCAGAAAAACTGGTGGATCTGGAAACCGCTTTCCGCATCTGGCGTTTCCGCCATGTCACCACGGTGGAACGCATTATTGGTTTTAAAACTGGCACTGGTGGCACCGCCGGAGTGAGCTATTTGCGCAAAATGCTCGATGTGGTTTTGTTCCCGGAATTATTTTCCCTGCGTACCGAATTGTAAGCCCAGCCTGGCAACCCACTGATGTAACACAAGATTAATTGAATTCCACTATCTTCACCGCCAGAGTTGGTTTAGCATAGATTAACTCTGACAACTGACGCTGATATGGCACGCTTTTTTTATCCTTCTGAACTGACTATCGGCGCCATCATTTCCCTGCCCGATGCCGTGGCACATCATTGCCATGTGCTGCGCCTGCAAACGGGTGCGCCGGTGGTATTATTTAACGGCACTGGCGGCAGTTATGTGGCCAGTCTGCTGGAAATAGAAAAAAAACGCGTCAGCGCTGAAGTCAAAACCTTCGATCCGGCCGAAGTCGAACTGCCCTACGCGCTGACACTGGCGCAGGCTTTGCCGGAAAGCAGCAAAATGGACTGGATTATTGAAAAAGCGGTGGAATTGGGTGCTGCCGGCATTCAACCCTGCACGACCCAACGTTGTGTCACACGGTTATCCGCAGAGCGGGCAGAAAAACGTCGCCTGCACTGGAGCGGCATTATCCAGTCAGCCAGTGAACAATGTGGCCGCAACCGCCTGGCCCATCTGGGTGAAGTAACTGACTTTACCCCGTGGATCAGCCAGCAGGATATCCATAAACGACTGTTTTTAAGTCCGCATGCCGATCTGTCTCTGGCTGACTGGGCCCGACATCACTCACCTCAGGCACTGACCCTGATGATAGGCCCCGAAGGGGGATTTACCGCACAGGAACAACAACTGGCTCTTCAGCATGGTGCCATTGCCCTGTCCATGGGCCCCAGGGTCTTGCGCACAGAAACCGCCGGTTTGGCTGCATTGACAACAATTAATGCACTTTGGGGTGGACTGAGCTGACAGTGCACACAGGAATAGCGCCCCAAACGGTTAAATTGTGACGCAATTGCTCCTTTCCTGACATTTTCCATGCAAAAACACCGCTACACCTCCGAATTTCTGGCAAGAATCGCCCTGAAAACCTTTATAATCGACCACTTTGCACCTAATTTATAAAAGCTCGAATGAAGGTATTTCGCGGAATTTCACCAGCCATCCCCAATAGCCCTTGTGCATTAACCATAGGCAACTTTGATGGCGTCCATCTGGGTCATCAAGCCCTGCTGGCACAGGTGCGTCTGGCGGCCGACCGTCTGAATCTGGCGGCCGCCGTAATGACCTTCGAACCCCACCCGCGCGAATTTTTTGCCCACCGTGCCGGCGACCCGAGCAAGGCACCGAGCCGCATAGCCAATCTGCGCGACAATATGGCCGCGATGGAACAGGCTGGCATGGAACAGGTCATCGTCGAGCATTTCAACGACACCTTTGCCAGCCAGACCCCGCAACAGTTTATTGAACACACCCTGGTCAACGGTTTGCACGTCAAATGGCTGATGGTGGGCGAAGATTTTTGCTTTGGTGCCCGACGTGCCGGCAATGTAGAGATGCTCAAACAGGCCGGTCAGCACTATGGCTTCAGCGTCGCCACCCTGCCGACAGTGACCAGTAACGGCGAGCGGATTTCTTCCTCGGCCGTTCGTGCTGCTCTGGCTGCAGGAGAATTTTCCAGCGTCAACACCCTCATCGGTCATCCCTATGCCATCAGCGGACGCGTGGTACATGGGCAAAAATTGGGACGCACGCTGGGTTATCCCACGCTCAATCTGCGCATTGCCCACCGGCACCCGGCCGTACATGGCGTGTTTATTGTCAGAGTGCACGGACTCGAAGCACAACCACTTGAAGCCGTGGCCTCCATCGGCAACCGTCCTACCACCGAAGATGCCGGACGGGTATTATTGGAGACGCATATTTTTGATTACAATAAATCCTGCTATGGCAAACTGGTACGGATCGAATTTTTACAAAAAATCCGCTCTGAACAAAAATTTGCAGATTTAGCCAGTTTAACGGCCGCCATTGATGCCGACGCTGCGCAGGCACGCACTTATTTCCTGAAACTGAAAAGCTGACAAACAATTTATGTCTAACGAAAAATCCAAAGAAAAACCGGCCAAATCAAGCTATCCGGTCAACATGACCGAAACACCATTCCCGATGCGTGGTGATCTGGCCAAACGCGAGCCGCAATGGGTAAAAGAATGGCAGGACAAACAGATTTATCAGCGCATCCGTAAAGCCGCCAAAGATCGTCCGCGCTTTATTTTGCATGACGGCCCGCCGTATGCCAATGGTGAAATCCACCTGGGTCACGCCGTCAATAAAATTCTCAAAGACATGATCGTCAAGGCACGCACCCTGGCCGGATTTGATGCACCTTATGTCCCAGGCTGGGATTGCCACGGCATGCCGATTGAAATCCAGATTGAAAAACTGTACGGCAAACATTTGCCAGTTGCCGAAGTGCAGACTAAAGCGCGCGCCTACGCTGAAACCCAGATCGAAAAACAAAAAGTCGATTTCAAACGGCTCGGTGTACTCGGCGAATGGGACAATCCCTACAAAACCATGGCCTTCAAAAATGAAGCCGATGAAATCCGCGCCCTCGGCACCATCCTTGACAAAGGTTATGTGTACCGTGGCTTAAAACCGGTCAACTGGTGTTTTGACTGCGGCTCGGCACTCGCTGAAGCGGAAGTTGAATATCAGGATAAACGCGACCCGTCCATCGATGTCGGCTTCCCGTTTTTGCAGCACGATAAAATCGCTGCCGCCTTTGGTTTAAGCACTCTGCCGCTGCAACACGGCTATTGCGTCATCTGGACCACCACGCCCTGGACGATTCCTTCAAACCAGGCGCTCAACATGCATCCCGACATTACCTACGCGCTGGTGCAAACCGTGCGCGACGGTGTGCCAACCTTGTTGATTCTGGCCCAGGATCTGGTAGAGAGTTCACTGAAAAACTACGGCCTCGAAGGACAGATTCTGGCTACCTGCCAGGGTACAGCGCTGTCGCTGATCGAATTCAGACATCCGCTCGCGGCCATGGATCCGGGCTACGACCGGGTTTCCCCGGTCTATCTGGGTGACTATGTCACCATCGACAGCGGTACCGGTATTGTCCATTCCGCCCCGGCTTACGGGATTGAAGATTACAACTCCTGCAAAGCCCACGGCATGAAGGATGAAGACATCATCAGCCCGGTCATGGGTGATGGTCGTTATGCATCCTGGCTGCCATTTTTTGCCGGCATGACGATCTGGGAAGCCTCCAAACCGATCTGTGACAAACTCAAAGAAGCAGGTACGCTGTTCAAACTGGTGATGTTTGACCACAGCTACATGCATTGCTGGCGCCATAAGTCGCCCATCATTTATCGCGCCACTTCGCAATGGTTTGCACGCATGGATGTCACGCCCAAAGATGGCGGACCCAGCCTGCGTACCACCGCACTGGCCGGTGTCGCGGCGACGCAATTTTTCCCTGACTGGGGCAAGGCGCGGCTCGAAGGCATGATTGCCAACCGCCCTGACTGGACTCTGTCGCGGCAGCGCCAATGGGGTGTGCCAATGGCTTTTTTCCTGCACAAAGAAACCGGCCAGCTGCATCCGCGTACCCAGGAACTGCTCGAACAGGTCGCGCTCAAAGTGGAAGCGCACGGCATTGAAGCGTGGCAAACCATAGAGCCAGAAGATTTGCTCGGTGCGGAAGCGTCGATGTACGTCAAAAACCGTGACACCCTCGACGTCTGGTTTGATTCCGGCTGCACCCACCAAACAGTCTTACGTGGTTCGCACCCACTGGGATTCCCGGCCGATTTATATCTGGAAGGTTCCGATCAACATCGCGGCTGGTTCCATTCTTCGCTGCTGACCTCAAGCATGCTCAACCGCTGTGCGCCTTACAAAGCGCTGCTCACCCACGGCTTTGTGGTTGATGGTGAAGGTCGCAAAATGTCCAAGTCGCTTGGCAACGGCGTCGATCCGCAAACCATTTTCAATACCCTGGGCGCGGACATTTTACGCCTCTGGGTGGCGTCTTCCGACTATACCGGCGAGATCACCATTTCGGATGAAATTCTCAAACGCGTCACCGAATCCTATCGCCGTATCCGCAACACCCTGCGCTTTCTGCTGGCCAACACCTCGGATTTTAATGCGTCTGAAGATTTAGTCGCCGTGGCCGATTTACTCGAAATCGATCGCTATGCCATCGCCAACATGCAGGCGCTGCAAGATGAAGTATTAGCCCATTATGAGCGCTTTGAATTTCATCCGGTCATCGCCAGACTGCAGGGTTTTTGCTCCGAAGATCTGGGTGGATTTTATCTCGACATTCTCAAAGACCGGCTCTACACCAGCGCTGTCAATTCACCCGCTCGCCGTTCTGCGCAAACCGCCTTATGGTATATCACCCATTCCCTGCTGCGCTTAATCGCGCCGACGCTGTCGTTTACCGCCGAAGAAGCCTGGAAAACCTTTGCCAGCAGCAGTGAATTCAGCCAGAGTGAAGAAACCATTTTCACTCAGTTATTTTATGCGCTGCCAGAAGTGGCTGATGCCCAGACCCTGCTGAGCAAATACACAGAATTGCGCAGCATCCGTCTCGACGTCACCAAACAACTCGAAGAAGTGCGGGTTGCCGGCAGCATCGGTGCGTCCCTGCAAGCCGATCTGACCGTGCGTGCAGTGGAAAGCAAATACACCCTGCTCAACAGTCTGGGAGAAGATTTAAAATTCATCTTCATTACCTCCAGCGCCAAAGCCGAATTGGTGACGTCTGCCGACCAGGAAACCGTGCTGGTGAGAGCCTCGGGCGAGAAAAAATGCGAACGCTGCTGGCACTACCGTGCTGACGTCGGCATCAATCAGGCTCATCCCGGCTTATGCAAACGCTGCGATGATAATTTATTCGGTCAGGGCGAAGTACGCCGCTTTGCCTAACTTCTTTAACTGCACCAATTAACTCAACGAATCACTATGGCCACAGCAAAAAAAGTCTCTGCCAACAAAACCAGTCCCTCGATTATCCCCTGGCTGGGGATAGCGGCGATTGTGATTTTGCTCGACCAGCTGGCAAAAATTACCGTCAGCAAATTACTGACTTATGGTGAATCCATGCCGGTCACGCATTTTTTCAATCTGGTTCTGACCTTTAACAGCGGCGCGGCATTCAGCTTTCTCGCCAACCAGTCCGGCTGGCAGCGCCACCTGTTTACCGCCATCGGTCTGTGTGCCGCGCTGTACATTATTTATCTGATTAAAAATCACAGTAGCCAGCGACTGTTTTGCTGGGCACTGGCACTGATTTTAGGCGGCGCCATCGGCAACGTGATTGATCGCGTCATGTATGGTCATGTAATCGACTTTCTGGATTTTTACTACCAGGCCAGCCACTTCCCAGCCTTTAATCTGGCTGACAGCGCCATCTGCCTGGGCTCTGGTCTGTTTATACTGGATGAATTACGTCGCGTTAAAAACAAATAATAATTAAAGTAGGATGTGGTAGGGTGTATTAGCATAAGCGTAATACACCACTAACCGTGAATCCGCCACCACAGGAAACATCATGCCCAGCACCCCAACTACTCCCCTGCAAGGCAAACACATTTTGCTCGCCTTAACAGGCGGTGTGGCCTGCTATAAATCGGCTGATCTATGTCGTCAGCTGATCAAACAGGGTGCCAGCGTGCAGGTAGTGATGACGGCCAACGCGACCGAATTCATCACCCCGGTGACCATGCAGGCGCTGTCAGGCAACCCCGTGTACAGCGATCAATGGGATGCGCGCATCCATAACAATATGGCGCACATCGAACTCAGCCGTGCCGCTGATGCCATCCTGATTGCCCCCTGCACCGCCAACTTCATCGCCAAACTGGCGCATGGAATGTGCGACGACCTGCTCTCGACCCTGTGCGTCGCACGGCCAGAAACTCTGCCTCTGTTAATCGCTCCGGCAATGAATGTCGAAATGTGGCAAAAACCGGCCACCCAGCGCAATCTGAAACAACTGCGTCAAGATGGCTGCCTGATTCTGGGCCCAGCTCAGGGCGATCAGGCTTGCGGCGAAACCGGCATGGGGCGTTTACTCGAACCGGATCAACTGCTTGCTGAATTACACGCCTGCTTTACTCCCAAAGTCCTGGCCGGGAAACGCGTGCTGATCACCGCTGGCCCCACCTTTGAAGCCATCGATCCGGTACGTGGCATTACCAATTTATCTTCCGGAAAAATGGGCTATGCCATCGCCCGCGCCGCCTTTGAAGCCGGTGCCACGGTACAGCTAATTTCCGGACCAACAGCACTGGCAACCCCTTACGGCTGTCCCCGCACTGACGTTCAAAGCGCACAACAAATGCAGGCGTCTGTACTATCCGTCATCGGGCAACAGGATGTGTTTATCGCCGTGGCCGCCGTGGCCGACTGGCGGGTTGCCAATGCCAGTGCACAAAAGCTGAAAAAAAACCCAGACGGTGTCCCTCCGCAAATGCAATTTGAGCAAAACCCCGATATTCTGGCCAGCGTTGCCGCTCTTGCCCACCCGCCGTATTGTGTCGGCTTTGCAGCAGAAACCGAAAACCTGCTGGAAAATGGCCAACAAAAACGCCTGAAAAAAAATATCCCACTGTTATTCGCCAATCTGGCCCAGCATGCGCTGGGGCAGGATCAAAATGAACTGGTCATGTTTGATGCACACGGACACCAGACCTTGCCGTTGACTGACAAAACCAGCCTGGCTCGACAATTGGTTGCCGAAATCGCCACCCGACTTTAATTTCAACTCACTTCAACTCATCATGAAAACCATCGCCGTTAAAATTCTCGATCCGCGCATGCAAGACCAGTTACCTGCCTATGCCACCCCAGGCAGCGCCGGTCTGGATTTACGTGCCTGCATCGACGAGCCGATCACCATCGCCGCAGGACAAACTGTATTGATTCCTACTGGTCTGGCCATCCATCTGGCCGATCCAGGCTATGCGGCCATGATTTTACCGCGCAGCGGCATGGGCCACAAAAACGGCATCGTGTTGGGCAATCTGGTGGGTTTAATCGATTCCGACTATCAGGGCCAATTGATGATTTCCACCTGGAACCGCGGCAATGCTGAATTCACCCTGCAACCGATGGAACGTCTGGCCCAACTGATTATCGTGCCAGTTTTGCAAGTCGGCTTTGAAGTGGTGAACGAATTTACCGACAGCGACCGTGGCGTCGGTGGTTTCGGCAGCACTGGCAAACACTAAATTGACCAACCTGACGATCGCCGGTCGTCACATAACTCCTTCAATACCCCGGCAGCCAGGCCCCTGCCTGCCGCTTTTGCAGCATATTTAGTGACAATTTCATATCGCTAAAAAGCCAATACCAAAAAAATTTGCCAATATTGTCACTTATTGTCACTTTTCATTTGCATTTTCTGATGGACAACTATAATGAAATTCAAGAAAAGCGTGTTTTTGCCCTTTTCCCGTTAACAATCTGTCTGAAACCGGATTGCAAAATAGCAGGAGATCAGCAATTAAAACCGCACTACAGGTTGAAGTTTGTAAATTTTAATCAATTCCTGGTTACTTTGACTACAAAAGTTGCCCTAATTTAACTTGAAAGCAATTATGGTTAATGCATATAAAACATCACTGCTCAAACACCTGCTTGGCTTTGTTGTGCTCATGGCGAGTTCCTGTCTGGCTTATGCCGACACCGATACAGTTGCTACCGACTCCACCTCCAAATTACAGGTAAGCGGTTTTGTGTCCCTGATCGGTGGCAAACTGATTAATGATACCTATCCAGCCAACTATACAGGGTTGACTCAGATGGCCGATGTCAATTGCCCCTGCTATATCGCCGACTGGTCCAACAAGGGGGTATACAATTCATCGGCCTCCTTTAAACCAGAATCGCACGCAGGAGTGCAACTGCAATACACCATCAGTCCACAATTCAATATTGTCGGGCAGGTCGTCATCCGAGGTGAAGACACTACCCCTAACGTCACTTGGGCATATGCCAACTACAAATTTAATGAAAACTGGGAACTCCATCTGGGTCGTCAACGGATTCCGCTGTACTACTATTCGCCGTTTCAGGATGTTGGCTTTGCCTATCCCTGGTTGAGTCCTCCGCCTGAGTTATATGGCTGGGATGCCACCAATTACAATGGAGCCAGTCTGCGCTACACCAACAGTTTTGGTAGCAACAACCTGACCGCCAGCGCCTTTACAGGAGAAGAAAAAATCAGTCATTCCGGTTATTTCGCTCTGAACTACCCGGGCAATACCGATGTCAGCTGGAGCAGCATTGTCGGCGCCGACGCGGAAGTCAATAACGGCCCACTGACGCTGCGTGCGGTATACCTGCAAGCAAGCACCAATGCCACCAATCTGAGCGACCCGAATAACCTCATCTATCAGCCATCCAAACTCAAAGCCTATGGACTGGCAGCGAATCTGGATTTTGACAGCTGGTTTATCCTGTCAGAATTCACCCAGCTCAAACGCGATTACAACCTGGCACAATATACTCTGACAGCTCCGGCAGCCACCATCGGTGCCGGTTTGCGCCTGGGTAAATGGACACCATTCCTGAATTACGCTACCTATACCGAAAAATCAACTAATTTAGCTGTGTATTCCCCCGTTACCTTTAAACGCACTTCACTGACGCTGCGCTATGACATTGATTCGAACAGCGATGTCAAAGCCCAGTGGGATCGCAATCTGGACACCACCGCAAATAATGGTGGCAATGTCAGTGTAATCCGTGTCAGTTACGATCGCGTATTTTAGGAAACCAGCAAATGAAAATTGCAAAATCCTATTGTTACGCTCTGGCCGGCGTGGCCTTGCTGTTCACTTCACTGTGCAGCGCCCAGGTAGCCGTGGTGGCTTCTGCCAAAAGCAGCATTGCTCCATTAACACAAGAACAAGTAGCCGCCTTATACGTCGGCAGCTCCTTTGTGTTACCCGGTGGCGGCAGCGTCACTCTGCTAGATCAGCCCGAGGGCGATGTGCGCAAACAGTTTTACAGCAAAATCACCGACAAATCGGCATCCCAGATAAAGTCAACCTGGTCAAGGCTGACTTTTTCCGGAAAAGGTACTCCACCTAAAGAAATGTCAAACTCCGGTGAAATAAAGAAACAAATTACTGCAAACCCGACAACCATTGGCTATATTGAAAAGAGCGCTGTCGACAGCAGCGTTAAAGTGCTGTATCTGGCTGAATAATTAAAAATAAATTATCTCGTCGAAAGGACGAAATATGAGTATCAAACGCCGCATTTGGGCTTTACCTGCCACCGCCACAGTCATCTTCAGTATTGGACTGGCGGTCAGCGTGTATTTTTCCACTATCGCCATTTCCTCTATCAGCACCACGGAAAGCATCGACTATCCAAGCCTGGATCAAACCAAAACGTTAATTTCCGACGTCAACGGTCTAGTTAAGGGCTTGCAGGAAGCGGTCAGCGAAGGGGATAAAAAACGCCTCGAAACCATCGAAGTCAGCGCCAAAAGCATACGCGACAATCTTAAAACCCTGGGGAAAATTCCCGGGCAACTCGATGCCTCAGAACGTTTGACCAAAGAATTTAATGCCTATTATTCACCGGCGCTAGGCGTAGCCCGCATGATGATGGATTTGGATCAGGGTGATCCGATGCCATTGATCGGGCAAATGCAAACCACCCTGAATGCCCTGCAAGCCGACATGACCAAAACCCAGGACATCGCCAAGAAACAGTTCAAATCGGGCGTCGAGCGCAGCGGCAACAGCGTCAACAATGTACTCTACACCACCATCTTTGTGGCAGTGATTGTGATTTTAACTCTGGGTGGTGTCTCCTTCGTCGTGGTACGCGGCATTTGGCAGCAACTCGGTGGCGAGCCGGAATACACCCGTGACATTGCCGTGGCCATTGCCGCTGGCGACCTGTCCATGGATATCATCACCGATCCGCATGACGAAAGCAGTTTGCTGGTGGCGCTCAAAGAAATGAAGACCAAGCTGGAATTAATGGTTTCCGACATCAAGGTGTCGGCAGAAACGATTAAAGTAGCCAGCTCTGAAATTGCTTCCGGCAACAGTGACCTGTCGTCCCGTACCGAATCCCAGGCCAACAGCCTGCAGGAAACCTCCAGTTCGATGGCTTCCCTGAGTGAAACCGTACGCCAGAATGCCGACAATGCCAAACAGGCCAACCATCTGGTCGACATTGCCACCGACGTCGCGGTCAAAGGCGGTGCAGTCGTCAATGAAGTTATCGGTACCATGTCGCAGATTAATGGTTCATCGAAAAAAATTGTCGACATCATTACCGTCATCGATGGTATTGCCTTCCAGACCAATATTCTGGCTCTCAATGCCGCCGTTGAAGCTGCCCGTGCCGGTGAACAGGGTCGCGGCTTTGCCGTGGTCGCATCCGAAGTACGCAATCTGGCACAACGCAGTGCCGCAGCGGCCAAAGAAATCAAAACCCTGATCAGCGATTCGGTGGAAAAAGTCACCCAAGGTTCGCATCTGGTTGATCAGGCGGGCCAGACCATGGGAGAAATTGTCGACTCAGTCAAACGTGTGAGCGACATCATGAAAGAAATTTCCGCCGCCAGTCAGGATCAAAACACCGGCATTCAGGAAATTGGCAAGGCCATTGATCACATGGATGAAATGACCCAACAAAACTCCGCCATGGTAGAACAAGCGGCAGCTGCTGCGGCTTCCATGAATACCGAAGCCGAACGTCTGACCGAATCACTCGACGTATTCAAACTCTCCAATGCCAACAGCGCACAACAATCCGGTTATGGACACAAACCCATGCTCAAGCTGACCAATTAATCAGATTACAGCAAGCACAAACCGGCTCATTGAGCCGGTTTTTTATGCCCTGCGACAGATTTCGTAGGGTGGGTTAGCCGCAGGCGTAACCCACCAATTCGCCACATAGCGATGTTATCGTTAATCGACGTGAC
>CAIOYD010000043.1 GCA_903862415.1 uncultured Oxalobacteraceae bacterium | reverse complement strand
TCCATATAAATCACTCCAGATACCCCCGGCTAAAACACCGGATGGTGACACACTAAGGTGGAAACTTTTGGGCGCTGTTTCCACCTCTAATCTGGTAAGTATTGCACGCTGTTTGACAGGCGGTGTCAACCGGAGCCTGTCATGAGCATAGCACTTACCGTATCGGATGTCCTGCGCGACCACGTCAATCTGGAACTGGAATGCATCGACCGGATGTATTTGAACGTGTATGTGCCGCAATTGCAACGTGAATCTGGCGTGGCAAGCTTTTTGCGCTTCCACCTTGGTCATCGGTTCGCCTCAAGCGTGTTGATGGACCCGATCAGTAAGACTTTTATCGACAAGATCAATCGTTTCGCCGAAGACAAAGATGCCCCCGTCGTGCAGTTCCGCAAGGGCATGCGCAAGGACGATATTACCGGCACCCTGCTGAAGGATTTCACTCAGGAAGAAGGGGTGCTCTACATCGGCAAGGCGCAGGAGAAATCGACCGTCCTGCGCACCGAACGACGTCAGGCATCGAACGGCGGCACATACCCGTGGCTGGTGCGATCGACGGCGATGGTCAATCAATATTATTTCTATTGCGTCGACCGCGACTTCGGCCCCTTCTTTCTGAAGTTCGGCAGCTACTTCCCGTACAACGCAAAGCTATGCATTAACGGCCACGAATGGCTCAAGCGGCAACTGGCACACAAGCACATCGGGTTCGAGGCGCTCGATAACGGTTTGCTCAGTTGCGACAAACCGAAGCGTGCGCAAGCACTGGCCGATGCCCTTTCGCCGGAAAAAATCGACGCACTGCTTCGGAAATGGTTGCGTATCCTTCCCCATCCTTACACGCCGTTTGATCGCGCAGCGGGTTACCGCTATCAATTGTCAATCTTGCAGGCCGAATTCTCACTCACCCAGGTATTGGATCGCCCGGTGACGGGCCGTCAATTCTTCGAGGACGTCATCCGCGAAAACCTCGACATCGGCCGGCCCAGTAATGTGCAACTGATCTTCGACCGGCACGTGACGCGGCGCACTCCTGGCCGCTTTCGCACACGCGTCATTACCGACGGTGTGATTCCGTCCCTGCACGTCGACTACAAGCATTCGCAGATCAAGCAGTACCACAAGGAAGGCAGAGCCCTTCGCACCGAAACGACGATCAACAATACGCGCGATTTTTGCATCGGCAAATTATTGAGTAATTTACCTGCCCTGCGGCAGGTCGGCTTCGCCGCCAACCGACGCCTGCAACACGTCCAAACAGTTTCACATGATTGCGCCATCGGCCAGGATGTCTTTGAGCAGGTCGTCCAACCGATCAACATTGATGGGCAAAAGGCATCGGCGCTCCATTACGATGATCCACGCGCCCAAGCCTTGCTCCAGACTCTGGTCGTCTTCAGCCTGCAAGCAAATGGTTTCGACAACCATCAACTGCGCGATCTCATGGCGCAAATGCGGGGCATCGTCCCCGAACACTATCCGGCTGGACGAATGACCTACGACCTGCGCCGTCTGCGGCTGCATGGACTGATCGAGCGAATTCCCCACACACATCGCTATAACGTCACCGACTCCGGCATGCGCGTGGCCATGTTCTTCACGCGCACGTACACGCGACTATTGCGCCCGGCCCTGGTCGATATCACAACCAATACCGGGTCTGCTGATCGGCCGCTGTGCAAGGCATTTGATCGCTTACAGGAACAAATTGATCGAGAGTGTGACGCGCTGAAATTGGCTGCTTGAAATTTGACTTGTTTACTTCAAATTCGTAAATGCAAGGACTCTAGTGTCCGGTTAAATTGAGGGCCATAGCCGGCAAATCTAATGCTGGTGCGGGTTTTGGCGGTTTTAGGGGTGTCCACGATTTGAATCTGAAATTTGCCATTTGCGATAATCTCCGGTTTATTGAACTTGGGGTTAAGCATGAACATGGGCAAAACGCTGTTTGCGCAGGTTATGGAATTCGTGCCATGGAAAAATTTCAGTCGCATCATCGGTCGGCATGGTGGTGACGCTGGAGTAAAGACCCTGAGTTGTGCCGATTTGTTTCGGATCATGGCATTTTCGCAGTTGACCTGGCGTGAGTCGTTGCGAGACATTGAAGTCTGTCTGACGGCCAATCGGGCGAAGTTGTTTCACATGGGGTTGAAGAATATTCCGGCGCGATCCACGCTGTCTGACGCACTCAATCAGCGTGACTGGCGAATCTATCATGCGCTGGCTCAGCGATTGATTGTACGAGCCAGAGAGTTGTACGCTGATGCGCCGATGACGGTGGATCTTGACGCCAGTGTTTATGCATTGGATGCCACAACGATTGACCTGTGTTTGTCGCTGTTTGATTGGGCTCCGTTTCGTAAGGCCAAAGCTGCAATCAAACTGCATACGCTGCTTGATTTGCGAGGGGCGATACCCGCATTTATCCATATCAGCGATGGACAAATGCATGAAGTGAACGTGCTGGATTTCTTGCCGATAGAGGCCGGTGCTTTCTACATCATGGATCGAGGTTATTTGGATTTTGATCGGCTCTACAACATGCATCAGGCCGGAGCATTTTTTGTAACTCGGGTCAAAATTAATATGAATTTCAGGCGTATTTATTCTGCGCCAGTGAACAAAGACATGGGAATAATTTGTGACCAAACCATCTGTCTGAACGGGTTTTATAAGTCGAAAGAATATCCGGAATTTCTGCGTCGGATTCGTTTCAAAGATGCTGAAACCGGCCAGACTTTGGTGTTCTTGACCAATAACACTGCGTTGCCGGCAACGACGATTGCGGCTTTGTATAAAAGCCGTTGGCAGGTTGAATTGTTCTTCAAATGGATTAAGCAGCATTTGCGCATCAAACATTTTTTGGGCAACAGCGAGAACGCCGTGAAGACGCAAATCTGGTGCGCCATCTCGACTTATGTGTTGATCGCCACTATTAAAAAGGAATTGCAATTGAAAGCCTCGCTCTACACTTTATTACAGGTTTTATCGGTCTCAGTTTTTGAGAAAACTGAGATTATAGTAGTCCCACGATTTGAGACAGTAACCGCGGGGTAGTTTAAGCTGTTGTCTTCTGAAGGATGACAGCAAATGAGTGAAAGTGAAAAACGCAGGTCGCATACAGCCGAGTTTAAGGCAAAGGTTGGACTGGAGGCTGTGCGCGGGGTAAAGACAGTCAGCGAAATCGCGCAGGCGTACAGTGTGCATCCGCAATTGATCGGGCAGTGGAAGAAGGAGATTCTGGAATCTGCCGGTGCCTTGTTCGAGACCAAGCGCGGTCCCAAGCCGGCAGAGGATAAAAGCGACGAGGATCGCCTATACGGGGAGATCGGTCGTCTGAAGATGGAACTTGATTGGCTCAAAAAAAAGTTAGGGGTTTGAGCGTTGAGGCCAGATTGGGCTGGATCGACGGTGCCGAGGAAATTCCCTTGAGTCGGCAATGCGAACTTGCTGAAGTGCCGCGCGCGACTGTTTACCGACGGCTCACTGCCACGGCATAGTCCCCAACCGGCTCCTCAATGACCAGATTCTCGATATGACCCAGCTGATCGATTTCGACGCGCACCAAGTCGCCAGATTGCAAGAATTTCCCTTGCGCCATACCCACACCGGCGCAGGTTCCTGTGGCGATCAGATCGCCTGGCAACAGTGTCATGACTTGTGATAGATGATGGATCTGCTGCCAGATGTTGTGGATCATATTTCCGGTAATCTGCTTCTGGCGCAACTCACCGTTGACGAACAGGCGCATTTCCAGCGCGTGCGGATCGACGATCTCGTCATCAGTGACTATCCACGGACCGATCGGGCCGTGAGTATCGAAAGACTTCCCCAGGGTAAAAGTTGGGCTGGCCGATTGCCAGTCGCGCGCACTGACATCATTGGCTACAAAATAGCCGCCGACCACGCTGCGTGCATCTGCTTCACTCACATAGCGGCAGCGCTTGCCTATGACTACGCCAAGCTCGGCTTCATAATCCATCTTGTCAGACACTTTGGGCTTGTATATCGTGTCGTAGGGTCCCCGAATGCAACTGACCTGTTTGTTAAACCAGAGTTGTTCCTTCGGAATCGCAATACCGGCTCTGGCCGCCTCTTCGGCATGGTCCTGATAGTTCATGCCAATGGCGAGATATTTCTGTGCATCTGGAACCGGCGCCTCCAGATGCACATCGGCCAAGGCTATGTCGCCAGTGGCCATCGGCAGGGCTTCTGCAATGTACTTGAACAATGTCGGGCCAGCAGCCAAAAAACCTCGGATAGTGTTTGGAGCGCCGCACAGCATCCGTTCGAGTGGAATGACCCGATCGTTAATCACAACGCCGATTGAGGTGCTGCCATGGTAGGTAAAGCGGGCAAGTTTCATGATGTTATAGGTTTTAGTTAATAAAAGAGCGCAGCCAATCTGCTGCTACTCCAGCCACTCGATCATCAGATCTTTCGCTGCGACGATCATCCCCGGTTTGACGTGAATATTCTTTACGCAGGCATCACGCTCGGCGCGGATCATGGTTTCCATTTTCATTGCTTCGAGCGACACCAGCGGGTCGCCTTTCGTGACTTTTTGCCCAGGTTTGACGGCCAGCGTCACCACCATGCCGGGCATCGGTGCTCCAACATGCTGCGCATTGCCCTCTTCCGCCTGCGGGTGCCTGGTCGCAGCAGCCGCGCCGGCGCGGTCAATGCGTACCAGACGCGGTTGGCCGTTGAGTTCGAAAAATAGCTTGCTCTGTCCTTCCTCGGCTGCCTCGTGTTGTCCCTGCAGGCGCATCACCAGTGTCTTACCCTGATCAATATCGACCGAAATATCCTGACCTTCGTGCATACCATAAAAAAATACCGGGGTCGGCAATACGCTGGTGTCGCCGAAATGCCGGCGATGCTCGGCATACTCGCAAAATACTTTCGGATACATCAGGTAGGACGATAATTCCTGCTCGCTGATCGCACGTCCGACTGTCTTTTCCACATGAATGCGTGTGGCATCGAAATCGACCGGCGCCAGCCGCGCCCCGCAGCGACCTGGCAACGGCTGCCCACCCTGCAACACCTTATGTTCCAGTGCTTTCGGAAAGCCATCAGGTGGAAAACCCAATTCGCCTTTGAACAGGGAGATGACCGATTCCGGGAAACCGATTTCCTTGTCCGGATTAATGACATCGCCTGGCGTCAGGTCGTTGGCGACCATGAACAACGCCATGTCGCCCACCACCTTGGATGTAGGCGTGACCTTGACGATATCACCGAATAACTGATTGACATCGGCATAGCCTTGCGACACCTCATTCCAGCGATGGGTCAAACCCATTGCGCGCGCCTGTTCGCGCAGATTGGTGTACTGGCCACCGGGCATCGCATGACGGTAGACGTCCGATGTGCCAGAGCGAATGTCGGCCTCAAACGGTGCGTAGTAGCTTCGCACCCCTTCCCAGTACTGTGAAATTGCAAACAGCGCATCGTGATCAAGACCAGGATCGCGCAAACTGCCTGACAACGCCGCAGCAATCGAGCCCAGGTTGGGCTGCGAAGTCAGTCCGCTCATTGAATCCATGGCAGCGTCAACCGCATCGCAACCGACTTCGACCGCAGCCAGCACGCTGGCCGCCGAGATGCCGCTGGTGTCGTGGGTATGAAAATGCAGTGGCAATCCGACTTCCTGCTTCAGCGCCCTGATCAGCAGTCGGGCCGCTTCCGGCTTGCACACACCGGCCATATCTTTGATGCCGATCACGTTGGCACCGGCCCGTTCCAGTTGCTTGGCCATGCTGACGTAATACTGAAGATCGTATTTCGAGCGTGCCTTATCCAGCAGGTCACCGGTATAACAGATCGCCCCTTCGCACAGCGCACCGGCTTCCCGCACCGCATCGATCGCCACGCGCATATTTTCAACCCAGTTCAGTGAGTCAAACACGCGAAACAGGTCAACGCCGCCAGTGGCGGCCTGCTGCACAAAATGCCGCACTACGTTGTCCGGATAGTTGGTGTAACCCACTGCGTTGGACGCGCGCAGCAACATCTGAAACAGAATATTGGGAACCCGTTCACGCAACTGTGACAGGCGCTGCCACGGATCCTCCTTCAGGAAACGCATGGCAACATCAAACGTGGCCCCGCCCCAGCATTCCAGCGAAAACAGCTCCGGCAAGGTGCGCGCGTAATAAGGTGCGATCGCAAGCATGTCGGCGGTCCGCATACGCGTTGCAAACAGGGATTGATGCGCATCGCGCATGGTCGTGTCGGTCAACAGAACGCGCGATTGATCACGCATCCATTGTGAAAATTTTTCCGGCCCCAGTTCAATGAGCTTGTCGCGACTGCCTGGCCGGATCAGTGCCAATCTGTCGGTGCGTGGCAAGATCGGATGTGGCAGGATGCGTTCGGGTGCAGTCCGCCCCTTCATTTCCGGATTGCCGTTGACCACCACCTCTCCAACGAAACGCAACAGTCGGGTAGCTCGGTCGCGACGTTTCACTATCTTGAACAGTTCCGGGGTATCGTCGATAAATCGGGTAATGCACGCACCGGATTTGAACTGTGGATGATTGATAATGTTTTCGAGAAACGACAGATTGGTCGATACACCGCGCACTCGAAATTCGCGCAGGGCGCGATCCATGCGGGTGACTGCCTCATCTGAGCTTTGCCCCCACGTGGTAACCTTGACCAGCAGCGAATCATAGTACGGAGTAATGATAGCGCCCGAATAGGCAGTGCCGCCATCCAGCCGAACTCCAAAACCGGCCGCGCTGCGGTAAGCCGTCAGCCGGCCGTAATCCGGTGTGAAGTTGTTTTCAGGATCCTCGGTAGTAACGCGGCATTGCAGCGCATGCCCGTTCAACCGAATTCCATCCTGCAGGGGAACGCCGGCCAGTGGAATAGTGCCCACGGTCTCAACCGAGCCTATCATCGCACCTTCACAGATACGGATTTGCGCTTTGACGATATCGATGCCGGTCACCTCCTCGGTCACCGTATGCTCGACCTGAATGCGCGGATTGACTTCGATAAAGTAAAACTTGCCGGTATCGGCATCCATCAGGAATTCAACCGTCCCCGCATGGGTGTAGCCAACTGCGCGTCCGAGACGCAATGCGGCTTCACACAGTGCAGTGCGGTTCGCGTCGTCCAGATATGGTGCAGGGGCGCGTTCAACCACCTTTTGATTGCGGCGCTGCACGGTGCAGTCGCGCTCATACAGGTGCACCAGATTGCCGTGACGGTCACCCAAAATCTGCACTTCGACATGCCGGGCGCGACGCACCAGTTTTTCCAGATACATTTCGTCATTGCCGAAGGCGCTCAATGCCTCGCGCCGCGCCATATTCAACTGATCAGGCAGATCGGCCTCGGTTTCAATCATTCGCATGCCCCGACCTCCGCCGCCCCAACTGGCTTTCAGCATCAACGGATAGCCGACTTCGGCAGCGAGCTTTTTGGCTTCGTCGATATCATGCGGGAGAGCGCCAGTCGCCGGCATGACCGGCACGCCTGCGGATACAGCCGCCTGGCGTGCAGCAACCTTGTTGCCGAGCGTGCGCATGACATCAGAACCGGGGCCAATGAAAGCGATTCCATTAGCAGCGCAGGCATCTGCGAAATCCGGATTTTCGGATAAGAATCCATAGCCTGGATGAATGGCATCAACGTTCGCTTCAAGGGCAATCCTGATGATGTCGTTAATGTCGAGGTAAGCGGCTATCGGCTTTTTACCTTCCCCCACCAGATAACTTTCATCTGACTTGAAGCGGTGAAGACCAAACCGGTCTTCCGCAGCATAAATTGCTACGGTACGAATCCCTAGCTCGGCGGCTGCCCGCATGACGCGAATCGCGATTTCGGAACGGTTGGCTACCAGAATTTTTTGGATTGGGTGATGGTGCTGATGTCGACGGTTCATGGTAAAAATTTTTTCCAGTCTGCACCGCCAGCATCGGCTGAACTAAAATTTATCAACGTCGTTGGCGTAGCGGTTATTCTAGCGCAGGACCATGCACTTGGGGCGCAGTCATGTGCCGCGCCCGGCTTAGAGCATCAAATCCTGAGGCTGCATCAATATCACGCTCACAAGAGCGCTTCCAGAAAGAAATCGCTGATGAGGCGGTTAAAGCGGGCTGCATGCTCGATCTGGGTCCAATGGCCGCATTCGCCAAACACG
This sequence comes from uncultured Oxalobacteraceae bacterium, assembly GCA_903862415.1. Lineage (GTDB taxonomy): Bacteria > Pseudomonadota > Gammaproteobacteria > Burkholderiales > Burkholderiaceae_D > Solimicrobium. The sequence goes on along the minus strand of CAIOYD010000043.1, from coordinate 585 downwards.
TGCAGTTGCGAACGGGGAATCAGATCCATCAGTTGATAAGAACTGGCAAGCGGAATGACTTTGTCCTCGCGTCCGTGCACGATCAAGGTTGGGTGTGACAGGTTCCGGATGGCGGATTCCGGACTCGCCAGACTGTCGACACCGCGCTGGCGCGGAGCCGGAAACATACTGGAAAACGCCTCCTGAAAGCCCGGACGGATACTGGCCTCATAGCGCATCCGTGCCAGCTCGTCCGTCACCAGATTGCGGTTAAACGCAAAGATGTCAAGCAGGCCGCGCATTGCATCGATTGAAGGTTGATAGCCCCATACGCGATCAAGTCCTTCGGTTAACGGAAAGGTGATCCCGGCGCTGCCCATCAACACCAGCCGGTCAACGCGTTGCGGTGCGCGAATCGCCAGCGCCAATGCCAGGCCACCTCCGAACGAATTTCCGACCACGTGGGCTCTTTCGATACCCAGCGCATCCATGAAACCGAGAATGTGGCTGACCCAGTTTTCCATGTTGTACTGCACGCCGGCCGGACGTTCGGTATAGCCGAACCCAACCATATCGGGCGCGAGCACGCGGAAATTTGTAGCCAGT
>CAIOYD010000042.1 GCA_903862415.1 uncultured Oxalobacteraceae bacterium | reverse complement strand
GGCCTTAAACGCCGATTTTATTGCTGATTTCCCAGACGATGAACAGCCGTTGATTCAATCCATGGTCGGCCAGCTGTTCAAAATTTATGGCATCGATGAATTCGGCCAACCCTGGGTCAGCAAAGAATTTCACGATGAGCGCGGGCAACCGCAAACCCATATCATTGCACTTGATCCCGAAGACATGGAACGTTTGTAATCCGTTCACTCCCCCAAAGCTCAAAGGAACCACCCATGCCTCCACTGTTGCCGCGCGCACGGCCCCATTATTTGTCCGGCTTGCTGGGTTTGAGTCTGCTGGTACTGAGCCTGACAGTGCAGGCTGCTTCAGTGGCGCCGGTAGCTGCCGGACACGGCATGGTGGTGACAGCCCAGCATCTGGCCACCGAAGTCGGGGTGGATGTTTTAAAACACGGTGGCAATGCCATCGATGCAGCCGTGGCCGTGGGATATGCGCTGGCGGTGGTATATCCGGCCGCCGGTAATCTGGGTGGTGGTGGTTTTATGACCATCGTGCTGGCTGATGGCCGCAAAAAATTTATCGACTTCCGCGAAACAGCACCGCTGGCAGCCAGTGCCAATATGTATCTGGATGCTAAGGGGCAGGTGATCAATGGGTTGAGTTCACACGGGCATCTGGCCGTGGCCGTGCCAGGGACGGTAGCCGGGATGGAAATGGCGCTGGCCAACTATGGCAGCCGGCCGCGCAGTGAACTGATCGCACCGGCAATCCGTCTGGCACAACAGGGTTTTGTACTGCAGCAGGGCGATGTCGACATGCTGGGAACAGCGACCGAAGAATTCAAACAGGATGCGCCGACGGCGGCAATTTTTTTAAACCACGGCCAGCCGTTTCGCGCCGGTCAAACCCTGATCCAGCATGATCTGGCCAACACCCTGACCGCCATCAGCCTCCATGGTGCCAGCGGCTTTTATCAGGGTGACGTGGCGCGCCATCTGGTTGCGTCTAGCCAGCAAGGCAAAGGCATCGTCACCCAGGCCGATCTGGATCACTATCGCGCCCGCGAACTGACTCCGGTGGAATGCAATTACCGTGGTTTGCAGATTATTTCTGCGCCGCCGCCATCGTCCGGTGGAGTGGTGATCTGCGAAATTCTCAATATCCTCGAAGGTTACCCGCTAAAAGACTGGGGCTTCCGTTCTGCCAAGGCGGTGCATGTGCAGATTGAAGCCATGCAGCACGCCTATGCAGATCGCAATACCTACCTCGGTGATCCGGACTTTGTCAGTAACCCGACCGCGCATCTGATCGATAAAGACTATGCGGCTCAAGTGCGCAGCGCCATCAGTCCGGATAAGGCCACCCTGTCTTCCGATCTCAAGCCGGGCACGCTGGCGCATGAAGGCAATAACACTACCCACTATTCCATCGTCGATCAGCAAGGCAATGCGGTTTCCGTGACTTACACCCTCAATGAATGGTTTGGTGCTCAGGTCACGGCGGCCAAAACCGGTGTGCTGCTCAATGATGAAATGGATGACTTTACCGTCAAGGTCGGTGTACCGAATATGTTTGGTCTGGTGCAGGGCGAGGCGAATGCGATTGCCCCCGGCAAGCGGCCGCTGAGTTCCATGAGCCCGACCATTGTCATGCGCGATGGCAAATTACTCATGGTGCTGGGCACGCCTGGCGGCAGCCGGATTATCACCACCGTGCTGCATACCTTAATCAATGTGGTGGATTACGGTATGACGCTGCAGGAAGCCGTGGATGCGCCACGTTTCCATGAACAGTGGCTGCCTGACGTCACCTTTATGGAACCCTTCGCCTTCAGCCCGGACACCCAGGGCTTGCTGGAAAAAATGGGTCATCATTTTATCGAAGCCACCCCTGCTAACCATATCGCTGCGATTCTGGTCGGCGCTCCCACTCTGGATGGTAAACCGGTTGCGGGTAATCGTTATTATGGCGCCAACGATCCACGGCGCAACACCGGACTGGCCGCCGGTTATTGAATCTTGACTCGCCCTGCGGGGCTTGCTGTAAAATGCTGTCTGCCAACACCCTGGCACCCGTCGTTTTGTTTCCTTAAGTCTTACCCGACTGCAGGGCAAATGAAATACATCTCTGAAACACAAATTTGGACATCTTATGCCTGTACCACAGAATTCTGCCGTGCCTTCGCTCGCCCCTGTCAGTCTGGACGATAAATATACTGCCAAAACGGGCATGATTTATTTATCCGGTGTTCAGGCCCTGGTACGACTGCCGCTGATTCAGCGCCAGCGCGATCTGGCCAATGGCCTCAATACTGCCGGTTTTATTTCCGGTTATCGTGGTTCACCACTGGGCGGCCTGGATCAGACGCTGTGGAAAACCAAAAAATTTCTCGAATCCGAACACATACGCTTTGTACCCGGCGTGAATGAAGATCTGGCCGCCACCGCCGTCTGGGGTACTCAGCAGGTCGATCTGATCGGCCCGGCTAAATACGATGGCGTGTTTGCCATGTGGTACGGCAAAGGTCCGGGCGTGGATCGCTGCGGCGATGTCTTTAAACACATGAACCATGCCGGTACTTCGGCTAAAGGCGGCGTGATTCTGGTGGCCGGTGATGATCACGGCGCGTATTCTTCCACCCTGCCACATCAGTCCGACCATATGTTTTCGGCGGCCATGATCCCGATGCTGTATCCCTGCAATGTGCAGGAATATCTCGATCTGGGTTTGCATGCCTGGGCCATGTCGCGTTTTTCCGGTTGTGTGGTTGGTTTCAAGGCGCTCGCTGATACGGTCGAATCGAGTGCCTCGATTGATGCCGATCCCTTCCGTCTGCAAATTAACATTCCGCAGGATTTTTTCATGCCTGCCGGTGGACTCAACGCCCGTCTGACCACTGAAACTCTGGGCATCGAAGCGCGCAAGCAGGAAGCGCTGATGCAGGATTATAAAATCTATGCCGCCCTGGCCTATGCCCGCGCCAATCAGCTCAATCACACCACCATCGACAGTGACCATGCCAAACTGGGCATTATCGCTTCCGGCAAGTCCTATCTGGATGTACTCGAAGCGCTCGAAGAACTTGGCATTGATGAACAATTTGCCGCCGAGATCGGTATCCGCTTATACAAAGTCTCCATGCCCTGGCCGCTCGAACCCGATGGTGTGCGCGAATTTGCCCGCGGACTGGATGAAATTCTGGTGGTGGAAGAAAAACGCCAGATCGTCGAATATCAGCTTAAAGAACAGTTATATAACTGGCGTGACGATGTGCGTCCCAGAGTCATCGGCAAGTTTGATGAAAAAGGCGAATGGGTGCACCCGCGCGGCGACTGGCTGCTGACATCCAAGGCCGATTTTTCGGTCGCCCAGATTGCCCGCGTGATTGCAGCGCGGATTGCCCGTTTTCATACCAGCGATCTGATCAAAGCGCGGCTGAGTTTTCTCGAAGCCAAAGATGTGGTGCTGAAAAAAACCGTTGATACGCCGGTGCGCCCGGCTTACTACTGTTCCGGCTGCCCACACAATACCTCCACCAAAGTACCCGAAGGCAGTCTGGCCTTGGCTGGTATCGGCTGTCACGTCATGGCGACGGCAATTTATCCGGAACACAATAAGACCACCACCCACATGGGTGGTGAAGGTGCACCGTGGATCGGGCAGGCCGCGTTCTCCACCCTGCCGCATGTATTTGCCAATCTGGGAGACGGTACTTACTTCCATTCCGGTTATCTGGCTATTCGTGCTGCCGTGGCGGCCAAAGTGAATATCACCTATAAAATTCTGTATAACGACGCCGTAGCCATGACCGGCGGACAGCCGGTGGATGGCATCATCAGTGTGCAGATGATGGCGCAGCAAATGGCCGCCGAAGGCGTTAAACGGATTGCGCTGGTGACTGAAGATCTGAGTCGCTATGCCGACCGTTCCGGCCTGCCGGAAATCGTCAGCCTGCATGACCGTAAAGACATGGATGCGGTACAGCGCGAATTGCGTGAATTTATCGGCGCCTCAGTCATCATTTATGATCAGACCTGTGCCGCAGAAAAACGCCGCCGGCGCAAAAAAGGTCAGTTCCCTGATCCTGATAAACGTTTGTTCATTAATTCAACCGTGTGCGAAGGTTGTGGCGACTGCGGTGTGCAATCCAACTGTACCTCGATTATGCCGCTGGAAACTGAATTTGGTCGCAAGCGTAAAATCGATCAGTCGACCTGCAACAAAGATTATTCCTGTGTCAAAGGTTTTTGCCCCAGTTTTGTCACCGTCGTTGGTGGTCGCCTGAAAAAATCCAGCACCGGGAAAACCCGGCAGGATGATTTCCCAGCCTTAGCCGTACCGCCATTGCCAGCCTGCGACAGCGCCTACAATATTTTACTCAACGGCATCGGCGGCACCGGCGTGATCACCATCGGTGCATTGATCGGCATGGCTGCGCATCTTGAAGGTAAAGGCGTATCGGTGCTCGACATGACCGGCATGTCACAAAAAAATGGCTCGGTGACTTCGCACATCCGTATCACCGCTCACCCGGGAAAACTGCGTGCACAACGCATCGCCACCGGCGAAGCTGATCTGATTCTGGGTTGCGACATCCTCACCACCGGTGCCTTTGATGCGATTTCCAAAATGAATCCGGAACGCACCCGAGCCGTAGTCAATACCGAACAGACACCGGTAGGCACCTTTGCGCAACAGCCAGACTGGGAATTCCCACTTGCGGCAGTGCAGGCTCTGATCGCCGAATCGGTCGGTGGCAAAGTCGACTTTATCGATGCCACCCAACTCGCGACTGCGCTCATGGGTGACTCGATTGCCACCAATCTGTTCATGCTCGGCTTTGCCTGGCAAAAGGGCACCATTCCACTGACAGAAGCCGCCCTGTTGCGTGCGATTGAACTCAACGGTGTCGCAGTAGAGAGCAATAAAAAAAGCTTTCTCTGGGGACGTCGGGCCGCCGTCGATCTGGCACGGGTGGCAGGCATCGCCATTCCGGCACAACCGGTGACGCTGCACATGCCTGTGAGTCAGGAAAAACTCATTCAGCGTCGTGTGAGTGAGCTCACCGCGTACCAGAACAGTGCTTATGCTGCTCACTATCAGGCGCTGGTGCAGCAGGTAAAACAAAAGGAAGAGTCACTTGGTCTGGGTAATCAACTCAGTACCGCGGTGGCAAAAAATGCTTATAAATTGATGGCGTATAAAGACGAATATGAAGTAGCGCGTCTGTACACCAACGGCGTCTTTGCCGAACAACTCGCGGCCCAGTTTGAAGGTGAATTCAGGGTTCAGTTCAATCTGGCACCACCGCTGCTGGCCAAAAAAGATGGCGCCGGTCATCTGATCAAAGCGCAATACGGTTCCTGGATGTGGCAGGCCTTCAAACTGCTGGCCAAACTCAAAGGCTTGCGCGGCACCGCCTTCGATGTATTCGGCTATACCGCAGAACGCCGGTCAGAACGCAAACTGTCGGCCCACTATCAAAAAATGGTGAGCAAACTGTGCGCTGATCTGACCGCAGAAAATTGCCCCCAGGCGCTGTTGCTGGCCAACCTGCCAGAAAAAGTACGCGGTTTTGGCCATGTCAAGGAACAGGCTATGCGGACTTATTACGAGCAGGTGGCAGTGTTAAAACAGCGGTAAATCAACCCGCCGCAATATCCGGTTTTCGCGCGCGGCCGAGCGCACCAGCTGCGGTTCAGGCAGTTGCCTGCGCGCCATTGCCAATGCCGGTGCTGCCGGACAGGTGCCATTGCTGCGGTATTGCAGCACTGCCGCCAGTCTGGCTTCAGCCGGATCACCGAGTTGTTTGCTGAAGTCGTCAGCTACCGCACAGCCGGGTAAATTATTGGCCGTGCTGCCGCTGCCGCCGGGAATAAAGCCGTCGGCATAGGCGCCGAAACCGAGATTGTTTACGCCCTGAAACTGAATCGTAAAATACGTGGTGCTGCAGTTATCCTGCGGAAAAAAGCCATACGGTTTGCCGCAGGTAGTCGCGCCTACCTGCACCACTTTCACGCCCACCCCGATCAAGCCATTCATGATCGCTTCACTGGCCGAACACGTGCCTTTGCCGGTAATCACATACACCGTCGACAAACCAAGCTGAGGCAATGCCTGCCCTGAGGTTGTAGAAAACCCCTGTGTGGTATTCAAAAAGGCGATCGTCGATTGAGCGGTGGTGAAGTTGAAGGGATTTTTATTGTTGAAGGTATCGCGCTCAAATACCTTACCTGACGTGGCAGCAGGACCTGCGAGCATGTAAGCCAGTTCACTGGCCAGATCCAGATAACCCCCACCGTTATAGCGCATATCGAGCACCAGATCGCTGATGTTAGCTGCCTTCAGGGTAGTGATGGCCGCGATCAGTTCACTCTCGGCGGTGGCGATCTGGTCGTTATACAGAATATAGCCGACAGCCGCATTTGGCGCTGGCAGGGTGCCGACATTTTGTACCGGTGTGAGGGTCACGGTACCGGCCACCATGCTGATGGTGCGTGGCGTGACGGCACCCTGATCGAGTATCTGAAAAGTATATTGTTTGCCCGCGACCGGAGCAAACAGACCTTCGTTGAGTGTCGCCACATCGCTGCCATTGACCACGTCGACACCATTCACGGTGAGAAACTGCGCCCCGCGCAGCAGGTTGTTTTGCGCGGCAACCGAACCCGGCGACGTCAACGCAACTAAGGCCTGTCGTGGTGGAGCCGCCGCCAGCAGGGCCACATCAAAACCAAAACCCGCCTGCACCCCGGCTTTGGACAGAGCCTGCCAGTCGGAGGTGGTGTAGGTAAAGTGAAACTGATCCTTGGGTTTGCCCGAAGCCGTCGTCAGCGATGAGCGCTGGCTGTTGAAATACACGTCCACCACATCGTAGTTGCTCGCCAGGGTTTTGGTTGACGCAACGTTGTTGGAGGGACTGACATACGGCACCGTAGCACCGATGATGTACGGCGTGCTCGAGACCACCGGAACGTCGGCATACCAGAGATAGGTTTCATTCACATACGAACCTATCCAGGCCATTTCATTGCTCAGATTTCCCTGCCTGTCCCCATACGCCTGACCCGTATCCGGATTGACAGTGCCAGCCGCACGCGGCACGGCACACTGTGCCGCCAGCGAACTCGACGGCGGGTGTCCGGACGAACCGGTAGTCGACGGACTGCCGCCCCTGCCTCCACCGCCACAGGCGACCAGAGTTAAGCTCAGCAGGACATACAGGGGGATGGTTTTCAAGGTAGGCCTCGTTAAAAAAGAACTCACGTTTTAGCGATTGTGACATTGAACCAGATCGTAAAGCGAAATTAGCTTGTTGGCTATGCCCTATTCAGGGCATTTTTGGTCTTTTGGAGGTAAAAATGATGTCAATGCTTAATAAGACCCGATGGCCTGTTTCCACCGCGACTCACTGAAACAAGACTTAATCAGAGGAATCATTAGACATTCGGAAGCCATTGGTAAGCAACCATGCGAGCCAATATGGTACCCACACAATCATTCCTTCCATCATGATTATACAAAAATTGCTGAAGGTTTTATCGCACATAAAAAATGCAGTGATAACTGGTACAAAACCAAGAAATTTTCCAAATAGGGTCATGATTAACATCCCAGATCCTGTAAATTCAAATTTCAAAAAGCAAAGGGAGCTGGAATTGATAAATAAGTTGCATTGAATTCGTATTAACCAAGCTGCTTGAAATAGCGCTAAAGGCCCCAGCATGAAAAAACAGCCGAACTGGGCATCAAAATCCTACCCAAATCACTGGTTACCTATGTGCCCATAGAGTTGGTTCTGTACCAATTCAACCCTACATAAATTTAGGAAACGCATCCGCCAGGCTGGTGAGGATGAATTGTATTCCCAGTGCCAGGGTAATCAGGCCGAAAATCTTGGTCACCACATCCAGACCAATCACCCCAAGAAAACGAATGATTTTGGGCGCATACTGGAACGACAGATAAATAATTCCGGTCATGCTCAGAATGGCCGCCATCAGCGGAAAATTCAAATACGGTTTGATATGGGCGGTTTCGGCAAACACAATGATGGTGGTCATGGTGCCCGCACCCGTGGTCAGCGGCAGGCCGATCGGAATAATAGCCGACGAGATAATTTTTGACAGCGATACTTCCGGGACGTTGGTAGGTTTTTGCTCCGAATGGAGCATGCCAAAACCGGTGTTGATCAATAACAGGCCGCCAGCCATACGAAAGGCCGGGGTGCTGATTTCAAAAAAGTTAAGCACACTCAAACCGGTAAACATGGCAATCACCATGGTCGAAAACGCGGTCAGTGTGGCAATCCGACAAACTTTGTGCTGTTCATCCTTGTTTAAGCGGTGAATCAGGTTAATGTACAGTGGGATGGCCGGAATGTTATTGGCAACCGCAAACAGGCCCAGAAGATAGTGCTGGTAAGACATGGAATTAGTCATGGCAGGCCTGATAAAGTTGGGTGAATGGCGATATTCTTGAAAATATAGCATGTTTTTACGCTTGAATGGGTCGGCCAGACTCTGCTTTACTTGACGTTAACGTCAACGTAAGATAATTTACCGTACCGCGCGCAGCGATGCGTGTTTTGAGTCGTTTAATTACCCGGTGCCACCGCGCCAAGGAAGTGTCCCATGACTGATTTATCCATTAGCGCCAATCTGACAGAATATAAACCGGCCCATAAGGTGCGTTTTGTCACCGCTGCGTCGCTGTTTGACGGTCACGACGCCTCGATCAACATCATGCGCCGCATCCTCATGGCCAATGGTGCCGAAGTCATCCATCTCGGGCATAACCGTTCGGTCGAAGACGTGGTGACCGCAGCGCTGCAGGAAGATGTCCAGGGAATTGCGATTTCCAGCTATCAGGGAGGGCATGTGGAATATTTTAAATACATGCTCGATTTACTGCGCGCCCGTGGCGGTGCCCACATCAAAGTCTTTGGTGGAGGTGGCGGCGTGATTGTGGCCGATGAAATCAATGAATTGCATGCCTATGGCGTGACGCGGATATTCAGCCCGGAAGACGGCCAGCGTATGGGACTCGTGGGCATGATTTTATCGATGATCCAGGCCTGCGATGTCAATTTATCCGACTACGCTCCCACCTCACTCGCTGCTTTGCAGGAACCGGACATGGCCACGCGTCAACGTCATCTGGCGCAGCTCATCACCGCGCTGGAAAATGAACAGGTCGACCCGGCGCTCAAAGCCGCGCTGTTTACCCAGGCCAAGGCCCGCCACGTGCCGGTGTTAGGCATTACCGGGACCGGTGGTGCCGGTAAATCGTCGCTCACCGATGAACTGATCCGCCGCATCCGGCTGGATCAGAATGACAGTCTCAATATTGCACTGATTTCGATCGATCCGTCGCGCCGTAAATCCGGTGGCGCTTTGCTCGGTGACCGTATCCGCATGAATGCCATCATGCCGTGGGCTCAGGGGTTGCCGCGGGTGTTTATGCGGTCGCTGGCCACGCGCGAAGCCGGGTCCGAAATTTCACCGGCGCTGCCGGAAGTGATTGCCGCCTGCAAGCTCGCCGGTTTTGATTTGGTGCTGGTGGAAACTTCCGGTATCGGTCAGGGTGACGCCGCCATTGTGCAGCATGTCGATACCAGCCTGTATGTGATGACCCCCGAATTTGGTGCCGCCTCACAGTTGGAAAAAATCGACATGCTCGATTTTGCCGACTTTGTCGCCATTAATAAATTTGACCGCAAAGGCGCGCTCGATGCGCTGCGCGATGTGGCCAAACAGGTACAGCGCAATCGCGAACTGTGGACCCTCAAAGCCGAACAGTTGCCGGTGTATGGCACCCAGGCGTCGCGCTTTAATGATGATGGCGTCACGGCACTGTATCAGGGTTTGCTGGCCCGACTGGCGACTCAGGGCTTGTCGCTGCAGAGCAGCAAACTGCCTGCGGTGGCCACGCATTTCTCGAGCGGGAAAAATGTCATCGTCCCACCGGCACGCAGTCGCTATCTGGCCGAAATTGCCGACTGTGTCCGCCACTATCATCGTTACAGCGCCAAACAGGTTAACTGGGCACGTGAAAAACAGCAGCTGCAAGCAGCCGGGAAAATGCTGCACAAAGCCGGACGTGCAGTGGATATGGACGATCTGATTCAGGAACGCGATCATCATCTGGACGCCAACAGCAAGCAGTTGCTCGCGAGCTGGCCTGCTATGCAGGAAGCCTATGCCGGTGACGAATATGTGGTCAAAATTCGTGACCGTGAAATCCGTACCGGACTGATTTTTCATACCCTTTCAGGTACCAAAATCCGTAAAGTGGCGCTGCCGAAATTTGTCGACCATGGTGAAATTTTACGTTGGCTGATGCTCGAAAATGTGCCCGGCTCATTCCCCTTTACCGCCGGTGTGTTTGCCTTTAAACGCGAAGGCGAAGACCCGACCCGCATGTTTGCCGGCGAAGGTGATCCCTTCCGCACCAACCGACGCTTCAAGCTGGTGTCGCAGGGCATGCCCGCCAAACGACTTTCTACCGCCTTTGATTCGGTCACACTGTATGGTGCCGATCCGGCAGTGCGTCCGGATATCTACGGCAAGGTAGGCAACTCCGGCGTTTCGGTAGCCACTCTCGATGATATGAAAGTCCTGTACGACGGCTTTGATCTGTGTGACCCGGCGACTTCGGTGTCGATGACTATAAATGGTCCGGCTCCCACCATCCTGGCATTTTTCATGAACACCGCGATCGATCAGCAGATGGATAAATTCCGTCTCGATAATAAACGCGAACCGAGTGCGGATGAGGCCGCCAAAATCCGTGCCTGGGTACTGCAAAACGTGCGTGGCACCGTGCAGGCTGATATTCTTAAAGAAGATCAGGGACAAAACACCTGTATTTTTTCTACCGAATTTTCACTCAAAGTCATGGGCGATATTCAGGAATATTTTGTGCATCATCAGGTACGCAATTTTTATTCGGTATCGATTTCCGGCTACCATATCGCCGAAGCCGGTGCCAATCCGATTTCGCAACTGGCCTTTACGCTCTCCAACGGCTTCACCTTTGTCGAAGCCTATCTGGCGCGCGGCATGCACATCGATGACTTTGCCGCCAATCTGTCATTTTTCTTCAGTAATGGCATGGACCCGGAATACACCGTGCTGGGTCGGGTGGCGCGGCGTATCTGGGCGGTGGCCATGCGTGATAAATATGCTGCCAATGACCGCAGCCAAAAACTGAAATACCATATTCAAACCAGCGGCCGTTCTTTGCATGCGCAGGAAATTGATTTCAATGATATCCGCACCACGCTGCAGGCACTCATTGCCATCTACGACAACTGCAACTCGTTGCACACCAATGCATTTGATGAAGCCATCACCACGCCGACTGATGATTCCGTGCGCCGTGCACTGGCGATTCAGTTGATCATCAATCGTGAATGGGGACTGGCGAAAAACGAAAATCCTATCCAGGGCAGTTTCATCATTGAAGAACTCACCGATCTGGTGGAAGAAGCCGTGCTGCAGGAATTTGAACGCATAGCCGAACGCGGTGGCGTGCTGGGTGCCATGGAAACCGGCTACCAGCGCGGCAAAATTCAGGAAGAGTCGATGCATTACGAACACATGAAGCACGATGGCAGCCTGCCTATCGTCGGTGTGAATACCTTCCGTAATCCCAAAGCAGGTCAGGCACCGCAAAAAATCGAACTCGCGCGTTCCACTGATGAGGAAAAACAATCTCAGCTGACCAGGCTGGCGCAATTTCATGCACAGCATGCCGAAGCAGCACCAGCTGCGCTGGCCGCCCTGCAACAGGCTGCCATCGCTAATGAAAACGTGTTTGCCCAGCTCATGCAGGCAACGCGGGTGTGTTCACTGGGACAGATAACCACAGCCCTGTTTGAAGTCGGGGGACAGTATCGCCGGAATATGTAATACTCTGAAAAATCGCGCAGTGTGAGCGAAAAAATATGACAGGGTTGATTCCATGGTGACACGGCTGCAACGACTCGAAGCGGTACAAAAGCTAGTGCTGGAAATCAGCAAAATTTCGGCCCGCTCCAGCGACATTGTGGAATTTATCCGGGCCGTGCATCTGGCCCTGACGCCGGTTATGTATGCCGCCAATTTTTATGCTGCCCTGTTTGACCAAGCCAGTCATACCATACGCTATGTCTATGAAGTGGATGAACGCGATGCGCCGCTAGATCCGCAGCAAAGTTTTCCTCTGGGCTCACCCGAAGAATCGCCTACTGCCTGGGTAATTCTGAATCGCCAGCCACTGGCGATGACGGCCGAAGAAGATGCCATCCGCGAACGCGAAGCCAAAGCCTGGGGCAGCGGCTCGCGTGCCGAGCACTGGGTGGGTTACCCGCTGTTAGACCAGCATCGTCGCCCACTAGGCGCACTGGTGATTCAGAGTTATGATCAGCAGCACATGTATTCGGAAGAAGATCAGGCGCTGTTTGGTCTGATAGCCGCGCATATTTCAGTGGCCATGCAAAGCATGATGAGCCTCGACCGCCTGGAGCAAGCCGTCAGTGAACGCACCGCCATGCTCGAACGTGAAATTGATGAGCGCCGCAAAGCCGAAGCCCTGCAAAGATCGCTCTATCAGATTGCCGAATTATCGGTGCTGGTGCCTGATAAAGATAAAAACTTTACCCGCCTGCAGGAAATCATCAGTGAACTCATGGATGTACCAAATTTCATGATTGCCCTGTTTGATGAGTCCAAAAATGAATTCACGATTGAATATATCGTCGATGAAAAAGATTCCAGCCAGCCGGGAACCCGTTTCCCCTTGGGCATGGGCATTACGTCGTATGTGATCCAAACCAGACAGGCGCAATTGCTCAACCGTGCCAGTCTGGAAGCCCTCGTGGCAAGTGGAGCCATTCGCATCGCCGGAACCATTTCCAGCACCAGTTGGATGGGTGCGCCACTGCTGGTGCAAGATCGTCTGTACGGCATTTTAATTATTCAAAGTTATTCCCCCGCGCTGATTTATACCCAGTCAGATCTGGAACTCATCGCTTTTGTCGCCAATCATGTGGCCACGCTGTTTGCCCGACGACGGGCAGATGAAAATATTCGTCTGTCACAAATTCAGCTGGAACAGCAAAACGATACCCTCAATCAAACATTGGCAACGCTCAAGGCAGCGCAAAGTGAACTGGTGCGACAGGAAAAACTTGCCTCACTCGGGAGTCTGATTGCCGGTATAGCGCATGAAATCAATACCCCCTTAGGTATTTGCGTCACTGCCACCAGCCATATGGTGGAAGAGCTGGCGTTAATGCAGAAACAGTTTGATGCCAGCCAGCTGACCAAAACTGCCATGGCTGAATTTATCGATATCTTCCGTCAGTCGCTGCGCATCATGACCACCAACAGTCAGCGCAGCGCCAGCCTGATCAGCAGTTTTAAACAGGTAGCGGTGGATCAGTCGTCGGAAAACATCCGTCACTTTGATTTGCGTGCCTATCTGGATGAAGT